>NZ_JABWDV010000195.1 GCF_013362995.1 Streptomyces sp. TRM64462 | reverse complement strand
GTCGCGCTCGGGTCCGGTGTCGCGCTCCGGTCCGGCGTTGCGCTCCGGTCCGGCGTTGCGCTCTGGCTCGGTGCCGCGCTCGGGTCCGGTGTCGCGTTCTGGCTCGGCGTCGCGCTCTGGTCCGGTGTCACGCCCTGACTCGGCTCAGCACTCCGGCTCGGTGCCGCACTCTGGCTCGGCGCCGCACTCTGGCTCGGCGACGCGCCCCGGCCCGGTGGCGTACCCCGGTCCGGCGTCGCCGCGTTCGCGTGCTGTGCCGCGTTCGCGTCCCGCGCCTGCGCCGCCTTCCGTGCCCGAGCGGAGGCCCGGGCCTGCGTCGCCTCCCGCGCTTCCGACGACGTCGGGTGCACCCGGGTCACCGAGGCCCGGGCCATGACCGTGTGGGCCAGTTCGGCCGCCTGTTCCACCAGCGCGGGGCCGTCCCAGCCGGTCGGCCGGCCGCGCCACATCCGCAGCCGCCCGCCGACGAACACCGCCGTGATCTGGTCCCGGTTGCCGCGCCGTACCAGCTCCCAGGGCAGGTCCCACGACAGCCGCAGCTCCGGAGTGGACACGTCCACGAGCAGGAAGTCGGCGGCCGCGCCTTCCGTGACCGTGCCCGTGCGCGCCCCGAGGCCGACCGCATCGGCGCCGCCCCGGGCGGCGTGGTCCAGCCAGGTCCAGCCGGCGCCGCAGGACGAGTCGCCGGAGGCCAGCCCGAACGCCAGACGCTGCGCGAACTCCGCGGCCTCGGCCAGCCGGAACGCGTCGCCGCGCGTGCCGTCCGTGCCCAGGCCGAACCGGATGCCGCGCTCCGCCATCGCCCCCGCCGGGGCCACGGCGTTGCCCTTCCAGGCACTGGCCACCGGGTTGTAGCTCACGGCCGCCCCGCTGTCGGCGAGCAGCGTGAGCTCCCGGGGCGTCAGCAGCGTCGCGTGCGCGGCCAGCAACTGCGGGCCCAGAGCGCCCACTTCGTGCAGATACTCCAGGGGGCGCAGACCGTGCCGGACGAGGGACCGTTCCACGCCCGCGAGATGCTCGTTGACATGGATCTGGACCACGGCCCCCGCGTCGGCCGCCAGACGGGCCGTGTCGCGCAGGGTGCGGGCGGTCGCCGCCTCGGGGACGGAGACCGCGAGGGACGGCCGGACCAGTGGGTCGTCCGCGTACCGCGCGAGGTGCTTCTCGGCACGCGCGAGCGTGCCGCCGGAGCCCTCGGGCTCCTCGCCGTCCGCGTCGTTGCAGACCAGACCGAGTACGCAGCGGATGCCGGCGTCACGCGCCGCCGATGCCACGCATTCGACGTCCACGGCGGCGCGCGTGCCCGCGTCCGCGACGGTCGTGAAACCGCCGCGCAGCGCTTCGAGTGCCGCCAGCTTCGCCGCCACGTACGCGGACTCCTCGTCCAGCGCGTTCTCCAGCGGCACCCACACCCGGCGGAAGATCTCCGACGGCTCGCCGAAGGCCAGCGCCGAGCCGAAGCTCTGCGTCAGATGGTGATGGGCGTCGACGAAGCCCGGCATCAGGACGTGCCCCGGCAGCCGGACGGGCGTCAGATGCGGATGGGTACGGTGCAGCTCCGCGGCAGGGCCCACCGCGCGGAAGGAGCCGTCGGCCACGACGACCGCGTGCCGGCCGGTCGCCGCCGCCGGGCCGCCGGGCGTGAACACCGCGTCGGGCACGAGGAGGAGCGGGCCGGCCGTGTCGAGGAGGTCGGGGGAGAGGTCGTTCATCGGTCACTTTCCGGTGCGTTCGGCGCGTCGGCCGAGCGGGCGCGCTTCGGGCGCGGACCCACGTGGTGGAACAGGATGTTGAGCGCCGCGGCCACGAACGCGCCCACGGCGACGCCGCTTTCGAGCAGGATCCGCAGGTTCGGCGGAAAGCCCCCGTACACGCCCGGGATCAGGATGGGCAGCAGCCCCAGGGCGATCGCCACCGCGCAGATGAACGTGTTGGTGTGCCGGTCGAGCCCCGCACGCCCCAGCATCTGCACGCCGAGGACCGTGATGACGGCGAACACGACCATGGCCGTGCCGCCGACGACCGCCGAAGGCACCACGCTGATCGCGCGGGTGACGGGCGCCAGGAAGCCGATGGCGACGAGGACGACGCCGGCGGCGGCCGTGACGTACCGGCTGCGGACGCCGGTGACCCGGACAATGCCGATGTTCTCGCCGCTCGTCACCATCAGCGGCAGCCCGAAGAAACCGCCGAACAGGGACGTGGCGGCGTCGCCGCGTATCGTCCTCGGGACGTCCCGGCGCTTGTCGACCGGCTTGCCGACCGCCTCCGCGTTGATGACGGTCTGCCCGGTGGCCTCCGCCATCGAGGCGAGGCTGTACAGCATGAGCGGCAGCGCGGCGATCAGGTTGAACTCGGGTGTCCCGAACGGCAGCGGCTGCGGGACACTGATCAGTCCGCCGTCGGCGGCCGGACCGAAGTCGGCCGCGCCGAGCAGGAAGGCGAGGACGGTACCGGCGATCAGGCCCAGCATGACGGCGAGTTGCCGCAGGACGCCGGTGAACAGCCGGTAGAACGCGACGGTGAAGCCGATCGTCGCCATGCCCAGCATCAGGTTCGTGGGGTCCCCGAAGCCGGGGGTGCCGGGGCGGCCGGTGACGAGGACCGCGCCGACCTTCACCAGGTTGACCCCGACGATGACGATCATCGTGCCGATGACCAGGGCGGGGAAGAACGCGAGCAGCCGGGAGAAGACCGGCAGCACGACGAAGTAGAAGGCGGCGGTGAGGATCACCGCGCCGGTGGCCGTGCGCAGCCCGTGCTGCTCGGCGATGGCCAGGAACAGGATGAGCGGTGCGCCACCCGGCAGCATCACGAACGGCAGCTTGGGCCCGAACCTCCAGGGCCCGAGCGACTGGATCAGGGAACCGACCCCGGAGAGCACGAAGGCGGCCGAGAGCAGATCGACCGTCAGGCGGGGGCCGAGACCGAGCGTCGCGCTCATCAGGAAGACGGCCGAGATGGGGGTCGCGGCCATGACGAGGACGTGCTGGAGACCGAAGAGCAGGATCCGGCCGAGCGGCCGGGACTCGTCCACGGGATGAGGCGCCGTCGCGGAGCCGGTGGACGCGTGGGAGCCCGTGGTGCCTGTGGAGTCCGGGGCACCCGTGGCCTCGGTGGCCTCGGTGGCCTCGGTGGCCTCGGTGGCCTCGGTGGCCTTGGTGGGCTCGGTGGCCTTGGTGGGCTCGGTGGCCTTGGTGGGCTCGGTGGCCTTGGT
>NZ_JABWDV010000194.1 GCF_013362995.1 Streptomyces sp. TRM64462 | reverse complement strand
GGAGGGCTGCGGGGACGGGTCGCGGGGCGCCGGGCCGTTGGGGCCGCCGTCGGGCGGGATGACGGAGGGCCGCGGCTGCCCGGGCGTGCCGGAACCGGCGACGGGCCAGACGACGGGAGCGGGCGCGGCACCCGGACCGGACGGCGTACCGGGACCGGAGGGTGCGCCCGGGGCGGAAGGCCCCGCCGGGGACGGGGGTGTGCCGTCCGGGGGTGTGCCGCCCGGGGCGTCCCGGGCGTCCGGGGCGTCCGGGGCGTCCAGGGCGGCGCGGGCCTGGGCGATACGGAGGGCCTCCATCGTGCGGTCGTGGCGCATCTCCGCGCGGCTCCAGGCCCGTTCCGCCAGCTCCCACATCGTCGAGAGGTGCACCGGGTCGGTCCCGGTCACCTCCGCCAGCGCGAGGATCGCGCCCTTGGGCGCGAGCAGCCGCCCGTTCAGATACCGCTCCCACGAGGTCTTGCTGTACCCCGTACGGTCCGCCACCGCGGCGACGCTGAGCCCACTGCGGTCCACCAGCCTGCGGAGCTGCCCCGCGAACTCCCTGACCTGCGGGTCGAGTTCCTCCGGCAGCGCCTTCCAACGAGGCATCACTCCCCCTTAGTCCCCCGGTCCGTGCGTGATGTGCCCTTGAGGATGCGCGAAGCAAGGATGGCAGTTCCGGGGCACGGTTTCCCGTTCGTGGCGGACTGCTCACACCGTGCCGGAATGGTCGCCTCCGTGCCACAGCGAACTGACATCTCTTGATCGAAATTGGCACGTCCATGACTCTGGATGTCAGACGGCGCCCGTCCTGACTCGGGGGAGGGGATGGGCGCCGTCGGTACGTTCCCTCACCGGACGGTGAAGCGCACCGCTTCCTTCAGGAACGGGATCTCCAGCCACGGGCCCGGCTGCGTCATCAGGGCGAACAGCACGATGGCCCCGCCCAGCGCCGCGTACGTGATCATGTCCGTGAACCGGGACCGTACGGCCAGCATGCCGACCGACGGCAGCGCGCGCCGCAGCCCGGCGCCGGTCAGCAGGGCGGCCCCGATCAGCAGCGCGCCGATCCGGGGCGCGTGCCGGAACGGGTCGAAGCCGATGATCAGCAGGCCCAGCGCGGTGAGCCCCAGCACGGTGAGGAGCGGCCACTGCCGCGCGGGCGCGGGCGCGTCCCCGGGCGCCGCCCTGCCGCCGCCCTCGGGGCGGGACGTCCCCTGCGTGACGGCATGCGCCCGCCGTGCGGTCCTGCCCGCGCCGGTCGCCGCACCCGCCGGGGCTTCGGCCCGCCGCCCCTCCGCGACGACGCCGCCGCCGTCGGCCGCCTTCGGGCGGCCGGTTCGGGCCCCGGCCTCGGGCTCGGGCTCGGGCTTGGACTCGGGCTCGGATTCGGCCTCGGACTTGGGTTCGGCCCCTGCCTCGGGCTCGGCCTCTGCCTCGGGCTTGGGCTCGGGCTCGGACTCGAATTCGGCCTCTGCCTCGGGCTCGGACTCGAATTCGGCCTCTGCCTCGGGCT
>NZ_JABWDV010000193.1 GCF_013362995.1 Streptomyces sp. TRM64462 | reverse complement strand
CCGCCACGTCCGTGACCGAGGCCGCCAAGCCGGCGCCCCGCGTGTACACCGTCGTCGCGGGCGACTACCTGGCGAAGATCGCCCACAACAAGAACGTCAAGGGCGGCTGGAAGAAGCTGTACGCGGACAACCGCGAGGCCATCGGCGACGACCCGTCGCTCATCCACCCCGGTCTGAAGCTGACCCTCGGCGCGAAGAACCCGGCCAAGGCCAAGGCCGAGACCGCCAAGGCCAAGCCGAAGGCGAAGGACACCACCACGGAGAAGCGCGCCTCCCGCTCCACCACGCGGACCGAGGCCCCGGCCGCCGCGCCCGCCCCGGCCGCTCCCGCGCAGAGCGCCTCCGGCTTCACCGCCCCGGTCTCCGCCGGCGTCACCACGCCGTACCGCGCCTCCGGCTCCATGTGGTCCTCCGGTTACCACACCGGTGTCGACTTCGCCGCCTCCTCCGGCAGCAGCGTCAAGGCCGTCGGCCCCGGCACGGTCGTCTCGGCCGGCTGGAGCGGCGCGTACGGCAACGAGGTCGTCATCAAGCACGCCGACGGCAACTACTCGCAGTACGCCCACCTCTCCTCCCTCTCCGTCTCCGCCGGCCAGACCGTCGGCGGCGGCCAGCAGATCGGCCTCTCCGGCTCGACCGGCAACTCCACGGGCCCGCACCTGCACTTCGAGATCCGCACCAGCCCGAGCTACGGCTCGGACATCGACCCGCTGGCCTACCTCCGCAGCCACGGCGTCTCCATCTGAAGCGCCAGAGCTGAGCGCCTGGGCATCTGAGCGCCCGAGCGCCTGAATCACACCGCCGCCCGGCACCCGACACGGTGCCGGGCGGCGGCCTTTTCGCACAGCGGTGGCACAGATCACGCCGCGTCAACCCCTCCTTACGGTCGCGTAGGTCACATCCCGGGGTGAAAGATGTGCTCCTGTGGCAGACGATTCGACGATGGGGGAGAGGTACGTGATCGGGTCGTACACGGCGGTCGGCGACAGTTTCACCGAAGGCGTGGGGGACCCGGGACCCGACGGCACGTTCGTCGGCTGGGCCGACCGGCTCGCGGTCCTGCTGGCCGACCGGCTCCCGGAGGAGGGCGAGTTCCGGTACGCCAACCTGGCCGTACGCGGCAGACTGCTGGACCAGATCGTCGAGGAACAGGTCCCGCGCGCCAAGGAACTCGCCCCCGATCTGGTGACGTTCTGCGCGGGCGGCAACGACATCATCCGCCCGGGCAGCGACCCCGACGACGTCGCGGAACGCTTCGAGCGGGCGGTCGCCGACCTGACGTCCGCCATCGGCACCGTCCTGGTCACCACCGGGTTCGACACCCGGGGCGTCCCCGTCCTGCGCCATCTGCGCGGCAAGATCGCCACGTACAACGGCCACGTCAGGGCCATCGCCGACCGCTACGGCTGCCCCGTACTCGACCTGTGGTCCCTCAGGACCGTCCAGGACCGCCGCGCCTGGGACGCCGACCGGCTGCACCTCTCGCCGGAGGGCCACACCCGCGTCGCCCTGCGCGCCGGCCAGGTCCTCGGTCTGGAGGTCCCCGCCGACCCGGACCACCCGTGGCCGCCCCTGCCCCCGCGCGGCACCCTCGAGGAACGCCGCGACGACGTCCAGTGGGCCCGCGAGTACCTGGTCCCCTGGATCGGCCGCCGCCTCCGCGGCGAGAGCTCCGGCGACCACGTCTCCGCCAAGCGCCCGGACCTGATGCCGCTGTAGCGCGGAGGCGGCGTGTGCGTCCGTGCACCGGGGGCGCCGCGCCGCAAACACGAGGGCACCCCGGAGGCGTTTGGAGTACGGGCCCCATCGCCCGGGTGGTACCGCCTGTGGCGCACTCCTAGGGGCAGCGTGCCCACGCCGAAACCGTCGGAGGCCCAGGCACCGTCGCCCCGCCCCCGTAGCGGCGACCTGAGTCCTCAGGCCTCGGCGAGGGGCGCTTCGGCCGGGCCGGTCGCGGTGCCGGCCGGCGCGTCCAGTTCGCGGGCCAGGGCCTCGTCGGCCCAGCGGAGCATGGTGGCCCGGTTCAGGGAGCCGCGGTACACGGTCATCTGGACGCCCAGGCCGTCCAGCAGCGCCGTCAGCCGGCCGGCCGCCGCCTCGGGGTCGGCGCACCGGAACTCGCCGGCCGCCGCGCCTTCGGCGAACACCTCCGCCAGCGCCGCCTTCCACCGGCGGTCGAGCCCCGCGGTCACCTCCCGCAGCGCCGACTCGCGCAGCGCCGCCGCCCAGCCGTCGATCCACAGCCGCCACCCCTTGGCCTGCCCGGACGGCACGTACCAGCGGACGGCCGCCCGCAGCCGCCGTGCGGCCGGGCCCCGGCGCCCCAGGATCCGGCGCAGCTCCGCCAGGTCACCCTCGGCGGCGTACGCGAACGCGGCGGCCACGAGGCGCTCCTTCGTCGAGAAGTGGTACAGGACGAGTGCGCCGCTCACCCCCAGCGCCTGCGCCACGTCCGAGACCCGCACCGCCGCGACGCCCCGCGCCTCGATCTGCTCGACCGTCGCCCGCAGCAGCTCCTCCCGCCGCTCGGCCGCCCCCCGCCGCACCCTCGCCACCGCAACCCGCCCCGTCCGTCCGCCCGCCCCGCCGCTGACCGCGCGGCACAGTATCCCGGACGGCGAAGGGCCGCCCCGCGCCGCCCCGCGGCTCCCATGCCGCCCCGCGGCTTCCGCGCCGCCCCGCGGCTTCCGCGCC
>NZ_JABWDV010000192.1 GCF_013362995.1 Streptomyces sp. TRM64462 | reverse complement strand
CGGCCGCGCAAGCACCGGGCGCGCTGCCGGGCCGCCCGTACGACAACCCGCTCGTCCGCAACCGCGCCGACCCGCACATCCACCGCCACACCGACGGCCGCTACTACTTCACTGCGACCGCCCCCGAGTACGACCGGATCATCCTGCGCCGCTCCCGCACCCTGCACGGCATCGCCACGGCCGACGAGGCGGTCATCTGGCGCAAGCACACCAGCGGCGACATGGGCGCCCACATCTGGGCCCCCGAGATCCACCACATCGACGGCCGCTGGTACATCTACTTCGCCGCCGCGCCCGCGCACGACATCTGGCGCATCCGCATGTGGGTACTGGAGAACGCGTCCCCGGACCCCTTCCAGGGCACCTGGACCGAGAAGGGACGCATCACCACCGCCTGGGACACCTTCTCGCTCGACGCCACCACCTTCACCCACCGCGGAGACCGCTACCTCGCCTGGGCGCAGCACGAGCCCGGCATGGACAACAACACCGGCGTCTTCCTGTCCCGCATGGCCGACCCGATGACCCTGACCGGCCCCCAGGTGCGGCTCACCACACCCGAGTACGACTGGGAGTGCATCGGCTTCAAGGTCAACGAGGGCGCCGCCTTCATCCGGCGCAACGGCCGCGTCTTCATGACGTACTCGGCCAGCGCCACGGACAGCAACTACTGCCTCGGCCTGCTCACCGCCGACGCCGACAGCGACCTGATGGACCCGGCGTCCTGGACGAAGTCACCGACACCGGTCTTCACCAGCAACGACTCCACCAAGCAGTACGGGCCGGGCCACAACTCCTTCACCGTCGCCGAGGACGGCCGCACCGACGTCCTCGTCTACCACGCGCGCCAGTACAAGGACATCACCGGCGACCCGCTGCACGACCCCAACCGGCACACCCGCATCCAGCGCCTCGGCTGGAAGGCCGACGGCACCCCGGACTTCGGCATCCCCGTCGCGGACCGCACATGAGGAGACACCCCCCGCACATGTCCCACACCGACACAGGCGCCCGCACCGGCGCCCGCGTGAGAAGCCTCGCCCTGCTCACGACCGCCGTCGCCGCACTCGCGACCACCCTTCCGGCGGCCGCACCCGCGTACGCATCGGGACCGTACGGGCAGGGCCTCCGGCACTGCACCGACGGCACGGACACCGGCACCGGCCCCGCCGCCCTCACCTGCCACTTCCCCGTGACGCCCGGCACGTACGACGTGACGGTCACGCTCGGCGGGGACACCGCCGCCGCCACCTCCGTCACCGGTGAGACCCGCCGCGCCCTGCTGCCGGAGACGGCCACCGGGGCGGGGGAGCGCGTCACCCGGTCGTTCACCGTCGACGTCCGCACCCCGGAGGGCGAACCGACCGGACCGGACGGCTCACCCGGCCTGGACCTCAGGTTCGGCGGGCCCGCCCCGGCGCTCGACGCGATCCGGGTCACGCCGGCGCCCAGGGCCCGGCAGCTCGTGCTGATCGGCGACTCGACCGTGTGCGACCAGCCGGGGGAGCCGTACACCGGCTGGGGCCAGCGGCTTCCCCAGCTCCTCGGCCGGGGCACCGCCGTCGCCAACCACGCCGACTCCGGCGAGTCCACGGTCAGCTACCTCGCCAACCCGGCGCTGTTCGACCGGGTCCGCGCCCGGATCCGCCCCGGCGACCTCGTCCTCGTCCAGCTCGCGCACAACGACAAGCAGACCGACGCCGCCACCTACCGCGCCAACCTCACCGCGCTCGTCGACGGCATACGGGCGGAGGGCGGCCGACCGGTCCTCGTCACCCCCATCGTCCGCCGCTGGTTCAACCGCGACGGCACCCTGGACAACGACATCGCCCTCCTCGTCAACGGCCTCGGCGTGAACCACCCCGCCGAGATCCGCGCCCTCGCCGCAGAGCTGGGCACGCCGCTGGTCGACCTCACCGCCCTCACCAAGGCGCGCGTCGAGGAACTCGGCCCCGAGGAGTCCAAGGCCCTGTACCTGACCACCGAGAAGCGGGACAACACGCACACCTCGGAGCGCGGGGCCACCGAGTACGCCCGTCTCGTGCACGCCGAGCTGGAGGCCCAGGGCCTGCTCGGCCACCGGCCGCCCCGCCCCGGCGGCGCCTGACACACCGGCCGTGACGCGCCACGCACCGGCCGTGGCGCGTCACGTGCGGGCCCATGGCGCGTCCCGCGTGGTCCTCAGACCACATCGCTTCTTCGTCGATCGCCCGGGCAGGCTAGCCGGCCGTGCAGTCCGCGCTGTTCAGCGTGAACGCCGCCGGTGCCGTATTGGCCCCGGACCAGGCGCCGTTGAAGCCGAACGTCACCGTGCCGCCGGCCGGGATGACGCTGTTGTACGCGACGTTCGCGGCCGTCACCGCCGCGTCCGACTGGCCGACCGCGGCGTTCCACGCCTGCGTGACGCTCTGCCCCGACGGCCAGGTCCAGCCGACGCGCCAGCCGTCGACCGGGGCCGTGCCCGTGTTCCGTACCGTGACCTGCGCGGTGAAGCCACCGCTCCACTGGTTCTGCACGGCGTACGTCAC
>NZ_JABWDV010000191.1 GCF_013362995.1 Streptomyces sp. TRM64462 | reverse complement strand
AGTGCTTGGGGGTGGGGGTACCTCCCTGGACGAAGTCCTTGGGGGAGAACGCATGCCCACAGCAAAACCGGCGGCACAGGCCGGCGCACCGTCCCACAGCGGAACCGGCAGTACAGGACCAGCCCATCGTCCCGCAGCGAAACCGGCCGTACCGGCCCAGCGCACCGCCCCACAGTGAACCCGGCGGTATCGGACCAGCCCACCGCCCCACAGTGAACCCGGCGGCACAGGCCGACCCGGCGTGGGGCCTAGGACTTGGTGGTGGACTCCACGCGCTTCTTCAGGCCGGCCAGGGCCCTGTCGATGATGACCTTTTCCGCCTTGCGCTTGATCATGCCGAGCATGGGGATCTTGACATCGACCGTCAGCTGGTACGTGACCTCGGTGCGGGTGCCGGACGTGAGCGGGGTCAGGGTGTAGGAGCCGTCGAGGCCGCGGAGCATCTGGGACTTGACGAGGGTCCAGCTCACCTCGTGGTCGCCGGTCCAGGTGTACGCCAGGGTGTGGTCGTCGCGGATCGCGCCGGCGTCCAGCAGGAGGCGGACCTCTTCGGCGCGGCCGGCCGCGTCCTCGGACAGGACCTCGGCCTCCTTGACCTCGCCCGTCCACTCCGGGTAGCGCGCGAAGTCCGCGATCACGCCCATGACGTCGGCCGGTGCCGCCTCGATCGTGATGCTGGAGCTGGTGTGTTCCGCCATCGCTGTGGCTCCTCCGGAGGGCTCGGTACGTGGGGGAAGGCTATCGCGCCGCCACCCGTCACCATTCCAGGGCCCAGGGCCGCCCCGAGGAGGCGAAGTGGCCCACGTTCACGCACTCCGTCGCGCCGATCCGCATGCGCCGCGCCAGCGGCTGGTGGACGTGCCCGAAGAGCGCGTAGCGCGGGCGTACCCGGTGGATGGCCTCCAGCAGCGCGCCGCTGCCGCGTTCGAAGCGGCGGGCCACCGTGTCGTACGTCAGCTCGGGGACGTCCGGCGGGATGTGCGAGCACAGGACGTCGACCTCGCCCAGCGCCTCGACCTTCGCCGCGTACTCCTCCTCCGGGATCTCGTACGGGGTGCGCATGGGCGACGGGAGCCCGCCGCCCACGAAGCCGAAGACGCGGCCGCCGATCTCGACGCGCTGGCCGTCCAGGACGGTCGTGCCGGGGCGGGCGTACTCGGGCCACAGGGCGGGGATGTCGACGTTCCCGTATGTGGCGTACGTCGGCGCCGGGAAGGCGGCGAACAGCTCGGCGTACTGGGCGCGCACCGCCGATTCGACGGCCTCGCCGCGCTCCACGCCCTGCTTCGCCAGCTCGGCCCACAGGTCGCGGGCGAAGGCGCGGGCCTCCTCGAAACGGCGGGCGGTGCGCAGGGCGACGATCCGGTCGGCGTTGGCCTCGCCGAAGAGTTGAGGGAAGATGCCGCGCGAGTGGTCGTCGTAGTCGAGGAAGAGCACCAGGTCGCCGAGGCAGACGAGGGCGTCCGCGCCGTCCCCCGCCCGCGCCAGGTCCTTGGCGTTCCCGTGTACGTCGCTGACTACATGCACGCGCATGGAAACTCACCTTACGGGCCGCCCGAGCGGCGTCCCACAGGGGTTCCGGCCGCTCTTGTCACGGGCCGGACCTGCGGTTACTTCCTAGTCGACACGCACGTGGACTACTGTGCGCGAAGACCGCCCACCACGTGTGACGCACAGAACATCTGGCCAGGACCCCCTATCGGGAACCCAGTACTGATGGGTAACGTCCGGGCAGTCCAGTCGTGCTCACCCCACTGAGTGCGTGCCTGTCTTGGACCGCAAACCGGCGCATCACACAGAGCCGTGGCGTCGGCGCCCGATGAGGAGCAGCAGTCTTGCGCGAGTTCAGCCTTCCGGCCCTGTACGAGGTCCCCGCGGACGGCAATCTGACCGATCTCATCCGCCGCAACGCCGCGCAGCACCCAGACGTGGCCGTCATGGCCCGCAAGGAGGGCAAGGACGGCGCGGACGGCTCCTGGACGGACGTCACAGCCGCCGGCTTCCTGGCCGAGGTGCGTGCCGCGGCCAAGGGCCTGATCGCGCGGGGCGTACGGCCCGGCGACCGCGTCGCGCTGATCTCGCGCACGCGCTACGAGTGGGTCCAGCTCGACTTCGCGATCTGGAGCGCGGGCGCGGTCACCGTGCCGGTGTACGAGACGAGTTCGCCGGAGCAGATCCAGTGGATCCTCGGTGACTCGGGCGCCGTCGCGGTGATCGTGGAGAGCGAGGCGCACGCCGCGTCCGTCGCCCAGGTGCGGGACGCGCTGCCGAACCTGAAGCAGGTGTGGCGGATCGACGGCGGCGCCGTCGCGGAGCTCACCGCGGCCGGCCGGGACGTCACGGACGAGGCGGTCGACGAGGCGTCCGCGTCCGCCAAGGCGGACGACGTGGCGACGATCGTCTACACCTCGGGCACCACGGGCCGGCCGAAGGGCTGTGTGCTGACCCACCGGAACTTCTTCGCCGAGTGCGGCAATCTCGTGGAGCGGCTGAAGCCGCTGTTCCGGACGGGCGAGTCGTCCGTGCTGCTGTTCCTGCCGGCCGCGCATGTCTTCGGGCGGATGGTGGAGGTCGCGTCGGTGCTGGCGCCGATCCGGCTCGGCTGCCTGCCGGACATCAAGACCCTCACGGACGAGCTGGCGTCGTTCCGGCCCACGCTGATCCTGGGTGTGCCCCGCGTCTTCGAGAAGGTCTACAACGCGGCGCGGGCGAAGGCCCATGCGGACGGCAAGGGCAAGATCTTCGACAAGGCCGCGGAGACCGCGATCGCGTACAGCAAGGCGAAGTCCACGCCGGGCGGTCCCTCGCTGACGCTGCGGCTCAGGCACAAGCTGTTCGACGCGCTGGTGTACAGCAAGCTGCGCGCGGTGCTGGGTGGGCGCTGCGAGTTCGCCATCTCGGGCGGCGCGCCGCTGGGTGAGCGGCTCGGCCACTTCTACAGCGGCATCGGCTTCACGGTGCTCGAAGGCTACGGCCTGACGGAGTCGTGCGCGGCGACCGCCTTCACCCCGTGGGACCGGCAGAAGATCGGCACGGTCGGGCAGCCGCTGCCGGGCTCGAAGGTCCGGATCGCCGACGACGGCGAGGTGCTGCTGCACGGCGAGAACGTGTTCACGGGCTACTGGAAGAACGAGGCCGCGACGGCGGAGGCGCTGGTGGACGGCTGGTTCCACACGGGCGACATCGGCACGCTCGACGAGGACGGCTACCTGTCCATCACGGGCCGCAAAAAGGAGATCCTGGTCACGGCGGGCGGCAAGAACGTGGCGCCCGCCGTCATCGAGGACCGCATCCGCGGGCACGCCCTGGTCGCGGAGTGCATGGTGGTCGGCGACGGCCGCCCGTTCGTGGGCGCCCTGGTCACGCTGGACGAGGAGTTCCTGGGCCGCTGGGCGGCCGAGCACGGCAAGCCGGCCGGTTCGACGGCGGAGTCCCTGCGCGAGGACCCGGAGCTGCTGGCCGAGGTGCAGAAGGCCGTCGACGACGGCAACGCGGCGGTGTCGAAGGCGGAGTCGGTGCGCAGGTTCCGGGTCCTGCCGGCCCAGTTCACCGAGGAGGCCGGGCACATCACGCCGTCGCTGAAGCTGAAGCGGAACGTGGTGGCGAAGGACTTCGCGGACGAGATCGAAGCGATCTACCGCCCGGCGTAGGACACCCCGTGTAGGACACCGCGCGGAAGCCCGAAGGGGCAGGGAGCCTAGGCTCCCTGCCCCTTCGGGCTTCTACAGGAGTTCCCTCAGGCGGTCCGCCAGCAGGTCCCAGCGCCACCTCTGCTCGACCCACTCCCGGCCCCGCTCCCCCATCTTGCGGCGCAGCTCCGGGTCCTGGAGCAGCGGCACGATCCGCTCGGCCGCGTCGCGCGGCGAGCCGCCCCGTACGACCCAGCCCGTCTCGCCCTCCAGTACGGCGTCCGGCGCGCCGCCCGAGTCCCCGGCGACGACCGGGAGGCCCGTGGCGGACGCCTCCAGGTAGACGATGCCGAGCCCCTCGACGTCCAGGCCGCCGCGCCGCGTCCTGCAGGGCATCGCGAACACGTCGCCCGCCCCGTAGTGCGCGGGCAGCTCCGCCCACGGCACGGCGCCCGTGAACCGTACGGAACCGGCCACGCCCGTCGTCCGGGCGAGGCGGCGCAGCTCCTTCTCGTACGGGCCGCCCCCGACGATCAGCAGCACGGCGTCCGGCACCTCGGCGAGGATCGCCGGCATGGCCTGGATCAGCGTGTCCTGGCCCTTGCGCGGCACCAGCCGCGAGACGCACACGACCACCGGCCGGTCCGTGAGGCCGAGCCGCTCGCGCACCTCCGCGCCGCCCGAGCCGGGGTGGAACGTCGTCTCGTCCACGCCCGGCGGAAGCTGCGTCATCCGCGCCGCGGCCTGCGGGGTGAGCGCTCCGGCGATCCGGGAGCGCGTGTACTCGCCCAGGTACGTGAGCGTGTCCGTGCCCTCGCCGATCCGGCGCAGCAACTGCCGCGCACCCGGCAGCTGGGCCCACCCGGCCTCGTGGCCGTGCGTCGTCGCGACCAGCCGCCGCGCACCGGCCCGGCGCAGCGCTGGGCCCATCAGCCCGAGCGGCGCGGCCGCCCCGAACCACACCGACTCGCAGCCGTGCGTGCGCAGCAGCTCCACCGCGCGGGCGGTGACCCTGGGGGTCGGCAGCAGCATCGTCGTACGGTCGCGGACAACCTCGAAGGGCTGTTCGGCGTCGAACTTGGCGGTGGCGTCGGCGCCTTCCCGTCCGCGCTTCCAGGTGGAGGCGTAGACGACGACGCGGTCGGGGTCCAGACGCAGCGCCATGTTGTGGAGGAACGCCTGGATCCCGCCGGGCCGGGGCGGGAAGTCGTTCGTTACGATCAGCGTCTTGTGCATCGTGGCCGACAGTACCGAACGGCCAGGCCGCACCGCTCGCGCACCCGCACCACCGCGCACCGACCGCGCACCACCGCGTACCACCGCCCAGACCCGAGCCCGATGAGACAACGAGACCGGACGAGGTACCGATGAAGCACACGAGCGGATCACGGCTTCCCCTGGCGGCCGTCTGGCTGCTCAGCAGGGCCGTCCTCCTGCTCTACACCTTCAGGATCGTCTTCGTCCCGGGGCCGGACGTCACCACGGACGTCTCGGTGATCTACCACAACTGGTACCAGGTGCTCAGTGCCGGAACGTATCCGCTGGACGACGTCACCTGGCAGTACCCGCCGGCCGCCGCGTTCGCGATCCTCTCCCCCGGGCTGCTGCCGTTCCTGGAGTACGCGCACGCGTTCTTCGTGCTCGCCCTGATCTGCGACGCGGCCGTGTTCGGGCTGCTGATGTACGCGGGCGGGCGGCCCGGCAAGTGCCGTGCGGGCGCCTGGGTGTGGGTGATCGGCCTGCCGCTCCTCGGCCCGACCGCGTACGCCCGGTACGACGTGATGGTCACGGCCGTCGCCGTGGCCGCGCTGCTCGCCGGGGTGAGCAACCCGCGCACGATGGGCACGCTGGCCGGGGTCGGCGCGCTGCTGAAGGTGTGGCCGGTGCTGCTGCTCGTGGGCACGGCCCGGGGGCGGGTGACGCGCCGCGCGTGGCCGGCCGCGGCGGCGTCGGGTGCGGCGGTGCTGCTGGCGTGCGTCGTGGCGGCGCCGGGTGCGCTGGCGTTCCTGACGTTCCAGCGGGACCGGGGCACGGAGGTCGAGTCGCTGGGCTCGCTGGTCTTCCACGTGGCGCGGTTCTTCGGCGCGTGGGAGGGCGAGGTACGGCTGAACTACGGGTCGGTGGAGTTCCTCGGCCCGTACGTCCCGCTGGTCAGCAGGGCCGCCATGGTGCTGACGCTGCTGGCGTTCGCCTGGCTGCTGCTGTGGCGGCTGCGGGCGCGCGAGTTCGGTACGACGACGCTGGGCGACGCGGCGTTCACCGCGGTGCTGCTGTTCACGACGACGAGCCGGGTGATCAGCCCGCAGTACATGCTGTGGCTGGTCGGTCTCGCGTCGGTGTGCCTGGTGTGGCGGGCGAGCCGGATGCGTCCCGCGGCGATCCTGGTGCTGGTGGCGACCGGTGTGACGCTGCTGGAGTTCCCGATCTGGTTCTCGCACGTGGTGGCCAGCGACGGGCTGGGCCTGACGCTGCTGCTCGTACGGAACGGGCTGCTGGTGGCGGCGTCGCTGATGGCGTGCCGGCAGCTGTGGCTGCAGACGGTCACGGAGCCGCGGCTGCGCGAGGCGGCCGGGGCGGCGGGCCGGGTGCCGGCGCAGGCCACGGCGGCTCAGCGCGACGGGGCGCTGCTGAACTCCTGACGCAGCCGGTCCCGCCAGGCCCAGGTGAACGCGTCGGACGTCGTGTCCAGCACGTCCCGGAACGCCCGCTCGGCACCGGACGCGCCGGCCAGGCGGTAGAACGCGGTCAGCTTGTCCTCGCCCCACCGGTCGGCGATCAGCTCGCAGGCCAGCCAGCCGCCCGCGTAGGCACGGGCGACGGTTCCGGCGTCGCCGCCGAAGGTGAAGTCGGCGTCGCCCGGCAGCGCGTCGGGCAGGTTCCCGGCCCGTACGGCGTCCCGCAGCTCGGGGGCGTTCTCGGCGGGTGTGCGGCCGCTGCCGCGGTAGGCGGCCCAGTCGGCGAAGCCCTCCGAGAGCCAGAGCGGCGTGGCGGCCGTGGTGTGGGCGCGGGTCGCGACGTGGACGGTCTCGTGGGTGAGGACGAACCGCTGCCCGAAGTCCCCGAGGCCGCCGTACGCCTCGGGGTTCACGATCACGCGGTCGGCCGACCCGTCCGCGTGAGCGCCGCCACCGGGGCCGGTACGCCCGGTGGTGACCGCGGCGATGCCCCGGTACGCGTCGGCCGGCTGCCCCATGAGCTGCCCCAGCGCGTCCACCGAGCGCGGCACCAGCACCACGACGCGGCCCGCCCACTCCCCGGGCCAGGCGGCCTGGACGGCGGGTACGGCGCGGTCGGCGACGGCGGCGACATCCCGGAGCCGTGCCGGGTCGTGGCCGACGCCCAGGACCAGGCTGCGGGCGCCGCGCACGACCTGGACGGGGCCCTGCTCCCACAGCTGCGGGGCGGCTCCGGGGGCGGGGCGGTCGGCCGTGACGCGCCAGCCGCCGGCGCGGTCGTCACGGGTGAGCTCCAGGACGCGGCCGCCGGTCACGGGCCCGGTGTCGTGGCCGGTCAGCGTGTGGCTCAGCTCGGCCCGCACGGTCGCCCGCGCCCCGTCCCGCTTCACGTCGATGATCCGGTACGCCCAGGTGGCGAGCGGTACGTCGGCGAGATGGGCGGCGGGGTCGCCGGGCGGCACGTCATGGCCCAGCACGGCGGCGGCCCGCCGGTCCAGCGCGGCCTGCACCGCGGTACGGAGCTCGGGCTCGGGCGCCGTCACGGTGACGGCCGGGACCGCCGACGCCGCCCCGGGCGCCGGCCCCGGAGCCGTACAACCGGCGAGGACGGCGACGGACACCAGCACCGCCGGCCCCGCCAGGGCCGCGGCGGTACGGCGCCGGCGGCCCTGCCGTACCGGCGTCGGTCCGTGTTCCTGTCGGTTCACGCACCCGATCGTACGGGCGGCGGTGCGGGGAACCGGTCGTCAGACGCGGGTGACCGCCGAGATCGGCATCATGCCGACCGGGTCGTACCGCACCGGCGCGCCCGGGTAGGGGGCGTGGACGACCTGGCCGTTGCCCATGTACATCGCGACGTGGCTGGCGTCCGACCGGTAGGTGACCAGGTCGCCGGGGCGGGCCTCGGAGAGGGAGACGTGCCGCCCCGCGTTGCGCTGCCCCTGCGAGGTGCGGGGCAGGCCGACACCGGCCTGGGCGTACGACCACTGCATGAGGCCCGAGCAGTCGAAGCCGTGCGGCCCGTTGGCACCCCACACGTACGGTTTGCCGACCGCCGAGCGGGCCGCCTCCACGGCGATGGCGGCCCTGCCGGACGCGGCCCCGCCGGAGACCGGCGGCAGGGCGCTGTCGTCGCGGCCGGAGCGGGAGGCCCGGTCGAAGGCGTCGCGCTCCTCGGTGGGCAGCGAGTTGAGCAGGGCGCGGGCGTCGGCGAGCTTCTTCTCGACGACGCGCTTGTGGCGGGCGACCGCCGCCCGGCTGCGCTCCAGTTCGGCGAGGGTGCGGGTGGCTTCGCTGCGCTCCTGGTCCAGTCGGCGCTGGGCGCGGCGGAGTTCGCTGAGGGCGCCGGCCTGCCGTTCGCTGATCCGGTCGAGGACGGCGGCCTTCTCCAGGTACGTGTCGGGGTCCTCGGAGAGCATCAGCGCGAGCGCCGGGTCGATGCCGCCCGAGCGGTACTGGGCGCCGGCGACGGAACCGAGGGCGCCGCGCATGCGGTTGATGCGCTCCTGGCCGCGGGCGACGCTGTCCTGGGCCTGGTCGACCTGCTCGCGCAGCCGGTCGGCGTGCTCGTCGGCCTCGTTGAAGCTCTCCGTGGCCTTCTCGGCCTCGGCGTAGAGGCGGTCGACGCGGGCGCGGGTGGCGTCGGCCGGGTCGGCGGGCTCGGCGGCCACCGGGGTCGCGCCGAAGGCGGCGGCCGCCGTGGCCGCCGCGGCGGACAGGACGGTGACCTTGGCGCTCCTGTGGAGGCCCGGGTGTGAGGGACGGCGATGGGACGCCACGGACCGCGCTCCCTTCAGCTGTACGCAGGGCTGTTGCGCGGCAGACAGTAGCCGGGTGGCCAGGGCCGGACCAAAGACCTCAGGATCCGTACAAAATGACGCGCCGCCGGGAATCACAGGTCACCGGCGGGGCGTGGCGTCAGCTTGGGAGCGGGGATTTCCCCCGATCGGGCGCGTATGACGGGCGGTTCGGGCCGCTTCCCGGCGTGCCGCCCATATGAGATGAGCGGGTGCGCCGCCCGCGGCCCGGATGCGTCAGATGCGGACGCCGAACTGGAAGTCGCCGAGGTAGTTCATCGACTCGTAGCGGACGACCGTGCCGGGCTTCGGGGCGTGCAGGACGGTGTTGTTGCCCGCGTAGAGGCCGACGTGCGCGAGGTTGTTGAAGAACACCAGGTCGCCGGGCTTGAGCTGGCTGCGGCCGATCTTCACGCCGTCGTTGTGCTGTGTGAAGGTGGTGCGCGAGATGCTCACGCCCGCCTGGCGGTAGGCCCACTGGGTCAGGCCGGAGCAGTCGTACGAGTTGGGGCCCTCGGCGCCGGACACGTACGGCTTGCCGACCTGTGTGGCGGCGGCGCTGAGCGCGGCGGCGCCGCGCTGCGATGCTGGCACCTCGTTGCCGAGTTCGACGCGGTCGGCGGCGGCGCGGCTGGCGCGCCGCTCCTCCTCCTGCATCTTCCGCCGCTCCTCGGCGGTGAGCGTGTTGAGGAGCTTCTGGGCCTCGGCCAGCTTGGCCTGGAACTTCTTCTTCTTCTCACCGAGCGTCTTGCGGACGTCCTCGAGGTCGGCGAGCTTCGTGGTGGCCTCGGCGCGCTGCTGGGCGAGGGTGCGCTGCTTGGCCTGGATGGACTCCAGCGTCTCGGCCTGCTTGGCGCTGAGCTGGCCGATCGCGGAGGCCTTGTCGAGGTAGTCGTCCGGGTCGGAGGAGAGGAAGAGCTGGAGCGCGGGGTCGATGCCGCCGTTGCGGTACTGGGCGCTGGCGACCGAACCGATGCCGGCGCGGAGGGAGTTGAGCTCCTCCTGGCCGCGGGCGACCTGGTCCTGGAGCGCGCTGATCTCCTTCTGGAGCTTCTCGCGGCGCTCGTCGGCGAGGTTGAACTGCTCGGTGGCCGCTTCGGCCTCGTGGTGGAGTTCGTCGACCTTGGCCTTGACCTCGCTCTTGCTGGGCCGGGGGTCGGCCTGGGCAGTCTGGGAGGTGAGGGCGACGGCGGCCGCGGCGGTCGCGGTGAGCACGGTCACGCGGGCGCGGCTCGGCTGCTTGGGTCGACGGTGGGACGCCACGGAGGCGAGCTCCTTCTTCCTAGAGCCGCCTGCCGGGCTGGGGGTCGCGCCCCGGCTCCGTGCGACACACGTCCGGTTCCCCCGCGAAATGGCCCCGGACAGCACGGAATAGGCGGTTCCTTCACGGTCGCCCCGGATGGGCGATCAACCGCGCGAAGGTTCGAGGCCAGACCCTAGTGACCAAGTTGTGATCAGTTCAAATCCTCATGGGAAAAATCTCGCCCGCCAGGCACTTTCTTTACTTCCGCCCCACACTGCGTCATGGGCGGTTGACGGTACGTCCCACGAGTGGCGGCTCAAATCGGGCATGACGCCCAGGAGTTACGACAGCCGCGAAAGCCGCTTCAGCAACATCACGGACGCGACGGGCCGCGCGCCCGACTTGGCGACGCCGTCGGCCACTTCGCGGTCGCTGGACACGACCACCACGGGCCTGCCCGGCGGCTCGGCGCGGACGAGCTGGCGGATCAGCTCGTCGGCGGTGACGCCCGGCTTCGAGAACAGCACCCGCACGCCGCGCGGCGGGGCCAGCAGCACGGGGGCGGCCAGCTCGGCGCCGTCGAAGACGCAGGTGACCTCGGCGCCGGAGCGGGCGGCGAGCGCCGAGAGCCCGCCGAGCAGCCGGAGCCGCTGCTTCTCCAGCGGCATCGTGGGATAGCCGGTCTTGGTGACGTTGTAGCCGTCGACGACCAGGTGGGCCTGCGGTAGTGCGAGCAGCTGGTCGAGGAGCGCCGGGTCGGTCTCGGACAGCGCGCGGGCGGCGATGTCCTTGGGCGACATCCGGCCGGGCTCCACGGCGTCCACGGAGTCCGCGGGCCGTACGGAGACGGGCGGCAGGGCCAGTTCGCGGCGCAGGCCCTGGGCGGCCTCCAGGACGGTGTCCAGCAGCAGCCGGAGCCGTACGTCCTCCACGGAGCGGCCCTCGCGGGCGGCCCGGCGGCTGGCCTCCAGGGCGGCCTCGGTCTCACCGAGCCGGGCCTTGAGGCGGCGGGTCTCGCTCTCGGCGGCGGAGACACGGCCGGCCGCCTCGGCCTTGATGCCGTCGATGTCGGCCTGGGTGCGGCGCAGGGCGGCCTCGCCGCGCTTGACGTCGCTCTGGGCGCTGCGGAGCTTGCGCTGAAGCGATTCGGCTTCCTTGCGCGCCGCTTCGAGTTCGGTGCGCAGCCGCTCGGTCTCGGCCCTGGTGCGGTCGCGGGCCTCGGCGAGTTCCTCGCGGAGGCGCTCCAGCTCGCGGCGGCTCTCCTCGTCGACCCGATCGGCGTCGGCGCGCTGCACCTCCTCGCCTGCCGCCGCGACGAGCTTGACCCAGTCGGCGGGGCGCAGGACGTAGGCGGCCGCGGCCACGTCGACGGGGTCGGCGGCCGCGGGCGGTGCGCCCGCCTCGACGGCCCCGGCGAGCTCCGGTTCGGCGGTGCGGAACCGGTCGCCGATCCGCTGCCGGAACACCGGGTCGGTCTCCAGGGCGGCGGCCATGGCGTTGCCGGCGAACCGGGCGCGCCGGCTCGGCGTGAAGCGGGCGTACTGGCGGAGCTGCGCGGGCAGCTCGGCGACGGTCAGGCCGCCGAACGCGTCAGCGACGAGGGCGACGACCCGGCGCCGTACCGCCTCGGGCAGCGGGCGGTCGAGCGCCTCGTCGGCGGGGGCACCACCGGGGGCGCGGCCTGCGGGCTCACCGGCGGTACCGCCGGTACCGCCGGCCGCCTCAGCGCCGCTTGCGGGCTGCGCCACGATCCGTCACCCCACTACCCGTCCGTTCTCACATCCTGCCCGGCCCGTGGCCGGGCCCGCTCAGGAGCCGGTGCCCGGCCTGTCCACCAGCTCGACCTGGTCCACCGCGTTGCACCAGCGGCAGCGGACCGACTCGATGGTCTCACTGACCACCTCGCGCTCCTCGACCGTGGGCTCGCCCGCGAGGTCCAGATGGACGTACTCCACGACCTTGGAGGAGCGTGTCACGTCGAAGCGTGTCAGGTTGCCGCAGAGCGTGCAGCGCCAGCGGGTCTCGGCGGTCGGCAGGGGAACCGTCGTCATGGTGCCGTCGTCCTTCTCATGTCCGGTCGTTCCTTGCGGGAGCCGCGGTGCGCCGTCGAACTGCGGATGCGCCCGGAGCCCGGCCCCGGGTACGCCCGTAACCCTACGGCCTTCCCGGTGCCGCGCGTCCCGGCGAGGCGCTCTGTCCCGCTCACTCCCTTTACGTCATGATCTGTGCATGATCGATTGGCGGGGAGCGGTCCGGGCGGCCGTCACCGGGCCCTCGGTGACGTACGGCGTGATCGGTGTGTGCGCTCTGATCTTCGTGGTCGGGCCCGCGTCCGGACTCAGCACCTCGTACGGGTCGGGGAACGCCCTCGTCGCCGCGCAGAGCGCCTACTTCGAGCGCTGGGGCGTGATTCCGGCGGACCTGCTGGGTGGGGCG
Organism: Streptomyces sp. TRM64462; assembly: GCF_013362995.1. Lineage (GTDB taxonomy): Bacteria > Actinomycetota > Actinomycetes > Streptomycetales > Streptomycetaceae > Streptomyces. The sequence goes on along the minus strand of NZ_JABWDV010000191.1, from coordinate 2,664 downwards.
GCGGGCGCGCTGCTCACCCCGTTCACCGCCCTGTTCGTGCACGGCAACTGGCTGCACCTGCTGGGGAACATGCTGTTCCTGTTCGTCTTCGGGGCGATGGTCGAGGAGCGCATGGGCCATGTGCGGTTCGGCCTCTTCTACGTCGGCTGCGGCTGCCTCGCGCTGTGCGGGTACGCGCTGGCGTACGCGGGCAGCGCACAGACGCTCGTGGGGGCGTCGGGGGCGATCTCGGGGGTGCTCGGCGCGTTCCTCTACCTCTTCCCGAGGGCCCGGGTGACCAGCCTGTTCCCCTTCCTCTTCTTCCTGCCGCTGCGGTTCCCCGCCTGGATCGTGCTGATCTTCTGGTTCGTGCTCCAGTGGCTGGCGGCGCGCGGCGCGGGCAGCGGCCCCGGCGTCGCGTACCTCGCGCACCTGATCGGCTTCGGCCTGGGGTTCCTCTTCGCGTGGGCGGCCTACCGGGGCATTAGAGTGAAGGCCCCAGCAGCGGCCACCGAGGGAGAGGGACAGCCGTGATCAGCGCGATCGTGCTCATCAAGACCAGCGTGGACCGCATTCCGGAGATCGCGGAGGCGATCGCCGCGCTCGACAGCGTCAGCGAGGTCTTCTCCGTCACCGGTACGTACGACCTCATCGCCATGGTCCGGGTGGCCCGGCACGACGACCTGGCGGACGTCATCCCGGGCCGGATCAGCAAGATCCCGGGCGTCGAGGCGACGGACACGCACGTCGCGTTCCGTACGTACTCGCAGCACGACCTGGAGGCCGCCTTCGCGATCGGCCTGGACGCCTGACGCCCGCCGCCCGACGCCTGACGCCCGCCGCCACACGTCCGTCACCGAATCACCCGGACGGGTGATGCGGAATCAGCCACGGTCGGGCACGCAGCGTCCGTCCTCGGTGCGGTAGCTCCACCGGGCGCCGTCGCGCACCAGCTCGCCGACGGCCCGTACGAAGCGGTCGATGTGCTCGTCCGGCGTACCGGCCCCGAAGCTGACCCGGATCGCGTTGAGGGACCGCTCCCCGGGCCCGGCGTCCGGGGCGCCGCACTCGCCGGGCTCCTGCGGGGCGCCGCCGAGCAGCGTCCGGACCAGCGGGTGGGCGCAGAACAGGCCGTCGCGGACGCCGATCCCGTACTCGGCGGAGAGCGCGGCCGCGAAGTGCGAGCTGTTCCACCCGTCGACGACGAAGGAGATGACGCCGACGCGCGGCGCGTCGTCCCCGAACAGCGACAGCACACGGACGCCCGGCACCTGGGCGAGCCCGTCCGTCACCCGCTCGATCAGCTCCCGCTCCCGCGCCACGAGCGCGTCGAACCCGGCCTCGGTGAGCGCCCGGCAGGCGGAGGCGACGGCGTAGGCGCCGATGACGTTCGGGGAACCGGCCTCGTGCCGGGCGGCCGTGGTGTGCCAGGCGACGTCCACGCCGCCGTCCGCCCGCCGCGCCACCGTCCGCGACGCGCCGCCGCCCGCCAGGTACGGCTCTGCCTCGCGCAGCCAGTCGGCCCGCCCGGCCAGCACACCGGCGCCGAACGGCGCGTACAGCTTGTGCCCGGAGAACGCCACCCAGTCCACGTCCAGGCCGGCGATGTCCACCGGGTGGTGCGGCGCGAGCTGCGCGGCGTCCAGCACGATCCGCGCCCCGTGCGCGTGCGCGGCGGCGGCCAGCTCCCGTACGGGCCACAGCTCACCGGTCACATTGGACGCACCCGTCACGCACACCAGGGCGGGGCCGTGGGGGTCGCGGTCCGCGAGCGCCCGCTCCAGCGTGTCGACGGCCTCGCGCGGGGTGCGGGGCGCGTCGAGGTAGGTGACCCGGGCGTCCCGCCAGGGCAGCAGCGAGGCATGGTGCTCGGTCTCGTACACGAACACCTGGCAGCCGGCGGGCAATGCGCGGGCGAGGAGGTTGAGCGAGTCGGTCGTGGACCGGGTGAACACCACCTGGTCGTCCTCGCGGCAGCCGAGGAACTCCGCGACGGTCCGGCGGCTGTTCTCGAACAGGTCCGTGGAGAGCTGCGACAGGTACCCGGCGCCCCGGTGCACGCTGCCGTAGTACGGCGCGTAGGCGGCGACGTCGTCCCACACCCGCTGGAGCGCGGGCGCGCTGGCGGCGTAGTCGAGCGCCGCATAGGTGACCTCGCCGCCGGTGACGAGCGGCACGGTGACGTCCCGGCCGAGAACGGGCAGGAGGGTACAGACGGACCGGTCGGTGGCGACACTGCTGGCAGACATGGCGAACTCCCGTACAAGGCAGGCGAATTCACTGCGGCGGCGCACAGAGGGGCGCGGGCGCAGGAGAAAAGGGGAAAGGGTGCGCGGAGAAGGGGCCTTCAGCCCTAGCGCATTCGCTTGCTCACGAGACTGCTCCCTCGGGACCAGGACCCCAGGGTGTGCAGGGGTCCGCGCTTGCCGCAGACCTCGCTGCCTGCGGCCTGGTCTTCACCCGGGGCACCCCGCCACGGACGGAGGGTTGCCGGACAGCGGGCCGGGGCCGGAATCGCTGTCACTCATGACCTTGGTGCAGCATCTTGCCATACGCGCCGTGCGGCGCAACCCGCGTCCGCATACCGGACGGCTGGCTTCTCCCCCACCCCGCCCCTTCCCGAACTGGGGGCTCCGCCCCCAGACCCCCGTTCGCGCCTGTGGGGGTACCCCCTGCTCGAAGAGC
>NZ_JABWDV010000190.1 GCF_013362995.1 Streptomyces sp. TRM64462 | reverse complement strand
CGGGCGAGGGCGGCGTCGGTCCGGCGGGCCCGCTCGTCGAGTTCGATGGTGTGCACGGGGCCGGGGGCCGCGGCCTGGCGTACGGCGGCGCGGCGTTCGTCCTGGAGGGCGGCGACGGCCGCGGTGACGGGCGTTCCGATGCGGTCCTCTGCCCGCTGGGCGGCTTGCAGGCGGGCGACCTCCTGCGCGGTGGTCACGGTGGCGAAGCCCCACAGGGCGATGAGGGACACGACGGGCACCATGAGGAGGGAGATGATCTTCGCGCGTACGGTTCTGGCCCGTACGGTTCTCGCCCCTGCGGTCCCTCCGGTGCGGGTGCTCCGGCGGCTCCAGGGGCGCGGTGCGGTGGCGGTGGGGCCGGGAGCGGCGTGCGCGGTGGGCGCGTGTGGTGCCCGCCCTTGTGGGCGTCCGGCCGCCGGGGCCGATGCCGGTGCCGGCGCTGGTGCGGCGTGTGCGCGGCGGCCGCGGACCGGGGCCGGACCCGACCCGGAAGCCGGTGGTGGCGGGGCCGGTGAGGGCGACGTGTCGGCGCCGCGAGGCGGTCGGGGTGTTCGCATGGCTTCCTCGGTTCCGGGGGCGGGCGTGAGTCTCGTGGTGGTGGGGATCGGGCGCGGTACGGCTCCGGGGCGGTGCG
>NZ_JABWDV010000189.1 GCF_013362995.1 Streptomyces sp. TRM64462 | reverse complement strand
TACTCACCCTCTCGGGCTTTCCTCCGGGCGCTTCCCTTCGGTGTTTCCAACCTTACCAGATCCCTTTTCCGTTCCGTTTCCGGTTCGGAGTTCGTTTCCGGTGGCCGTTGGAGGGCCTTTGCCTTTCGGCGCTCCGCTACTTTAGCTGATTTCCCTCGCGGGTCATAATCGGGCTCCGGAAGATATTCCGGCATGCCGAAAGTGACCCCGTTCGGGGGAAGATCGCTTGGTAGTGGGTTGGCCGCCCCCGGAGTTGCTGATACAGCGTGCCCCGGCTCTTGCGGCTCGGTCGAGATTAGGCGGTCGGGTGCCCAGAGTCAAGTCCTGCGTTTGCGGGGGGTGTGGGCGCGGTAGGGGCTGACGGTCGGGTCGCTGTCGATCCAGAAGCGCCAGGGGTGGACGGCTCCGTCTCCTCCTACTCCCGTGCGGGGGCCGCTGCGGACCTGGCCGGGTGGGACCGGGGTGCCGGTGAGGACGGACAGCGGGGACTCGGGGCCGTCGCAGGCGTCGGTGCCGTCCAGGGTGCGGTCGACGTCGAGGGCGGTGGCGAGGCGGGCCGGGCCCATGGCCAGTTCCCGGTCGTGCCGGGCCGAGGCGCGGCGGTGGCGGGCCAGGTCGTGGCCGGTGCGGATCTCGCCGGCGCGGAGGAGGACACCGCTCGCGGTGCCCTCGGGGCCGCACACCAGGTTCAGGCAGTGCCACATGCCGTACGTGAAGTAGACGTAGGCGTGTCCGGGCGGGCCGAACATCACGGCGTTTCTCGCGGTGCGGCCCCGGTAGGCGTGGGAGCCTGGGTCGGCCTCGCCCGCGTACGCCTCGACCTCCGTGAGTCGGAGTTCGATGGGGCCGTCGTCCGTCATCCGTACCAGGGTGCGGCCCAGCAGGTCGGGGGCGACCTCCAGTACGGGGCGGTCGAAGAAGTCCCGGGGGAGCGGCGTACGGTCGGGGCTCTCGATCATGTTGAACGAGCGTACTGGGGCGGGGCGTGGAACCGGCTACGGTCGTCCGCGCGTACGCGTAGGTGAGCTGACACCGACAAGGAGTGGATATGGGGTTCAAGAAGCTGCTCGCGAGCCTGGGTGCGGGTGGTGCGAACGTCGAGACGGTGCTGACCGAGGCGAATGTGGTGCCCGGTGGTGTCGTGCAGGGCGAGGTGCGCATCGAGGGCGGGAGCGTCGACCAGGACATCCAGGGGCTGTCGATCGGGCTGCAGGCGCGGGTCGAGGTCGAGGGCGGCGACCAGGAGGTGAAGCAGGACATCGAGTTCACGAAGGTGCAGCTCGGTGGGGCGTTCACGGTGCAGGCCGGGGCGGTGCACGTGGTGCCGTTCGGGCTGGAGATTCCGTGGGAGACGCCGGTGACGTCGATCGCGGGGCAGCAGCTGCACGGGATGAACATCGGGGTGACGACCGAGCTGGCGATCGCCCGGGCGGTCGACTCGACGGACCTGGACCCGATCAATGTGCATCCGCTGCCGGCGCAGCAGGCGATCCTGGACGCGTTCCTGCAGCTCGGCTTCCGTTTCAAGAACGCCGACATGGAGCGGGGGCACATCCGGGGGACGCGGCAGCGGCTGCCCTTCTACCAGGAGATCGAGTTCCTGCCGCCGCAGCAGTACCGGGGTCTGAACCAGGTCGAGCTGTCGTTCGTGGCCGACGACCGTGAGATGGACGTCGTGCTGGAGATGGACAAGAAGGGCGGGCTGTTCAGCGAGGGCAGCGACTCGTACCGCTCGTTCGTCGTGCAGCACGGGAACTTCCAGGGGACGGACTGGGCGGCGTATCTGAACCAGTGGCTCGCCGATGTCGGCGGGCGCCGCAACTGGCTCTAGGCTCGGGTGGATCGAGGATCAGAGCGAATCGGAGGTTCTGACGTGGCCGAGGCGAAGAGGGCTCCGCTCCCCCATGACTTCCACCCGCCGGTGCCGTCGTTCACGGTGGTGAGCGACGACATCGAGCCGGGCGGTGTGCTGGCGGACGCGCAGGTCCACGCCGGGGGGAACACCTCGCCGCAGCTGCGGTGGGAGGGGTTCCCGGCGGAGACGAAGAGTTTCGCCGTGACGTGTTTCGATCCGGACGCGCCGACGGGCAGCGGCTTCTGGCACTGGGTGCTGTTCGACATCCCGGCTTCGGTGACGGAGCTGCCGGCCGGTGCGGGGAGCGGGAAGTTCGAGGGGCTCCCCGAGGGTGCGGTGCATGCACGGAGCGACTACGGGTCGAAGGAGTTCGGTGGTGCGGCGCCGCCGCCGGGGGACGGTTCGCACCGGTATGTGTTCACCGTGTACGCGGTGGACCAGGAGAAGCTGGGGCCCGACGCGGACGCTTCGCCGGCGGTCGTCGGGTTCAATCTGCGTTTCCACACGCTGGCGCGTGCGCAGCTGATCGGTGAGTACGAGGCGCCCACGGAGAGCTGAGAGTTCGCCTTCTGTTCGCCCGTCCCTGGTCTGGGAGAGACCGGGGGCGGGCATTAATGCGTTGTCCTGCCTCGTGTGCACGGCCAGAGTTGAGCCAAGCCCGCCAGGGGGTGGGCGGCACACGGGAGGTGGGCACTGATGCGGGACACGCTGGTACTGAACGCGAGCTTCGAGCCGTTGTCGACGGTGACGCTGAACCGTGCGGTGGTGCTCGTGCTGCAGGACAAGGCCGTCGTCGAGCAGGCGCATCCGGGGCTTCGGGTGCGGGGGGCCTCGGTCGACATACCGGTGCCGCGTGTCATCAGGTTGTGCAGGTACGTCCGGGTTCCGTTCCGAAGACACGCGCCGTGGTCGCGGAGGGGTGTGCTGGTGCGGGACCAGCACCGGTGCGCGTACTGCGGTGGGCGCGCCACGACGGTGGACCATGTGGTGCCGCGGTCGCAGGGTGGTGCGGACAGCTGGCTGAACACGGTGGCTTCGTGTGCCGAGGACAATCACCGTAAGGCGGATCGTACGCCGGATGAGGCGGGGATGCCGTTGCTGCGGGAGCCGTTCGTACCGAGCCCGGCGGATGCGATGCTGCTGGCGTTGCGGGCCGGTGCGCGGGGCGAGTTGCCGGAGTGGCTGGGGCCTCGGGCGGCCTGAGCGACTGTGGAGTGGTGGAGCCCGCTCTCGACGTGGTCGTCGGGGGCGGGCTCCTTCGTGTCATCGGGTGGCGAGCTGCAGGACGGCGGCGCTGCCGACGGCGACGATGAAGGCGCGGAGTACGGGGGCGGGGAGGCGGCGGCCGATGCGGGCGCCGAGCTGGCCGCCGATGGTGGAGCCGACGGCGATGAGGGCGACGGCGGTCCAGTCGAAGTGGGCGGCGAAGACGAAGAACAGGGCGGCGACGGTGTTGACGACGGCCGCGAGGACGTTCTTGACGGCGTTGAGGCGCTGCAGGTCGTCGTGGAGCAGGATGCCCATGAGGGAGAGATAGATGATCCCCTGGGCGGCGGTGAAGTAGCCGCCGTAGACGCTGGCGAGGAGGAGTCCGACGAAGAGGAGCGGGCCGCCGTCGGGGGCCGTGGCCGGGTCGGTGCCGGGGTTCTTGGCCGCCGCTTGTTCGCGGTGGCGCTGGACGGCCCGGGTGATGCGGGGCTGGAGGACGACGAGGACGAGGGCCAGCGTGACGAGGACGGGGACGATCGTCTCGAACGCGGTGGCGGGCAGGCGGGTGAGGAGGAAGGCGCCGCAGAGGGCGCCGGCCGCGGAGCCGATGCTGAGGCGGATGATGCGGCGGCGCTGTCCGGCGAGTTCGGCGCGGTAGCCGATGGCTCCGCTGATGGAGCCGGGGATGAGGCCGAGGGCGTTGGAGACGGTGGCGGTGACCGGTGGGAGGCCCGCCGCGAGGAGGACGGGGAACGTGATGAGCGTTCCCGATCCGACGATGGCGTTGATGGTGCCCGCTCCTATGCCGGCCGCGAAGACGGCGAGCATCTCCCAGATGGTCACTGTGCCCCCGTACAGGATCGGTGGTTGATGAACCGAATCATGCACGAGGGCGTGACGGCTCAGTCGACCGGGGGTTCCTCGCGGCGCTGTTCCTTGCCGCCGGTGTTGAAGCCGGGGGCGCCGTTGCCGAGGTTGCCGAAGGCGCCGGAGAGGCCTTTGAGGGCGTCGCCGATCTCGCTGGGCACGATCCAGAGCTTGTTGGCGTCGCCTTCGGCGATCTTCGGGAGCATCTGGAGGTACTGGTAGGAGAGCAGCTTCTGGTCGGGGTCGCCGGCGTGGATGGCCTCGAAGACCGTACGAACGGCCTGGGCCTCGCCCTCGGCGCGGAGGGCGGCGGCGCGGGCCTCGCCCTCGGCGCGGAGGATGGCGGACTGCTTCTCGCCCTCGGCGGTGAGGATCTGGGACTGGCGGATGCCTTCGGCGGTGAGGATGGCGGCGCGCTTGTCGCGGTCGGCGCGCATCTGCTTCTCCATCGAGTCCTGGATGGAGGTGGGGGGCTCGATGGCCTTGAGTTCGACGCGGTTGACGCGGATGCCCCACTTGCCGGTGGCCTCGTCGAGGACGCCGCGGAGGGCGGCGTTGATCTCCTCGCGGGAGGTGAGGGTCCGTTCGAGGTCCATGCCGCCGATGATGTTGCGGAGGGTGGTGACGGTGAGCTGCTCGATCGCCTGGATGTAGCTGGCGACTTCGTAGGTGGCGGCCCGGGCGTCGGTGACCTGGTAGTAGATGACGGTGTCGATGTTGACGACCAGGTTGTCCTGGGTGATCACCGGCTGGGGCGGGAAGGGGACGACCTGTTCGCGGAGGTCGATGCGGTTGCGGATGGTGTCGATGAACGGGACGACGATGTTGAGGCCCGCGTTGAGGGTGCGGGTGTAGCGGCCGAAGCGCTCGACGATGGCGGCGCTGGCCTGTGGGATGACCTGGATCGTTTTGATCAGGGCGATGAAGACAAGCACCACCAGAATGACCAGAACGATGATGACTGATGGCATCGTGCTCCCCGTGCCCTTCGCTGCCGGTTGATGTCGATGATCGATTTTTCCAGACGGCGGGCCGCTCTGTGTGGTTGTTTCACATGACTACGGCGGTGGCCCCGTCGATCTCGACGACGTCCACCTGTTGGCCCGGTTCGAAGACCTGGTCGGGGGCGTAGGTACGGGCGGACCAGACCTCACCGGCGAGCTTGATCCGTCCGCCGTTGCCGTCGACCCGTTCCAGGACGGTCGCTTGACGGCCTTTCAGCGCGTCGACTCCGCTGGCGTGTTGGGGTTGTCCCGCGCGGTGCCGGGCCGCGATGGGGCGGACCACGGCGAGGAGTGCCACGGATACGACGACGAAGACGACCACTTGGGCGACCACGCCGAAGCCGAGGGCCGCGGTGACGGCGCCTGCGACCGCTCCGACGGCGAACATTCCGAATTCCGGCATCGCGGTGAGGACGAGGGGGATGCCCAGCCCCACCGCTCCGATCAGCCACCAGACCCATGCGTCGATGTCCACGTCGTCATGGTAGGACCGTGGGCGCGGCGGGGACAGGGCGCGCGCGTCAGGACAGGGGCAGGCCCTGGGCGGTGTAGCGGTCGCCGACCTTGTCGACGACGAGGGGCAGGCCGAAGCAGTGGGAGAGGTTGCGGGAGGTCAGTTCGGTCTCGACGGGGCCTGCCGCGAGGACCTTGCCCTGACGGATCATCAGGACGTGGGTGAAGCCCGGGGGGATCTCCTCGACATGGTGGGTGACCATGACCATGGAGGGCGCGTACGGGTCGGCGGCGAGGCGGCCGAGGCGGCGGACGAGGTCCTCGCGGCCGCCGAGGTCGAGGCCGGCGGCGGGCTCGTCGAGGAGGAGCAGCTCAGGGTCGGTCATGAGGGCGCGGGCGATGAGGGTGCGCTTGCGCTCTCCCTCGGAGAGGGTGCCGAACCTGCGGTCGAGGAAGTCGCTCATGCCGAGGCGGTCGAGGAAGGCGCGGGCGCGCTCCTCGTCGACGGCGTCGTAGTCCTCCTGCCAGGTGGCGGTCATGCCGTACGCGGCGGTGAGGACGGTCTCCAGGACGGTCTGGCGCTTGGGGAGCTTCTCGGCCATGGCGATGCCGGCCATGCTGACGCGGGGGCGGAGTTCGAAGACGTCGACCCGGCCGAGCTGCTCGCCGAGGATCTGGGCGGTGCCCCGGGTGGGGAAGAGGTAGGTGGAGGCGACGTTGAGGAGAGTGGTCTTGCCGGCTCCGTTGGGGCCGAGGATCACCCAGCGTTCGCCTTCCTTGACCGACCAGGAGACCTCGTCCACCAGAGCGCGTCCGTCGCGGACCACGGATACGTCCACCAGCTCCAGTACATCGCTCATGAGCGCGTTGTCTCCCCTTGCGGTCGAGTCTTCGTCGTAGCCTGCGCTGAGGGCGCGGGTTCCCAGGGGAAAACCTACGCCACGGGCGGAGGGGCCAGTACCTAGGGTGGGGGGCATGCTTTCGGAACCACGTTCAGGACGGTTGGCCGCTTGGGGTAACGCCCTGCTGGCCGGGTTGGTGTCGCCGGACGAGGCGGTGGTCGCGATCGTCGGGGACGACGCGGTGCACCGTGTGGAGGGGCTGCCGGGTGAGGCGGGCCCGGTCGGGCTGACGTTGGCGCTGGGGCGGCTGCGGGCGCTGGGCGTCGCGGGGTGGCGGGTGGCGCTGCCGGCGCCGGGGCATCCGCTGGGGCTGAGCGGTCCGCCGGAGTTCAACGCGCGGGCGCTGGAGGCGGAGGAGGCCGTCGTCGGGTACGGGGCGGGGTTCGGGCTCGTGCCGGAGGTGACGGAGGCGGGGCCCGCGGGGGATCTGCACGTGGAGGTGGTGTGGCACTGTCTGCCGGTGCGGGAGGCGCCGCCGGCGGATGTGCCGTCGCTGGGTGAGGCGGAGCGGGAGCTGGCGGAGGCGTTGCGGGAGGCCACGGTGGTGCTGACGCGGCTGAACGTGGCCGGGTCCGGGCCGGCGGCCGAGGCGGCGCTGGACGCGTACCGGGCGCGGGCGCACGCGGGGCGTGAGGTGCTGGCGCCGGGGTATCCGCCGCGGGCGGCGCGGGTGCTGGAGCTGGCGCAGCGGGTGGGGCTGCTGGTCTCACTGGCGTACGAGCGGGGGCACGGGGGTGCGGTGAGCGCGTCGGAGATGACGGCGCGGGCGGCGGTGCTCCGGCCGGTGGAGCGGGTGGCGCGGCGGGCGCAGGTGGCGGCGTTCAACGCGTATGTGGAGGAGAAGGAGCGGGAGAAGCCCTGATACCCCGGGGCGGCCGGCGGCTTCCGTGGCGCGGACCGGCCTCCCTGGTGCGGCCTGCGGCTTCTGGGGGTGCGCTCGCGGCGCCCGTGGTGCGGCCCGCGAGCTTCCGGGGCGGCTCGGGCTGCGGCTGGGCGGACGGGATCGGGGCTGTGGGGAAAGGGGGCGGCCCCCCAGATGGGATCTGGGGGGCCGGGAGTTCGCGCGCTGAGCCGTCAGTGGTTGACGGCGTGGTTGCCGAAGGCCGGGTTCAGGGCGCCGATCACCGTGGCGGTGTTGCCGCTGACGTTCACCGGCACGTGGACCGGGGCCTGGATCAGGTTGCCGGAGCCCACGCCCGGGGACTTGACGGCGGCACCGTCGGCGTGCGCGCCGCCGGTGGCGGACGCGACACCCGCGGCGGCGGCGACGAGCCCACCGGCGACCATGGTGACAGCAGCGGCCTTCTTCAGGTTCTTCACTGGAAAATTCCTCCTAGCCATCGCTGCGGCCATCACCGCAGCACGCCATGGAGAACGGCCGGGCGCCGCTCAGGTTGCGCCGGACGGGTGACATACACACGACGGTATGAATCTTTGATGGGAGGACAACCTTCTCGTCCGTTGTCTGTCTTATGTCGTCATGCCGTGGCGGACGGCCCACAGGGCCGCCTGGGTGCGGTCCGCGAGGTCCAGCTTCATCAGGATGTTCGACACGTGGGTCTTGACGGTCTTCTCGGAGAGGACGAGGGCGCGGGCGATCTCGCGGTTGGAGCGGCCGTCGGCGATGAGACCGAGGACCTCGCGCTCCCGTTCGGTGAGGGTGCCGCTGCGGCCTCCCGAGCCGCCGTTCCCGTCCTCCTGGGAGAGGAGCGCGCCCGCCACCTCGGGCTGGAGGAGGACGTGGCCCGCGTGTACGGACCGGATGGCGCCGGCCAGGGCGCCGGGGTCGATGTCCTTGTAGACGTATCCGGCGGCGCCGGCCCGGAGCGCGGGGACCACGGTGCGCTGCTCGGTGAAGCTGGTGACGACGAGGACCTTGGCCGGGTTGCCGAGGTCGCGGAGCTTGCGGAGGGCCTCGATGCCGTCGGTGCCGGGCATCTTCACGTCCATGAGGACGACGTCGGGGCGGAGCTCCTCGGCGCGGGCGACGCCTTCCGCGCCGTCGGCGGCCTCGCCGACGACCTCGATGTCGTCCTGCACCTCGAGGAAGGTGCGCAGGCCGCGGCGGACGACCTGGTGGTCGTCGACGAGCAGGACCCGGATTCTCTTGTCAGCCACCGGGGACCTCCATCTCGATCGTGGTGCCCTGGCCGGGCGCCGAGTGCACGGTGAGCTTTCCGCCGACGCCGCTCGCCCGGTCCCGCATGGAGACGAGGCCGAGGTGGCGGCCGGCCCGGCGGACGGCGCGCGGGTCGAAGCCCGTGCCGTCGTCGGTGACGGTGAGGAGCGCGCCCTGGCCGCGCCGGGCGAGGCGGACGGCGACCTCGTGGGCGCCGGAGTGGCGCAGGGCGTTGTGCAGGGCCTCCTGGGCGACCCGGAGGACGGCCTCCTCCTGGGCGGCGGGGAGGGCGCGTATGCCACAGCCGTCGAAGGTCACGCGGGCGGTGTGGGCCCGGTCGAGTACCTGGACGTGTGTACGGAGGGTGTGGACGAGGCCGTCCTCGTCGAGGGCCGCGGGGCGGAGCTCGACGACGGCGGCGCGCAGTTCGTCGGCGGCCTCGGCGGCGAGGGCGGCGACCTGGTGGAGCTCGCCCTTGGCCCGGGCGGGGTCGCGGTCGACGAGCGCGGCGGCCGCCTGGGCGGTGAGGCGGAGCGAGAAGAGCTTCTGGCTGACGGCGTCGTGCAGCTCGTGGGCGAGGCGGGAGCGCTCCTCGGCGATGGTGAGCTCGCGGCTGCGCTCGTAGAGCCGGGCGTTGGTGAGGGCGATCGCGGCGTGCTGGGCGAGGATGCCGAGCAGTTCCTCGTCCTCGGCGGTGAAGCCGCAGCCGCCGCCGGGGGCGGGGCAGCGCTTGTTGGCGAGGAAGAGGGCCGCGATGGTCTCGTCGCCGTCGCGGACGGGGAGGCCCAGGAAGTCGGACATGTCGGGGTGGGTGGCGGGCCAGCCCTCGAAGCGGGGGTCGTCGCGGACGTCGGCGAGGCGCTCCGGCTTCTCGTTGTGGAGCATCGCCGCGAGGATGCCGTGCTGGCGGGGCAGTGGGCCGATGGCCTTCCACTGCTCGTCGCTGACACCGTCGACCACGAACTGGGCGAAGCCGCCGTGGTCGTCCGGGACGCCGAGGGCGGCGTACTCGGCGTCGAGCAGCTCGCGGGCGGACGCGACGATCGTCTTGAGGACGTCGCGGACCTCCAGCTGTCGGCTCATCTCCAGCAGGGCCGTGCTCACCGCGGCGAGCCCTGAGCGTGGTCGATCGGTCATGCGTTCACGTTACCGAGCAGGGGTGACCCTCCGTATCCGCCTGTGGACGGCCGTGGCCGGGCCGGGGGACCTAGGTCCCGGGCACCACAGGGGACACGCAGGGGACATCTCGGACAGGCCGGACACCTCGCCACTTACCGTGCGCATTGCTTCAGCAACTCCTGGTGAGACTGTTACACGGTCGATGTGAGCCCGCGCATAGGACCCAGATCACTTACGAACACGCCTAGTGGACCGCGTAAGGACGGGATCAATGCTGGTGGGGCGGGTGCGTCGGGCGTCGGATGACGCTCGCGGGCAGCCGCTGATCCACTATCCGGGGTCGTACGTCACACCTTTGCCACGGGATTTTGCGCCCGCTAAGAATTGCAGCCGTCGCCCGCCGAGAAAGGCGCAGCGCCGCCACGGCGTGCGACTTCCGCTATTCGAAGAGGTACGACTGCATGTCCCCGTCCAGCATCCCTGGTCTCAGCCGTCTCAAGAAGAACCACAAGCTGTCGCTTGCCGGTGTGGCCGCCGTCAGCGCCGCCGCCCTCTCCCTCACCCTCGTCCCGGGCAACACCGCCGAGGCCGAGGTCAAGGAGGTCGCCGCCGCTCCCGCCGCCGCCACCTGGAACGGTTACAAGACCGCGGAGCTTCAGGCGAGCGTCGCCGGGCAGCAGTCCGCCTTCGAGCTGAAGGCCGCCGCCGACGCCAAGGCGAAGGCCAAGGCCGCTGCCGCCGCCAAGGCCAAGGCGGAGGCCGCCGCCAAGGCGAAGGCCCAGGCCGAGGCGAAGAAGCGCGCCGCCGAGAAGGCCGCCGCGAGCCGCGCCGCCGCCCGCAAGCCGGTGTACCCGAACAACCTCGACGGCTGGATCCGCGAGGCGCTCGACATCATGAAGAAGCACAACATCCCGGGCACCTACGAGGGCATCCACCGCAACATCATGCGGGAGTCCAGCGGTAACCCGAACGCGATCAACAACTGGGACATCAACGCGCGTAACGGCGTCCCGTCGATCGGTCTGCTCCAGGTCATCAAGCCGACCTTCGACGCCTACCACGTCCCCGGCACCAAGAAGAGCCAGTGGGACCCGGTCGCCAACATCGTCGCCGCCTGCAACTACGCGGCCGACCGCTACGGCTCCATGGACAACGTCAACAGCGCCTACTGAGCCGCGCTGCGCCGAACGCCGAAGGGCGGCACCCGAGTGAGGGGGTGCCGCCCTTCGGCGTGTGCGTGGCCCGCGCGTGCCGCGTGCGGGGCCGTCGTGCCGTTACTTGCGCATGACCTCGGGCTCGTGGCGGCGCAGCAGTCGTGCCACGACGACGCCCAGGGCCACGGCCATGACCAGGAGCACGGAGATGTTGACGCCCCACTGGCCGGCGCTGTGCTCCCACAGCGGGTCCAGGTCGGTCGGGTTCTTGTGGTCCCACGGCGGCATCAGGTGCGCCAGGTCGAGGGTCGTGCCCGCGCCGGCGATGGCCCAGCGGGAGGGCATGAGCCAGGCGAACTGCTCCAGGCCGGGCGATCCGTACACCTTGAACAGGATGCCGGTGAAGACGACCTGGACGATCGCGAACATCACCAGCAGCGGCATGGTCTTCTCGGCCGTCTTCACGAGGGACGAGATGACCAGGCCGACCATCATCGAGGTGAAGCCGAGCGCGATGACGACGACGCACAGCTCGACGGCCGGCGGCATGAGCAGGCCCTCGGCGGGCAGGTCGCGCGGGATGAAGCCGATGGCGCAGATGATGACGCCCTGGAACGCGGTGATGACACCGAGGACGATCACCTTGGACATCAGATAGGCCGAGCGGGACAGGCCGGTGGCGCGTTCCCGTTCGTAGATGACCCGTTCCTTGATCAGCTCTCGTACGGAGTTGGCCGCGCCCGAGAAGCACATGCCGACCGCGAGGATCAGCATGATCGTGCCGGCGTCGCCGTTGAACCGGGACGGCGGTGTGGGCGGGGCCAGGCCGAAGTCGGCCGGGATGACGACGGAGACCGCGCCGAGCACCGCCGGGAGGATCACCATGAGGGCGAGGAAGCCCCGGTCGGAGGCGATCACCGAGACGTAGCGGCGGATCAGCGTCCACAGCTGGGCGCCCCAGCTCTGCGGCTTGGGCGGTCTGGCGGCGGACTGCACCGGCATCTGGACCGGCTGGGCGGCGACGGCGTCGATGTCCGCCGCGTACAGCTGGTAGTGCTGCGAGCCCTTCCAGCGGCCGGCCCAGTCGTAGTCACGGTAGTTCTCGAACGCCGAGAAGACGTCCGCCCACGTCTCGTAGCCGAAGAAGTTGAGCGCCTCCTCCGGCGGGCCGAAGTAGGCGACGGAGCCGCCGGGCGCCATCACGAGCAGCTTGTCGCAGAGGCCGAGCTCGGCCACGGAGTGCGTGACGACCAGGACCGTGCGGCCGTCGTCGGCGAGGCCGCGCAGCAGCTGCATGACGTCGCGGTCCATGCCCGGGTCGAGACCGGAGGTCGGCTCGTCCAGGAAGATCAGGGACGGCTTGGTCAGCAGCTCCAGGGCGACGGAGACGCGCTTGCGCTGGCCGCCGGAGAGGGAGGTGACCTTCTTCTCCCGGTGGATGTCCAGCTTGAGCTCGCGCAGGACCTCGTCGATACGGGCCTCGCGCTCGGCCTCGGCGGTGTCGCCGGGGAAGCGGAGCTTGGCCGCGTAGCGGAGGGCCTTCTGGACGGTCAGCTCCTTGTGCAGGATGTCGTCCTGCGGGACCAGACCGATGCGCTGGCGCAGCTCGGCGAACTGCTTGTAGAGGCTGCGGTTGTCGTAGAGGACGTCGCCCTGGTCGGCCGGGCGGTAGCCGGTGAGCGCCTTGAGCAGCGTCGACTTTCCGGAACCGGACGGGCCGATGACACCGATCAGCGACTTCTCCGGGACGCCGAAGCTGACGTCCTTGAGGATCTGCTTGCCGCCGTCGACGGTGACGGTGAGGTGGCGGGCCGAGAAGGAGACCTCACCGGTGTCGACGAACTCCTCAAGGCGGTCGCCGACGATCCGGAACGTCGAGTGACCGACACCCACGATGTCGTTCGGGCCGATGAGGACGGTGCTGGACTTGGCGATCGGCTGGCCGTTGACGTACGTGCCGTTGTGCGAGCCGAGGTCGCGCATCTCGAAGCGGCCGTCGGGGTGCGCGGTGAACTCGGCGTGGTGGCGGGAGACCTGGAGGTCGGAGACGACCAGTTCGTTCTCCAGCGCACGACCGATGCGCATGACGCGGCCGAGGGCCAGCTGGTGGAAGGTGGTGGGGCTGCGGTCGCCGCCGTACGCGGGGGAGGCCGGGCCCGCGCCTGCCGCGCCCGCACCGGCGGCGGGTGGCTGCTGGTGCGGGATGTGCGCCTGGGGCTGCGGCGGCTGCTGGTGCTGCTGCTGGTGCTGCTGCTGCTTCTGCCAGCCGTCCTGGGCGTGCTGCTGGTGCTGCTGTTGGGGGGCGGGGGCCTGCGCCTGGTGCTGGCTGGGCCAGGCCTGCTGCTGGGCCTGCGCGGCGGGGGCGTTGTACGCGCCCGCGCCGGCTGCGGCGCCGGCAGCCGCGGCGGCACCTGCCGCTCCCGCCGTGAAGCCGAGCCGCGGGCCGTCGGTGGCGTTGCCGAGGTTGACCGCGACGCCGGGGCCGATCTCCAGCTGGTGGATCCGCTGGCCCTGCACATAGGTGCCGTTGGTGGAGCCGTGGTCTTCGATGACCCAACTCCGGCCGCCCCAGCTGATCGTGGCGTGCCGCCACGACACCCTGGCGTCGTCGATCACCACGTCGCCCTGCGGGTCCCGCCCGAGGGTGTACGACCTGGACGGATCGAGAGCCCAGGTCCTTCCGTTCAATTCCAGTACGAGTTCCGGCACTCCATGCCCCACGTAGTTGTCCCCCGATGCACTTCCGTCGCTGTCGCGCGGAGTCTAGGGATGGCGAACATCGAGGAGGAACTATTTCAGGACCGGGTCCGGATCCGAAAGTCGGGCGGTGTGAAGACAGCGCGCAGGCCCGCGCCGGGCCGGTGGGGAGCACCTGTCGGCGGAGGCGAAACACCCCCGGAGCGTGGTAAGCGCCCATGAGTCCGGAGGATCTTGGAGGAATGGGGCAGCGTGGTGGTGATCTGGGGGGTCTGATGGGGATACGGAGGCGAGGGCGGTGCCGTCGGCGCGCGGGTGCCGGGCCGGATGTGATCCTGGCCTCGCCGGCGGCGTCCGGGCGAGCCGTGGCGGGAGCGGCGGGCGGGGGCAGCGGGTGGCGGGGGGCGGAGCGCACCGTGCCGTCCCGGGTCGTATACAGGTGTCCGCAGGGCGGGACGGGGGCGGAGTCCTTCCGGTGGGGCCGATACGGTGGAGGGACCATGAGCGCATCACAGACCTCAGACGTTCGCACCCTTCTCGTCAAGATCTTCGGGAAGGACCGTCCCGGGATCACCGCCGGGCTGTTCGACACCCTCGCCGCGTTCGCCGTCGATGTCGTCGACATCGAGCAGGTCGTCACCCGCGGCCGTATCGTCCTGTGCGCGCTCGTCACCGAGCCGACCGTCAGCACGGAAGGCGAGCTGCGGGCCACCGTGCACAGCTGGGCCGAGTCGCTGAAGCTCCAGGCGGAGATCATCTCCGGTACCGGCGACAACCGGCCCCGCGGTCATGGCCGGTCCCACGTGACCGTGCTGGGGCAC
This sequence comes from Streptomyces sp. TRM64462, assembly GCF_013362995.1. Classification (GTDB taxonomy): domain Bacteria; phylum Actinomycetota; class Actinomycetes; order Streptomycetales; family Streptomycetaceae; genus Streptomyces. The sequence goes on along the minus strand of NZ_JABWDV010000189.1, from coordinate 25,925 downwards.
CCGCTGACGGCCGAGAACACGGCGGCCATAGCGGCCACCATCACCCGGACGGGCGGCAACATCGACCGGGTCTTCCGCCTCGCCAAGTATCCGGTGACGGCTGTCGAGTTCGCCGTGTCCGGTACGGAGACCGAGCCCCTGCGGACCGCGCTGGCGACCGAGGCGCACGAGATCGGCGTCGACGTGGCCGTCGTCTCGGCCGGGCTGCACCGGCGGGCGCAGCGGCTGGTCGTCATGGACGTCGACTCGACGCTCATCCAGGACGAGGTGATCGAGCTGTTCGCCGCCCACGCGGGCTGCGAGGACAAGGTCGCGGAGATCACGGCGGCGGCGATGCGCGGCGAGCTGGACTTCGAGCAGTCGCTCCACGCGCGCGTGGCGCTGCTCGCGGGGCTCGACGAGTCGGTCGTCGAGAAGGTACGCGCCGATGTGCGGCTCACGCCGGGTGCCCGGACCCTGATCCGTACGCTGAAGCGGCTCGGCTACCAGGTCGGTGTGGTGTCCGGCGGCTTCACGCAGGTCACGGACGACCTCAAGGAACGGCTCGGTCTGGACTTCGCCTCCGCCAACACGCTGGAGGTGGTGGACGGCAAGCTGACCGGGCGGGTGACCGGGGAGGTCGTGGACCGGGCCGGCAAGGCGCGGCTGCTGCGCCGGTTCGCGGCGGAGGCGGGCGTACCGCTCGCCCAGACCGTGGCCATCGGGGACGGCGCGAACGACCTCGACATGCTCAACACCGCCGGTCTCGGCGTCGCCTTCAACGCCAAGCCGGTGGTGCGGCAGGCGGCGGACACCGCCGTCAACGTGCCGTTCCTGGACACCGTCCTCTACCTCCTGGGCATCACCCGCGAAGAGGTCGAGGCCGCGGACGCCGGGTAGGGACGCGACCTCCACGCGAGCGAGGAAAGGGCCCGGACACGGTCGGCGGGCTGCGACCGTGTCCGGGCCCTTCCGCGTGCGGCGAGGGGTTCCTACTCGTGCGGCGCCCAGTACGCGACCAGCCGGCCCACGCCGTGCTCCACCGACTTCCAGGAGCCGTTGAACTGGACGACCGCCAGCGCGGAGGTCGGGAAGCCGCCCCGGTTCATGCGGGCGAGGAGGTCGCCGTCGGCCTCGCCGGACAGGGCGTCCGCCAGGGCGTGGACTCCGGGGTTGTGGCCGACGAGCAGGAGGGTGCCGACGTCGTCCGAGGTCTCGTTGAGCACCGCGATGAGTTCGCCGAGCGACGCTTCGTAGATGCGCTCGTCGTACACCGTCCTGGGCCGCTGGGGCAGCTCCGGGACGGCCAGTTTCCAGGTCTCCCGGGTCCGGACGGCGGTCGAGCACAGGGTCAGATCGGGGATGAGGCCGGCTCCCGCGAGCCAGCGGCCGGCCATGGGGGCGTCCTTGCGGCCCCGTTCGGCGAGCGGGCGCTCATGGTCGGACTCCTGGGACCATTCGGCCTTCGCATGCCGGAGTAGCACGATCCTGCGAGGTGTATCGACGCTCATGTCCCCAGCTTCCCATGAAAAGGACCTTGGGGCGCAGGGTGTTGGGCGCTCGGGAGCTGGACGCGTGAGGCCGCCCCGCGCGGCAGGCCCTAGCGGGTCAGGGTGTGCTGGATCTGTTCGAGGACGCGGCCGACGGCGGGTTCTCCCCCGGTGGCGCGGGCGGCGTCGGCGGGGCCGGCGAGCAGGACGAAGAGCGCGGCGAACGCGGCCACGGGGAGGGCGAGTGCCCACCAGGGCAGCCGTACGTCGACGCCCGTGGCGCGGGCCGTACCGGCCGTACCGGCCGTACGGGTCGTGGGTGTGGTGCGGGCCGGCATGGCCGCCTCCGTCGTCGTCGCGGGTCCGTGGTGCGTGATGTGTCCACGCTACGGATCACCCGGCCGCGGCCCCATCCGGTGAACCACCGACTTGACCCGGAGGTCCTCCCCCTAGGGGGAGGCGACGGAGGCCACGATGCCGATGAGCACGCCGATCGCGAGCATGGCGCCGAGGACGACGAGGAGCTTCTTCTGGCCGTTCTGGGGGTTCGGGTCGAGCACAGGCATGCGCCCAGTCTCGCACCTACGCCTCGTCCTCGATCGTCCGGTCCCGCCCCGCCAGGACACCGGCCACCATCTGCGGCACGACGAGGCCCGCCATCAGGGCCAGCGGAACGTTCCAGCCGCCGCTGTGCTGGTAGAGGGCGCCGACCAGGATGGGGCCGGGGATCGAGATGAGGTAGCCGACGCTCTGCGCGAAGGCGGAGAGGCGCACGACGCCGGTGCCGGACCGGGCCCGCATGCCGATCATGGTGAGGGCGAGCGGGAAGGCGCAGTTGGCGACGCCGAGCAGCAGCGCCCACGCCCAGGCGCCGGCGGCCGGGGCGGTGAGCAGCCCGGCGTATCCGGCGAGGCCGCACAGGCCGAGGACGACGACGATGGGCCCCTGCTGCCGCATCCGGCCGGCCACGCGCGGGATGACGAAGGCGAGCGGGACGCCCATGACCATGGTGACGGCCAGCAGCACTCCGGCGGTGCCCGCCGGGACGCCGGCGTCGCGGAAGATCTGCGGCAGCCAGCCCATCGTGATGTACGCGCCGGTGGCCTGGAGCCCGAAGAAGCAGGCGAGCGCCCACGCGGTGCGGCTGCGGACGATCCGCGGCGCACCGTTCGCCGCGCTCTCCCCCGCCGTCGCGGTATCGGGCGCCGGTGCGGTGCCGTCGCGGTCCCGTACGACGGGGATCCACGGCACGACGGCGAGCAGCGCGAGGACCGCCCACACGCCGAGGCCCGTGCGCCAGTCGCCGCCCAGGGCGGAGGTCATCGGGACGGTGACGGCGGCCGCGAGGGAGGTGCCGAGGGCCAGCGCCATCGAGTAGAGGCCGGTCATGGTGCCGACGCGGTCCGGGAAGTACCGCTTGACGATGACGGGCATCAGGACGTTGCTGAGCGCGATGCCCATGAGGGCGAGGGCGCTGGCGGCGAGGAAGGCGGCCGTGCCGCCCGCGAACGGGCGGATCAGCAGGCCGGCCGCGATGGCCGCCGTGCCGGCGCAGACGACGGTGGCGGCGCCGAAGCGGCGGGCGAGGCGGGGTGCGGTGAGCCCGAAGACGGCGAAGCACAGCGGCGGTACGGAGGTGAGGACGCCGGCGACGCTGCCGCTCATGTGCAGCCCGGTGCGGACCTCTTCGAGGAGGGCGCCGAGGCTGGTGATGGCGGGGCGGAGGTTCAGCGCGGTGAGGACGAGTCCGACGATCAGGAGACGCGTGAGCCACACGCCCAGAGGCGGGGCCGCGGCCCCCTGGGCGGGGGTGGCGGTCGCCGCTTCGGCGGCAGGGGGCTTGGTGAGGGTGCGGGTCTGGGGCTCGTCGGACATGGAAGCCATCATAGAATCATGGGATGATTGGTTGTCCAATCCTGAATGAACCGGACAAGGAGAGGCATGGCGCTCAGCTCACCCCGCCGCTCGGCACTCGCCGACCAGGTGATCGCGCAGCTGCGGAACCAGATCACCTCGGGCGAGTGGCCGGTCGGCTCGCGCATCCCCACCGAGCCGGAGCTGGTGGAGCAGCTGGGTGTCGCCCGCAACACCGTCCGTGAGGCGGTGCGCGCCCTGGCGCACAACGGCCTGCTGGACATCCGGCAGGGCTCCGGCACGTACGTCGTGGCGACCAGCGAGCTGGCCGGCGTGATGCACCGGCGCTTCGCGGACGCCGACCCGCGGCATGTCGCCGAGCTGCGCTCGACGCTGGAGTCGTCGGCCGCCCGGCTCGCCGCCGAGCGCCGCACGGAGCGGGACGTGCAGCAGCTCGACGCCCTGCTGGCGCGGCGCGAGGAGGCGTGGGCGACGGGGGACGCGGAGCGGTTCGTGACGGCGGACTCGTCGTTCCATCTGGCGGTGGTGGCCGCCTCGCACAACGAGGTGCTGACGGAGCTGTACGCGGACCTCGCGGACCTGCTGCGCGACTGGCTCCGCGATGACGTGGGCCGGGAGCTGCGCCCCGAGAACCACATGGACCACGGGCGGCTGGTGGAGGCGATCCGCGGAGGCGACGGGGACACGGCGGCCGCGGAGGCGGCCGGCTATCCGTTCATGTGCCTGCGGAGTCCGGCACGGCCTGGTGAGTGATCCAGGCGGTCCGGACCTCCTTCCAGCAGCGTTCGGTGAGCTCGACGTACGCGGTGGGCGGTATCTCGACGGGTGCGCTGTCGACGTCGATGTCCCACCAGCGGGCGCACTCGACGTGCAGTTGGACGCGATCGGTGCGGGGATAGGGGTTGTGGCAGTACGCGACGACGCGTGAGCCCTCGACCGCCGTGCGGCACGAGGCGCCGTCGTCCTGCTGCCGCTCGCCGGCCACGGCGGAGCCCGCCAGAAGCAGCGGGCCCAGGACCGACGCGACGGCGAGGTGTCTCGTACGGGCACGGAGCGTCGTACGAGCAGGGAGCTTCGTACGGGCACGGAGCACGGCCACACCTCCTCCCCGGGCACCCGGCGGCGGGCGCCGCCCGGCCCGACCAGTGTGCCGCAGACGCGCCGGGGCCGCGCGCCGTCCGGGTGACGGTCACGCGGCCCCGTACGGGAGAACGCCAGGTCAGGCGCCCATGATGTGGACACCGCCGTCGACGTGGATGATCTCGCCCGTGGTCTTCGGGAAGAAGTCCGAGAGCAGCGCGACGACACCGCGGCCGGCCGGCTCGGGGTCGGCCATGTCCCAGGCCAGCGGGGAGCGCTCGTCCCACACCTTCGCCAGGTCGCCGAAGCCCGGAATGGACTTGGCGGCCATCGAGCCGAGCGGGCCGGCGGAGATCAGGTTGCAGCGGACGTTCTGCTTGCCGAGGTCACGGGCCAGGTAGCGGCTGGTGGCCTCCAGGGCGGCCTTGGCGGGGCCCATCCAGTCGTACTGCGGCCAGGCGAACTGCGCGTCGAAGGTGAGGCCGACGACCGAGCCGCCCTCCTCCATCAGGGGCAGGCAGGCCATGGTCAGCGACTTCAGCGAGAACGCCGAGACGTGCATCGCGGTCGCCACCGACTCGAACGGCGTGTTGAGGAAGTTGCCGCCGAGGGCGTCCTGCGGGGCGAAGCCGATGGAGTGGACGACGCCGTCCAGGCCGCCGAGCTCCTTGCGGACGGTCTCCTCGACCCTGGCCAGGTGCTCGTCGTTGGTGACGTCGAGCTCGAAGACCGTGGCGGGCTTGGGGAGCTTCTTGGCGATGCGCTCGGTCAGGGTGGGCCGCGGGAACGCGGTGAGGATGACCTCGGCGCCCTGCTCCTGGGCCACCTTGGCGGTGTGGAACGCGATGGAGGACTCCATCAGCACACCGGTGATGAGGATGCGCTTGCCCTCGAGAATTCCGCTCATGTGACTCAGTGACCCATGCCCAATCCGCCGTCAACGGGGATGACGGCTCCAGTGATGTACGAGGCGTCGTCGGACGCGAGGAAGCGCACCGCGGCGGCGATCTCCTCGGGCTGCGCGTAGCGGCCGAGCGGCACCTGGCCGACGATGCCCGCGCGCTGCTCGTCGGTGAGCACCTTGGTCATGTCGGTGTCGACGAAACCGGGCGCGACGACGTTGAAGGTGATGTTGCGGGAGCCGAGTTCCCGGGCGAGCGACCGGGCGAAGCCCACGAGGCCGGCCTTGGAGGCGGCGTAGTTCGCCTGGCCCGCCGAGCCGAGCAGCCCGACGACGGAGGAGATCAGCACGACACGGCCCTTCTTGGCCCGCAGCATGCCGCGGTTGGCGCGCTTGACGACGCGGAAGGTGCCGGTGAGATTGGTGTCCAGGACGGTGGTGAAGTCGTCCTCGGTCATCCGCATGAGGAGCTGGTCCTTGGTGACGCCGGCGTTGGCGACGAGCACCTCGACGGGACCGTGCTTCTCCTCGATCTCCTTGTAGGCGGTCTCCACCTGCTCGGAGTCGGTGATGTCGCAGCGCACGGCCAGGCAGCCCAGCTCCGCGAGCTCGGCGGGCGGCTCTCCGGACCGGTACGTGTACGCGACCTTGTCACCGGACTCGGCGAAAGCGCGGGCGATGGCGAGGCCGATGCCCCGGTTGCCTCCGGTGACGAGAACCGAGCGGCTCATCGGATCACCCTTTCCCTAGCTGTGTCTTTCCCCCGAAAACCTATCGGTCGGGTTCTCCGTACGGGGAATCGACCCCTGACAGTGGCGTGGAGGTGTCACTGTCGGGTCCCTACAGAAACGTCTGGGCATGAGCGGGCGTGCCGCGACATGATGCGGTGCGACCGGTCGTACGTGGCAGGGGTCGTACGTCGTACGAGGACGTCCTCAGGACAGGAGATTTCGGGTGGTTCATTCCATCGACGAAGCGTTCACGGCGCTGCCGTTGCGGGCGCTCGCCGACGCGGCGCTGGCTCGGGCCAGGGCGCTCGGCGCTGAGCACGCCGACTTCCGGTTCGAGCGGGTGCGCAGCGCGTCGTGGCGGCTGCGGGACGCCAGGCCCTCCGGGTCGTCGGACACGACGGACGTCGGGTACGCGGTGCGGGTGGTGCACGGCGGGGCGTGGGGGTTCGCGTCGGGGGTCGATCTGTCCATGGACGCGGCGGCGAAGGTCGCGTCGCAGGCGGTGGCCATGGCGAAGCTGTCGGCGCGGGTGATCGCGGCGGCCGGATCGGACGAGAGGGTGGAGCTGGCGGACGAGCCGGTGCACGCGGAGCGGACGTGGGTCTCGTCGTACGAGATCGATCCGTTCACGGTGCCGGACGCGGAGAAGAGCGGGCTGCTGGCGGAGTGGAGCGCGCGGCTGCTGCGGGCGGACGGGGTGGCGCATGTGGACGCCTCGCTGCTGACGGTCCACGAGAACAAGTTCTACGCCGATACGGCGGGGACGGTGACGACGCAGCAGCGGGTGCGGCTGCATCCGCAGCTCACGGCGGTCGCGGTGGACGGCACGACCGGCGAGTTCGACTCGATGCGGACGCTGGCGCCGCCGGTGGGGCGGGGCTGGGAGTATCTGACGGGCACCGGCTGGGACTGGGACGGGGAGCTGGAGCGGATCCCCGGGCTGCTGGCCGAGAAGATGCGCGCGCCGAGCGTGGAGGCGGGGACGTACGACCTGGTCGTCGACCCGTCGAACCTGTGGCTGACGATCCACGAGTCGATCGGGCACGCGACGGAGCTGGACCGGGCGCTGGGGTACGAGGCGGCGTACGCGGGCACGTCGTTCGCCACCTTCGACCAGCTCGGGAAGCTGCGGTACGGGTCGCCGGTGATGAACGTGACCGGTGACCGGACGGCGGAGCACGGGCTCGCGACGGTCGGGTACGACGACGAGGGCGTCGAGGCGCAGAGCTGGGACCTGGTGAAGGACGGGATCCTGACCGGGTACCAGCTGGACCGGCGGATCGCGCGGCTGACGGGCCTCGGGCGGTCCAACGGCTGCGCGTACGCGGACTCGCCGTCGCACGTGCCGGTGCAGCGGATGGCGAACGTGTCGCTGCTGCCGGAGCCGGGCGGGCTGTCGACGGAGGACCTGATCGGGGGCGTGGAGCGGGGCGTCTACGTGGTCGGTGACCGGTCCTGGTCGATCGACATGCAGCGGTACAACTTCCAGTTCACGGGGCAGCGGTTCTTCCGCATCGAGAACGGGCGGCTGGCGGGGCAGCTGCGGGACGTCGCGTACCAGGCGACGACGACGGACTTCTGGGGGTCACTGGAGAAGGTGGGCGGTCCGCAGACGTACGTCCTGGGCGGCGCCTTCAACTGCGGCAAGGCCCAGCCGGGCCAGGTCGCGTCGGTCTCGCACGGGTGCCCGTCGGCGCTGTTCCGGGGCGTCAACATTCTGAATACGACTCAGGAGGCGGGTCGATGAGCCGCGTCAGCAAGCCGTACGCGAAGCCGTACGAGATCGTCGAGCGGGCCCTGGAGCTGTCGCGGGCCGACGGGTGCGTGGTCATCGCGGACGAGGAGTCCTCCGCGAACCTGCGCTGGGCCGGCAACGCGCTCACCACCAACGGCGTCACGCGCGGCCGCACCCTCACCGTCGTCGCGACCGTCGACGGGGCCGAGGGCACCGCGTCCGGTGTCGTGTCCCGCTCGGCGGTGACCGCCGACGAGCTGGAGCCGCTGGTGCGGGCCGCCGAGGCGGCGGCGCGTGCGGCGGGGCCGGCCGAGGACGCGCAGCCGCTGGTCGCCGGGGTCGCGGAGGCGCCGGACTTCACGGACGGGCCCGCCGAGACGTCGTCGGCGGTGTTCGCCGACTTCGCGCCCGCGCTGGGCGAGGCGTTCGGGCGGGCCCGCGCCGGGGGCCGGGAGCTGTACGGGTTCGCCAGCCACGAGCTGACCACCACGTACCTGGGCACGTCCACGGGCCTGCGGCTGCGGCACGACCAGCCGAACGGGACGCTGGAGCTGAACGCCAAGTCGCCGGACCGGACGAAGTCGGCATGGGCGGGGCGGGCCACCCGGGACTTCAAGGACGTGGACCCGCTGGGCCTCGACGAGGAGCTGGCGAAGCGGCTCGGCTGGGCGGAGCGGCGGATCGAGCTGCCGGCCGGGCGGTACGAGACGCTGCTGCCGCCGACCGCCGTGGCCGACCTGCTGGTCTACCAGCAGTGGTCGGCGGCCGCCCGGGACGCGGCGGAGGGGCGGACGGTGTTCTCGAAGCCGGGCGGCGGCACGCGCGTCGGGGAGCGGCTGGCCGCTCTGCCGCTGACGCTGCGCAGCGATCCGGCCGAGCCGGGCCTGGAGTCGGCGCCGTTCGTGATCGCGCACGCGTCGGGCGACGACGCGTCGGTGTTCGACAACGGGCTGCCGCTGGAGCCGGTCGACTGGGTACGGGAGGGCCGCCTGGAGCACCTGGTCACGACGCGGCACAGCGCGGCGCTCACCGGACTTCCGGTGCACCCGGGCGCGGGCAACCTGATCCTGGACGGCGGTGGCGGGGGGCGCTCGCTGGAGGAGATGGTGTCCTCGACGGGGCGCGGGCTGCTGCTGACCTGCCTCTGGTACATCCGCGAGGTCGACCCGGCGACGCTGCTGCTGACCGGGCTGACCCGGGACGGGGTGTACCTCGTCGAGGACGGCGAGGTGGTCGGCGAGGTGAACAACTTCCGGTTCAACGAGTCGCCGGTGGACCTGCTGTCGCGGGCCACGGAGGCGGGCCGTACGGAGCGGACGCTGCCGCGCGAGTGGAGCGACTGGTTCACGCGGGCGGCGATGCCGCCGCTGCGGGTGCCGGACTTCAACATGAGCTCGGTCAGCCAGGGCGTGTGACGCGCCCATAGACTGGCCGGGACACAACCGACATCGTTCAAGGAGACACGAGACCGTGACGGACATCGTCGACGAGCTGAAGTGGCGCGGGCTGTTCGCCCAGTCCACCGACGAGGACGCACTGCGCAAGGCTCTCGCGGACGGTCCGGTCACGTTCTATTGCGGCTTCGACCCGACCGCGCCCAGCCTGCACGTCGGGCATCTGGTGCAGGTGCTCACCGTCCGCCGGCTCCAGCAGGCCGGGCACCGGCCGCTGGCGCTGGTCGGCGGTGCGACGGGGCAGATCGGCGACCCGCGGCCGACGGCGGAGCGCACGCTGAACGACCCGGAGACGGTCGCGCAGTGGGTGCAGCGGCTGCGGACGCAGATCGAGCCGTTCCTGTCCTTCGAGGGCGAGAACGCCGCGGTCATGGTCAACAACCTGGACTGGACGGCGAACCTGACCGCCATCGAGTTCCTGCGGGACATCGGCAAGCACTTCCGTGTGAACAAGATGCTCACGAAGGACTCGGTGGCCCGGCGTCTGGAGTCGGAGCAGGGCATCAGCTACACGGAGTTCTCGTACCAGCTGCTCCAGGGCATGGACTTCCTGGAGCTGTACCGCCGGTACGGCTGCGTCCTCCAGCAGGGCGGCAGCGACCAGTGGGGCAACCTCACGGCCGGTCTGGACCTGATCCACCGGCTGGAGCCGGACGCCGAGGTGCACGCCCTGGCGACGCCGCTGATGACGAAGGCGGACGGCACCAAGTTCGGCAAGACCGAGGGCGGCGCCGTCTGGCTGGACCCGGAGATGACCACGCCGTACGCGTTCTACCAGTTCTGGCTGAACGTGGACGACCGGGACATCTCGCGCTACCTGCGGATCCTCTCCTTCAAGAGCCGTGAGGAGCTGGAGGAGCTGGAGAAGGTCACCGAGGAGCGGCCGCAGGCGCGTGCCGCCCAGCGGGCGCTGGCGGAGGAGCTGACGACGCTGGTACACGGCGCCGACCAGTGCGCCGCCGTGATCGCGGCGTCGAAGGCGCTGTTCGGCCAGGGCGACCTGGCGGAGCTGGACGCGCCGACGCTGGCGGCGGCGCTGGCGGAGCTGCCGCGCGCGCAGGTGGCGGAGCCGGGCCTGGTCGTGGACCTGTTCGCGGAGGTCGGTCTCGTACCGAGCAAGTCGGCGGCGCGGCGCACGGTGAAGGAGGGCGGTGCGTACGTGAACAACGTGAAGGTCACCGCCGAGGACGCCGTGGTGTCGGCCGACGACCTGCTGCACGGGCGCTGGCTGGTGCTGCGCCGCGGCAAGAAGAACCTGGCGGCGATCGAGGTCAAGCCGGCCGGCTGAGCCGCGTACGGCCATGTAGAGCATGTCGCCCAGCGCCACGATGACGACGGCGGCGACGATCTGCAGGGCGTGCCTGCCCCAGTCGATGCCGGGGGTCGCTTCGATGCCGAAGCCGCGCGCCATGGCGTTGCCGGCGATTCCGCCGATGATGCCGAAGATGGTGATGAGCCAGAGGGGACTGTGCTGCTTGCCGGGCAGGATGGCCTTCGCCAGCAGACCCAGTACGAATCCCACGATAATCGCCCACAACCAGCCCATGGCTGCCTCCTCGGTACGGATCGGTACGGATCGACGTGAGCAGTCCCTGACAGTCTCGGCGCATCGGCCGTACGGCGCATGTCGGAGGGGGCCGTACGGAGGGAGCGCGACGACCTGCGCCGCCCCCCGGTCCGGTGGCGTGCGGCCCCGGCGTACCGTGGAGGAGACGGCCGGTCCGGGGAGAGACCGGTCCCTAGGTCGATGGTGGAACGCGATGCGGAAGCACAGCAGCGCCCCGGTCTTCCGGATCACCGGAGCACGGCAGGGCCTGGCCGACGATGTACGCGGCCGGCAGCGGCGCTATGTGATCTCCATGTCGGTCCGTACGGTCGCGGTGATCCTCGCGGCCTCGCTGTGGAACGTCGAGCGGCATGTCGCGATCGTCGCGCTGGTGCTGGGTGCGGTGCTGCCGTACGTCGCCGTGGTGATCGCCAACGCGGGGCGGGAGAGCGCGCCGAAGCTGCCGTCGACATTCGTGTCGGCGCCGCCGGTGACGCGTCCCGTGCTGGAGGCGCCGCGCGACGAGGAGCGGCCGGAGCCCGGTCCGGAGGCGGGCCCGGAGGCTGGCGGGGAGCCGGGCCCGGAGGCGGAACCGGAGGACGCGAAGGCGGCCCCGCGGGACGATCCGGGCGCGGATCCGGACGCCCCCGGCGGGAAGCGGCAGCGCGAACAGCGGTGACGCCAGGGCGATTCGGGGCCCTTCGAAAGAGCCTCGAAGCTCAGGAAAAGCTCAGATTCAATAGTGACGTTCCGGTGCACCGCACCGGGTCGCGCGTGACATACTGCGTAGGCGCTCCGCATCCCCCGTCGGAGCGACGGACCGACGCCGGGCAGCTCCCCCCGTGGCTGCCCGGCGTCGCCTTTGTCCGTACATGGTGTCTGGGACGAGTGCTGTGAACGACGAGAGCAACCATCCGATCTGTTCCGCGAAGGGCTGCCGGGCCGACGCCGTGTGGGTGCTGGCGTGGAACAACCCGAAGCTGCACACCCCGGAGCGGCGCAAGACGTGGCTGGCCTGCGACGAGCACCGTGAGCACCTGTCGCAGTTCCTGGGTGTACGGGGCTTCCTGAAGGACGTCGTGACGCTCGCCGAGTGGGAGTCGCGCGCGGCCGGGGGCCCGGACTCAGCCGCCGATCGCTGACATCGGGCGGTCGGGCTGGAGGAACTCCGGGTCGTCGAGGCCCGAGCCGGCCTTCTTGCCCCACATGGCCTGCCGCCATATGCGGGCGACCTCCTCGTCCGGCGCGTCGGAGCGCAGGGCGCCGCGCAGGTCGGTCTCCTCGCGGGCGAACAGACACGTACGGACCTGGCCGTCGGCCGTGAGCCGGGTGCGGTCGCAGGCCCGGCAGAACGGGCGGGTCACGGAGGCGATGACGCCGACGCGGTGCGGTCCGCCGTCGACGATCCAGCGCTCGGCGGGCGCGGAGCCGCGCTCCTCGTCGGTCTCCGGGGTGAGCGTGAAGCGGGTGCGCAGGGACTCCAGGATGTCCCCGGCGGTGATCATGCCGTCGCGCTTCCAGCCGTGCTGGGCGTCGAGGGGCATCTGCTCGATGAACCGCAGCTCGTAGTCGTGGGCGACGGCCCAGGCCAGCAGGTCGGGGGCCTCGTCGTCGTTGAGCCCGGGCATCAGGACCGAGTTGACCTTGACGGGCGTGAGGCCTGCGTCGCGGGCGGCGGCCAGCCCGTCCAGCACGTCGTGGTGGCGGTCGCGGCGCGTGAGGGTCTTGAAGACGTCGGGGCGCAGCGTGTCCAGCGAGACGTTGACCCGGTCGAGGCCCGCGGCCTTGAGGGCCGTGGCCGTGCGCTTGAGGCCTATGCCGTTGGTGGTCAGCGACATCCTGGGGCGGGTCTCCAGGGCGGCACACCGCTCGACGATCGAGACGAGGCCGGGGCGCAGGAGGGGTTCGCCGCCCGTGAAGCGGACCTCGGTGACGCCGAGCCGCGTGACGGCTATGCGGATGAGGCGGACGATCTCGTCGTCGGTGAGGAGGTCGGGCTTGGCCAGCCACTGCAGGCCCTCCTCGGGCATGCAGTACGTACAGCGCAGATTGCACCGGTCCGTGAGCGAGACCCGCAGATCCGTGGCCACACGGCCATAGGTGTCGATGAGCACGTCCGCGCCCTCCCCCGGGTTTCGGGTGTTCCGGTGTCGTTCTCCGAGACTACGCGACGCGTATGACAACCTCAGTGGCCGTTTGTACCAGGAAGCGGCGTGGCCGTGTCGTAGGGTCCTACGACACGGCCACCACGCGGTGACGAGCCGATGGCGTACGGTGTGCGCGCCGGCGCGTACGGTCCGGTGCGGGTCAGTGTGCTCCGGTGCCCGTGAGCGACTTGACCTCCAGCTCCGCGAACTTGCCCTTGTCCGGCTCCTCCTTCGAGAGGACCGAGCCGAGCCAGCCGAGCAGGAAGCCCAGCGGGATCGAGATGATGCCGGGGTTGGACAGCGGGAACCAGGCGAAGTCCACGTCCGGGAACATCGAGCTGGCCTTGCCGGAGACGACCGGCGAGAACACCACGAGGAAGACGGACGCGAACAGGCCGCCGTAGATCGACCACAGGGCGCCCTGCGTGGTGAAGCGCTTCCAGAAGAGGCTGTAGAGGATCGTCGGCAGGTTCGCGGACGCGGCGACCGCGAAGGCGAGGGCGACGAGACCGGCGACGTTGAGGTCGCGGGCGAGGGCGCCGAGCGCGATGGACACGACGCCGATGAAGACGGTCGCCCAGCGGGCGGCCCGTACCTCTTCCTTCTCGGTGGCCTGTCCCCTGCGGATGACGTTGGCGTAGATGTCGTGGGCGAAGGACGACGACGAGGCGAGCGTGAGCCCGGCGACGACGGCGAGGATCGTCGCGAAGGCGACCGCCGAGATGACGGCGAGGAGGATCGCGCCGCCCGTCGAGTCGGCGCCGCCGATGTGCAGGGCCAGCAGCGGTGCCGCGGTGTTGCCGGCCGGGTTGGACGCCTTGATCTCGGCGGGGCCGACGATGGCGGCGGCGCCGAAGCCGAGGGCGATCGTCATGAGGTAGAAGGCGCCGATGATGCCGATGGCCCAGTTGACGGACTTCCGGGCGGCCTTGGCGGTGGGCACCGTGTAGAAGCGGATGAGGATGTGCGGGAGGCCGGCGGTGCCGAGGACCAGCGCGACGCCGAGCGAGATGAAGTCCAGCTTCGACATCGCGTCGACGCCGTACTTCAGGCCGGGCTCCAGGAAGGCCGAGCCCTGGCCGCTGTTCTCGGCGGCCTTGCCCAGCAGGTCGGAGATGTTGAAGTTGAACTTCAGCAGCACCAGGAAGGTGATGAGCAGGGTGCCGGCGATGAGGAGGACGGCCTTGACCATCTGGACCCAGGTGGTGCCCTTCATGCCGCCGATCGTCACGTACACGATCATCAGGACGCCGACGAGGGCGACGATCGCGATCTTCCCGGCGTCGCTGGTGATGCCGAGCAGCAGCGAGACGAGGACGCCCGCGCCCGCCATCTGGGCCAGCAGGTAGAAGATCGACACCACGATGGTGGAGGTGCCGGCGGCCGTGCGGACGGGCCGCTGGCGCATCCGGTACGCGAGGACGTCGCCCATGGTGAAGCGGCCGGAGTTGCGCAGCGGCTCGGCGACCAGCAGCAGGGCGACGAGCCAGGCGACGAGGAAGCCGATGGAGTAGAGGAAGCCGTCGTACCCGAAGAGGGCGATGGCGCCGGCGATACCGAGGAACGACGCGGCCGACATGTAGTCGCCGGAGATGGCCAGGCCGTTCTGGAAGCCGGTGAACTGGCGGCCGCCGGCGTAGAAGTCGGCGGCGCTCTTGGTCTGGCGGCCGGCCCACACGGTGATGGCGAGGGTCGCCACGACGAACGCGGAGAAGAGCGTGATGATCAGCGGCCGGTGCTCGCTCGCGCCGGACGCGGCCAGGAGGACGGCGGAGGTGGTGCTGGTGCTCATGCGTCGGCCTCCATACGGGACTTGATGGCCTCGGCCTTCGGGTCGAGCTTCTCGGCGGCGTGCCGGGAGTAGAGCCAGGCGATGAGGAAGGTGGTCGCGAACTGGGCGACGCCCAGGACGAGGGCCACGTTGATGTTGCCGAACAGCCTGGTGCCCATGAACCCGCCCGCGAAGTTGGAGAGCAGGACGTAGAGCAGGTACCAGGCGATGAAGGCGACGGTGAGGGGGAAGGCGAAGGAGCGGTAGGTGCGGCGCAGTTCGCCGAACTCCGCGCTCTCCTGCACCGCGACGAACGACTCCGTCGTGGGCTGGACGGGACCGGCGGCGGTCGCCCCGGGGGGTGGTGGTGCTTCTTCGGTGGCCACGGATACTCCTCGCGACGCGGGTGCTGTGGGCATGGGCGGGGTCACCTCACGGGTGTCGGGAGCGCTCTGACGTGCTCCCTCCCCTGACAACGTCACGGAGGGAGCGGCGACGCGGTTCACCTCACCCGCTTCCGCTTCCTCCCGCACGTGTCGTACGGCGTGTCGCCCGGTGTGTCGCCCCATGTGTCGTCCGGTGTGTCGTGGGAGAGGTCTTTTCCGCCGGAACTCATTGCTGCGCGGCGATGATCAGCGATAGCTTCGCTCGTCATGTACCCGCCCATACGTTCCGTACGGGCGGACGTCACGGATGATGTGGAGAACCCATGGCTCATCTGCGATCCAGGCGCGGGCGCGCACTCGCACTGCCCGTCGGTCTGGCGCTCACGGCCTCCCTCGGCTTCCTTCCCGCCGGCGCGGCATCGGCCGCTCCGGCGGCGGACGTCCCGGCCGCCGTCACCACGGACGGCCCGGACCTCTCGTACGTCGTCAACATCGACGGCGGCCGGTACGCCGCCTCGGTGAAGAAGGCGATAGCCGAGGCCGGCGGCACGGTGGTGACGTCGTACGACGCGATCGGCGTCATCGTCGTGCACTCGAAGAACCCGCGGTTCGCCGAGACCATGCGCACGGTACGGGGCGTGCAGTCCGCCGGCGCGACGCGCACCGCGCCGCTCACGCCGGTCGCCACGACCGACGTGGACGAGGCCGCCCAGCCGCTGACGGCTCAGGAGGCGCGTGCCGCCGCGGCCGCGGCGGAGGACGGCCAGGACCCGCTGGAGCCGCTGCAGTGGAGCCTGCCCGCCATCAAGGCGGACAAGGCCCACGACATCAGCCTCGGCAGCAGCCGGGTCACCGTCGCCGTCATCGACACGGGCGTCGACGACACGCACCCGGACCTGGCGCCGAACTTCGACCGTGCCGCGTCCGCGAACTGCGTGACCGGCAAGGCCGACACGACCGAGGGCTCCTGGCGTCCCGCGCCGGGCGAGAGCGACCACGGCACGCACGTCGCCGGCACGATCGCCGCCGCCAAGAACGGCGTCGGCGTCACCGGTGTCGCGCCGGGCGTGAAGGTGTCCGGCATCAAGGTGTCCAACCCGGACGGCTACTTCTACACCGAGGCCGTGGTCTGCGGCTTCATGTGGGCGGCCGACCACGGGGTCGAGGTCACCAACAACAGCTACTACGTGGACCCGTGGCTGTACACCTGCAAGAACGACCCGGACCAGGGCGCCCTCGTGGAGGCGCTGCAGCGCGCCACGCGGTACGCGGAGCGCAAGGGCGCGGTGAACGTCGCCGCGGCCGGCAACTCCCGTACGGACCTGGCGTCCGACTCGGTGACGGACTCGACGAGCCCGAACGACTCCGAGACGGTCGACCGGGTCGTCGACCCGAGCGAGTGCCCGGACGTCCCGACGATGCTGCCGGGTGTCGTCACGGTCTCGGCGACCGGAGCGAAGGACCTGAAGGCGTCGTTCTCGAACTACGGCCTGGGTGTCGTGGACATCGCCGCGCCGGGCGGTGACCGGACCGAGTACCAGACGCCGGAGGCTCCCGCCGTGAACGGCCGGATCCTGTCGACGACGGTCAACGGCGGCTACAACTACAAGGCCGGTACGTCCATGGCGTCCCCCCACGTCGCGGGTGTCGTGGCGCTCATCAAGTCGAAGCACCCCTACGCCACGCCCGGCATGGTGAAGGCGATGCTGTACGCGCAGGCCGATGACAGGGCGTGCACGAACCCGTACGACATCAACGGTGACGGCACGGTCGACGCGGAGTGCGAGGGCGGGAAGCGCTACAACGGCTTCTACGGCACCGGTCTGGTCGACGCTCTGGACGCCGTGCGCTGGTGACGCGCGTCTGAGCATGTGATTGGGGAGGGAGAGCCCGGGCACGCCCGCCGTGCCCGGGCTCTTTCATGCCTGCCGCGCTTCCCGGGCCGGTGCTTCCCCTGCCGTGCTTCCGCGGCCGGAACCATGGCCTCCTGTGGCACGCGGTGCCATTCTGTAGCCATGGACACGGCCACGACTGAGGCTTGGGCGGCACTGGGTGCCGATGCGGAGTTGCTGGAACGGGTCTCGTGCGCCCCGGCGCCGGGTGCGCTGCCGGCGCGGCTGCCGGTCATGGCGCAGGCCCGCGCGACCGTCGCGGTGTGCTCGCTCGCGGCCGCCGAGCTCGCCGCCGTACGGGGTGGGGGCGGCCCTGTGCCGTCGGTGCGGGTGGACGACGGTGCGGTGGCGACGGCGTTCCGCAGCGAGCGGTTCGTACGGCTGGACGGGTGGGCCTGGGACGGGTTCGCGTCGCTGTCCCGGTTCTGGCGGACGGCCGACGGGTGGGTGCGCACGCACGCCAACTACCCGCACCACCGTGAGCGGTTGACGTCGGTGCTGGGCCTCCCGGCGGACGCGGACCCCGAAGCGGTGGCCGGCGCGCTGGCCGAGCGGCGGGCCGTCGAGGTGGAGGCCGCGGTGTACGGCGCCGGGGGCCCGGCCGTCGCGGTGCGCGACGCCGGGGCGTGGGCCGCGGAGGAGCAGGGCGCGCTGGTGGCCCGCGCACCGCTCCTGACGCTGGGGCGGCTGGGCGACGCCCCGGGGCCGGTTCCCCCGACGGCGGGCGGGGGCGGGGGCGGGCTCCCGTGCGCCGGGGTGCGGGTGCTGGACCTGACGCGGGTGCTGGCGGGGCCGATCGCCACGCGGACGCTGGCGCTGCTGGGCGCGGACGTCCTGCGGGTGGACGCGCCGCAGCTCCCGGAGAGCCAGGGCGCGCACCACGACACGGGCCTCGGCAAGCGCTCGGCGCTCCTGGACCTGGGCGCGGCCGCGGACCGCCGTACGTTCGACGAACTCGTGGCGCGGGCCGACGTGGTGGTGACCGGCTACCGCCCGGGCGCGCTCGACCGGTTCGGCCTCACGCCCGAGGCGCTGGCGGCACGCCGCCCCGGCCTGGTGGTCGCCCGGCTGTCGGCGTGGGGCCGGTACGGGCCCTGGGGCGCGCGGCGCGGCTTCGACAGCCTGGTCCAGGCGGCGACGGGCATCGCGCTCCTGGAAGGCTCACCCGACGCGCCGGGCGCCCTCCCGGCGCAGGCCCTCGACCACGGCACCGGCTACCTGCTGGCGGCCGCCGTCCTACGCGCCCTGACGGAACGTCACCGCGGCGGCGGCACCTGGCACGCCGAGGCCGCACTCGCGCAGACGGCCCACTGGCTGCTCCACGCCCCGGACGCGGAGCCGTCTCCCGAGGGGGGCGGCGTCCCGTACACGCCCGAGCCGTATCTGCGGGAGCGGGACACCCCGCTGGGCCGCCTCCGCCACGCCGGCTCCCCCGTCACGTACGAGGGCGGGCCGACGGACTGGGCACGCCCGCCGGGCCGCTGGGGAGCGGACGCTCCGCGCTGGCTGTCCTGAGCACGCCGGTGGCCAGGAGGTACTGGGCGGTCGCGTAGGTGAGCATGATCCAGAAGTCGGGGGCGGGGAGCTGCGGCCACGCTGCGACGCCGGTGGCGATGAGCGTGTCGGAGAGCAGGAACAGCGCGCCGCCCGCGCCGGCGGCCGGGCCGAGGCCGCTCGCGCGGTACGCCATCGCCGTGAGCAGCAGGGAGTACGCGGCGACCGGGACGCGCAGGTCGGCGGGGAGGTCCGGCCACAGCAGCGCGACGACCGCGACGAGCGTGACGCCGTAACCGGCCGCGAGCACCGGCGACGTACGCGCCCGCCCGAACAGAACCAGGTAGCAGACGTGTCCGGCGGCGAAGGAGCCCATGCCGACGAGGAACGCCCAGTCGGCGTCGGACAGCAGGAACACGTCGCCGCCCCAGCCGAACAGCAGCGCCGCGAGCAGCGGCCGGGGCGCCCCGCGCACCGCCGCGTATCCCGCGAGCAGCGGCATCAGCAGCGGCTTGGCGGCCACATGCCCGGTGCGCGCGTCCGCGAGCAGGGACACGAGGTCCACGGCGAGCGCGACGCCGAAGGCCACCAGGAGGAGGCGGGCGAGCCGTTCGCGGCTCACGCGGCGTGCTCCGCCGTGGTGGGCGCGGCCGCGGTGGTCTCCGCCTCCGTGTCGGGCGGCGCGGGCTGCCAGCCCGGGCCCCGGAAGACGCGGCCCGCGCGTTCCCGCCACGACCCGGCCGCGCGCAGGTCGCGGGCGATGGCCGCGTACTCGTGCGTGGCGACGCGCAGCGGGTTGTACGTGTCGATGTTCTTCGTGAGCCCGTACACCGGCCGTTCGGTCTCCGCCGTGAACGTGCCGAACATCCGGTCCCAGACGATGAGGATGCCGCCGAAGTTGCGGTCCAGGTAGCCGCCCTGGGAGGCGTGGTGCACCCGGTGGTGCGACGGCGTGTTGAGGACGTACTCGAAGGGGCGCGGCAGTCTGCCGACCCGTTCGGTGTGCACCCAGAACTGGTAGACGAGGTTGGCCGACGAGCAGAACGCCAGCGCTGCCGGGTGCACGCCGCAGGCGATGAGCGGCAGATAGAACGGCCACACGGTCCAGGTCGTCCACGGCTGGCGCAGCGCGGTGGTGAGGTTGAACTTCCGGCTGGAGTGGTGGACGACGTGGCAGGCCCACAGGACGCGGATGACGTGGTGGCCGCGGTGGGACCAGTAGTAGAAGAAGTCCTGTGCGAGCAGCATCAGCGGGACCGTCCACCACAGGACGGGGACGCGCGCCGGCGTCAGCTCGTAGACCGCCAGGTAGATTGCGACGATCGGGATCTTCCAGAGGAAGTCGAAGACGAGACTGCCGAGTCCCATGGTGATGCTGGTGGCGGCGTCCTTCGTCTCGTACCCGGCGGCGTCCTCGTCGGGATGGAGCTTGTAGCTGACGATCTCCAGGACCGTGAGCAGCACGAAGGCGGGTATCGACCACAGCACGACATCGGGCAGGTTCGGCGGCATGCGTGCACCGTAGGGCCGCGTCCCGGGCCAGGGCTAGATGTGGTTACCGACAAGTATGCGAGACGGGTTGTCAGCGACTTTTGGCGACATCCGCCAACGCCTACACCCCCACCGCCCCCAGCAACGACCCCGCCGCGTACGTCACCGCCATGGCCACCGCTCCCCCGCCGACCACCCGGAGCACCGCGGGCCGGGCCGGGGCGGCGCCGAGGCGGGCGCTCCACCAGCCTGTCAGCGTCAGGGCGGCCAGGACGGACAGGACGGTGACCCAGAGCCGGGCGGGCGCGGGCGGCAGCACCATCGCCAGCAGCGGCAGCAGCGCGCCGACCGTGAACGCGGAGAAGCTCGCGGCGGCCGCGTGCCACGGGTTCGTCAGCTCGTCCGGGTCGATACCCAGCTCCACGCGCGCGTGGGCCCGGAGCGCGTCCCGTGCCGTCAGCTGCGCCGCCGCCTCACGGGCGACCTCGCGGCTCAGGCCGCGGTCCGCCAGCAGATCGGTGAGCTCTTCGAGCTCGGCCTCCGGCTGTTCGCGGAGCTCCCGCCGCTCCACGGCCAGGGCTGCCTTCTCGGAGTCGCGCTGGGTGGAGACGGAGACGTACTCCCCGACCGCCATCGACATCGATCCGGCCAGCAGCCCGGCGAGGCCGGCGGTCAGGAGCGTGGAGCGGTCGGTGGTGGCACCCGCGACGCCGACGACGAGGCCGGCCGTGGACACGATGCCGTCGTTCGCGCCGAGTACGGCGGCCCTGAGCCAGTTGAGACGGGCCCCGAGCGGGCCCACGTGCGGCTCGTGCGGTGTCGGTTCGCTCACGACGCCGAGCGTCTCACCCGCGCACCCGGCGGGCCGGGAAACGGCGCGCTGGACGCCCGCGTTATTCCATGGCGGGATCGCACGCGCGTTCCCTAGACTCCTGGTCGGCGGGGACGGCTCCGCGGCAGCGCTTCCTTCTGAACCTCCTTTGACATAGGCACAGCGCGCCCACTCTCCGTCCCCGCCTCCTTTTTTCTTTTCTCTTGGGGGGATCTGTTTGTCCGTCGTGTCGTCCGTTCTGCTGCGCCGCCTCCGCACCGTGTACGTCGCCGTCGACGCAGCCGGAAAGGGTGCGGCCGCCGGTGGCCTCGCGTCACTGGAGGCCGCGCTGCGGAACCGGGGGTTCGTCGCGACGCCGCGGCTGCGGGACGCCCTGGCGGGCCTGGAGGCGGACGGGCTCGCGCGGACGGGGCGGGAGTTGCTGCGGCGGCTCGACGCCGAGTTGGGCGCCGACCGGACGCACATACCGCTCCGCCCGCACTTCGCGGACGCCTCGCCTGTCGGGGACGACCTGGTGGACGCGCCGTCCTCCGCGCTCCAGCCCCTGGAGCGCGGCACCGACCTGGACGCCGACGCGGCGCGGGCGCTGGCGGCGCTGCTCGCCCGGCGCACCCCGCCGACCCCGCAGGACCGCGAGGACCTGGACGTGCTGCTGGCGCACGTCCGGCTGCACGCGTCACCCGCGCTCGACTGGCTGCCGGACGACATTCCCGTACGGGAGACCAAGGCGCGTGTCCTGGCCGCGCTGCTGCGCGATCCGGGCACGCGGGACGCGGCGGCCCCGCTCGTGACCGCCCGGCTCACGACGGCGACGGACGTCCTGCGTCTGCTGGCGGTCCTGTCCGGCGGCGAAGCGGACCTGCTCGCGCCGCCCCGGTTCCGTTCGGTGCCGCGCGCCCTGCGCCGCCGGCTGCTCGGCGTCCTGGACGGGCTGGACGCCGGCGCGCTGGTCGAGGACGTGCTGCGGTACCCGGCCGCGTGGAAGCGCGCCGCCGAGATCCTTCACCCGTTCGAGTGCCACGCCCGGTACCCGAAGGCGGCGCTGGCGTTCGCGGTGCTGCGCGAAACGGACCTGGACGCCGTGTCGTTCGGCCCCGCCCTGCGCGCCACGGCCGCCGAGCACCCCACGGCGGTACGGCTCGACCCCGACGGGCGGCGCGTCCGGCCGCGCACCTGGCGGGCCCGCGTCGAGGAGGCGCTGCGCCCCGGGCCTGGACGCGACAAAAGCTCCGGTCCCGACGCGAACCCCGACCCCGGCGGGATCCCCGGCGCCGACGCGAGCCCAGGCCCCGGCGGAAGCCCGGTCCCCGGCGGGAGCCCCGGACGCGACGGAAACCCGGTCCCCGCCGGGACCCCCGGACGCGACGGAAACCCGGTCCCCGCCGGGACCCCCGGACGCGACGAAAGCCCGGTCCCCGCCGGGACCCCCGGACGCGACGGAAACCCGGTCCCTGCCGGGACCCCCGGACGCGACGGGACCCCCGGCCCCGACGGGAAGCCCGGCCTCTGCGGGACCGCCGACCCCGGTGCCGCGCTCGCGCTGCTCGCCGAGCGCCCCGGCGAACTGGTCCGCGCCCTGGACCGGCTGCTGCGCCTGTACGGGCCCGGGCCGCTGCCCCGCCAGGCCGTCCACGCGCTGCTGCGCGCCCTCCCGGGCGCCGCGCCCGGCCCCCTGCTGGCCGCCCTCGGCCGGCTGCGGAACCGTCACCTCCCGGGCACGCGGCGGGTGTTCTTCCCGCGCGGCCAGGTGACGCGGGCGTACGCGGTCGACGACGACCGCGCCCCGCTGCCGCGCGCCGTGACCGAGCAGGTGTGCGGGCTCCTGGAAGGCGAGGCGCTGCGCCGGCTGGCCACGCGCGCGGAGCGGGCGGACCGCTACCGGCTGGCCGTCCTCGACGCGGACCTGGCCGGGATCGCCGTACCGTCGGCCGAGGGCGCGGCGGCGCGGGCCCTGTCCCCCATGCCGCGCGGCAGCTTCCGGCCGCTCCCTGAGGGCGAGGTGCTGCGCCTGTTCCTGCACTGGACGCAGCCCGAGAGCACCCGCGTCGACCTGGACCTGTCGGTGCTGCTGTACGACGCGGACTGGACGTACAAGGGCCTGTGCGACTACACGCGCCTCATGTACGGGAAGCGGGCGGCCGTGCACTCCGGCGACCTGACGTCGGCGCCCGCGCCGGACGGTGCCACCGAGTACGTGGACCTGGACCTGGCGGGGCTCGCGGACGCGGGCGTGCGGTTCGTCGTACCGATCGTGTTCAGCTTCAACGACGTCCCGTTCGAACAGCTCCTCGACGCCTTCGCCGGCTTCATGACCCTTCACGCCCGCCACGCGCGCGAAGGGCGCGGTGCCGCGTACGACCCGCGCACCGTCCGCCAGCGCTACGACCTGGTGGGCGACTCGCGCATCCACGTCCCGATGCTCGTCGACCTGGAGCGGCGCACCTCCCTGTGGACGGACGTGCATCTGCCGTCCTCGGGCGGCCACCACAGCGCGGACCGGCACCGGGACGCCCTGTGCGTGCTCGGCGCCGATCTGTTCGCGTACTTCACGGCGGGCCGTACGACGCTGTGGGACGTCGCGGTGTGGCACGCCGCCACGCGCGCGGAGGAGACCGTCGTCCTGCGGGACGGCGAGCTGCTGCACCACACGCTGCGGCTGGGCGAGACGCTCGGCGCGTACGCCCGCCGGATCCGTACGGGGCTGTCGCCGGACCGGCGGCACCGGCCGGCCGGGGACCCGGTCGCGGCCGCGGGCCGTGCCGCGTCCGGGAAGCGGGTGCTGCTCGCCCTCGCGGACGGCGGCGTGGCCCCGGAGGGCGCGACGGGCACGGTGTACCGGCTCCTGCCGGGCCCGGTCGACGGCTGCGGCCTCGAACAGGCGACGGCCGCCGACCTGGTGGCCGGTCTCGCCTGACCCGGGGCCGCCCCGGGCACCGCACACGGCATCAACTGCCGTACCGCGCAAGGAACCGCGCCCGCCGGCCGTCAACACCGCGACGCGACCCTGACGCCCGGCTCCCGTCGTGTCAGTGGCGGCCTCTATTCTCAATGACCATGCTCGACGACCGTACGACAGCAGCAGCATGGCCGGCCGCCTACCCGCAGGGGTACGCGGTGGTCGACGTGGAGACCACCGGGCTCTCCTCGCACGACCGGATAGTGTCGGCTGCCGTCTACCGGCTCGACGCGCAGGGCGAGGTGGAGGACCACTGGTACACGCTGGTGAACCCGGAGCGCGACCCGGGCCCGGTGTGGATCCACGGGCTGACGAGCGACGTGCTGGAGGGCGCGCCGCTCTTCGCCGATGTCGCCGCGGACTTCGCGGAGCGGCTCGACGGCCGGGTCCTCGTCGCGCACAACGCGTACTTCGACTGGACGATGATCGCCCGTGAGTACGCACGGGCGGAGCGCACCGCGCCGGTGCGGCAGCGGCTGTGCACCATCGCGCTGGCCCGTGAGCTGGCGCTGCCGCTGCCGAACATGAAGCTGGAGTCGCTGGCCGCGCACTTCGGGGTCGTGCAGCAGCGCGCGCACCACGCGCTGGACGACGCGCGCGTGCTCGCCGAGTCGTTCCGGCCGAGCCTGCGCGCGGCGGCGGAGCGGGGCGTGCGGCTGCCGCTGCTGGAGTGCCGGCCGCTCACCGAATGGTCGGCCTCCCCGGCCACCGGCACGGCATCGGCCGCCGGCACGGCATCGGCCGCCGGCGCGCCCCGGATCGGCCGTCAGGCGTCGTACGGCGGGGGCGGTTGGCGCCCGTCGCGGAAGCGGCCGCCGTGTCCGTACCCCAACCCCGGCCGCTACGAAGCGGACAAACCGCTCAAACAAGGCATGCGGGTGGCGTTCTCCGGCGACACGTCCGTCGAACGGGAGCTGCTGGAGGACCGGGCCGTCGAGGCCGGGCTGCACATCGCGACCAGCGTGTCCCGGCTGACGAGCCTGCTGGTCACCAACGACCCGCACGCGGGCACGTCCAAGGTCGTCAAGGCGAAGGCGTTCGGCACACCCGTCGTGGACGAGGCGGCCTTCACCCAGCTGCTGCGGGACGTCGCCCCGGCCGACCCGTCGGCGAACGGGTGACGGCCGGGCGTGCCGTCGCCCCTTCCCGGCGCCGCGCCCCGCACCCTGTGGCGCATGGCACGTTGTGAGGTCTGCGGAAACGACTACGGGATGTCCTTCGAGGTGCACGCGCAGGGCGCGGTGCACGTCTTCGACTGCTTCTCCTGCGCCATCCACCGCATGGCGCCCCTCTGCGAGCACTGCAGGGTCCAGATCATCGGCCAGGGCGTCGAGGCCGACGGCCACTGGTACTGCGGGGCGCACTGCGCCCGGGCGGAAGGCAGGGTGGGCATCGTCGACAAGGTCTGAAGCCCGGAGGACCGGGGCGGCCCCCGCCACACGGGGGCCGGAGGCGGTGCGCCGCGGGGCCGGATGTACGGTCTTGGGGTGTACCGCTTCCTGTTGTCCCGGCAGTGGGTGATCCTCACCCTCGTCGTCCTCGTCCTCATCCCCGTGATGGTCGAGCTGGGCTTCTGGCAGTTCCACCGGCACGAGCGCCGGGTCGCCCAGAACGCCCTGATCGCGGACAACCTGCGCGCGAAGCCGGTCCCCGTGACCGAGCTCACCTCCCCCGGCCACACCGTGCCGCGCTCCGACTACTGGCGCCACGCCACGGCCACCGGCACCTTCGACACGGCCAACGAGGTCGTCGTACGCCGCCGCACCAACGCCGACGACCGGGTCGGCATGCATGTGCTGACGCCTCTGGTCCTCACCGACGGGCAGGTCGTCCTGGTCAACCGCGGCTGGGTCCCGGCCGCCCCGGACCAGAAGGCGTACCCGGACGTGCCGCCCGCGCCCACCGGCCGGGTCACGGTCACCGGCCGCCTCATGGCCGACCAGACGACCGGCAGCAGCGGCATCAAGGACCTCAAGGGCCTGCCGCCCCGCCAGGTCATGCTGATCAACAGCGAGCAGCAGGCGGAGCGGCTCGGCCGGCCCGTGCTCGGCGGCTACCTGGAGCAGACGGCGCCCGAGCCGTCCGGTGACACCCCGGAGCTGATCCCGGACCCCGACCATGACTCGATCGGCGCACACATGGCGTACGCCATCCAGTGGTGGCTG
>NZ_JABWDV010000188.1 GCF_013362995.1 Streptomyces sp. TRM64462 | reverse complement strand
GCCGAGATGGCCCAGGGCGCCGTCCAGGCGCGCAACATGTGGCCCTCCATCCTGGAGGCCGTCAAGAACCGCCGCCGTTTCACGTGGATCCTGCTCAGCCAGAACGCCCAGGTCGCCGGCTTCGACGGCACCACCCTCCAGCTCGGCTTCCTCAACGCCGGCGCCCGTGACAACTTCACGAGCAGCGGCAGCGAGGAGGTCCTGAAGCAGGCACTCGCCGAGCAGTTCAACGTGCACTGGAAGGTCGAGGCCATCGTCGACCCGTCCGGCGGCGCAGGCACCCCCGCGGCCGG
>NZ_JABWDV010000187.1 GCF_013362995.1 Streptomyces sp. TRM64462 | reverse complement strand
CGAGAAGCTGCTGGGCGCCGATCTCGCCGCGGCCACCCTCGCGTGGCGCACCCGGGCGGCGCGCGCCCTCCAGGAGGCCGCCGTCGCGGCGGTACGGGCGGCCGCGCCGCCGGGGTTCCGCGTCCTGCTGCACGCCGACCCCGCCCCGTACCGCACGGGCGCCAACGTGGGCGTGGACCCGGCGCACGTGCTGGGCGTGGCCGACGGGGTCGTCCTGCCCTGCACGGGCGGCGGCGCCGGCGCGGTGCTCCCGCCGTTCGTGCCGCACGCCGGGCCGGACACCGTCCTGGCGGCCAACTTCACGGTCGTGAGCGGCATGGGCGGCGCCCCGGAACGGCTCGCCGCCGACGCCACCGAGGTCGCCGCGCTCGGCGCCACCGAACTGCGCCTTTACCACGCGGGTTTGGCCTCCGGGCCCGATCTGGAGGCGGTCGCCGCCGCACTTCGCAGACTGGTCTGACCGTACGTCATCTCATCGGCGCCGCCCGGTTTTCCGGGCGGCGCTGTTCGTGTGCTCGAACACGGGCACGGCCTGTCGGGCGAGTTTTGTCAGAAGCGTTGACGAATCCCCGGACCCGACCCTACGTTCGTCGCCGTCGTACTTCGTACGTCATATATGAGACGCGATACGCGAGATATGAGAGCCGCCCGCATGGCCTTCGCCGCCCCCGCCCCCATCCCCTCCCGCACCCAGTACGTGCTGGAGGCGATCAAGCACGCCATCCTCACCGGGCTGCTGCCGCCCGGCAGAGCGCTGGTGGAGGCCGAACTGGCCGCGCAGTACGGGGTGTCGAAGACGCCCGTACGGGAGGCGCTGAAGACCCTCGCGGGGACCGGGCTCGTCGTGATGAGCCAGTACAAGGGCGCCACCGTCCGCACCGTCGACGCCGCCATGGCCCGCGAGGTGTACGACGTACGGCTGCTCCTCGAACCAGAGGCGCTGCGCCGCACCATCGCCCGCCGCGCGTCCCTGGACGCCGCGGGCGAGGCGCTCGTCCAGGCCGACGGCGCCGCCGACCAGGCCGAACGGTCCCTCGCCAACCGGGAGTTCCACCGCGCCCTCTACCTGCCGTGCGGCAACCCGCTGCTCGCCCGGATGCTCGACGAGGTCCGCGACCAGGCCGCGCTGGTGTCGACGGTCGCGTGGAGCGCCGAGCCGTCCTGGGGACGCGAGGCCGACGAGCACCGGGAGATCCTCCGGCTCGCCCTGGAGGGCGACGCCGACGGGGCCGTCCGGGCGCTGCACGACCACATCGCCGGATTCGTGCGGCGCGCCTTCCCGGAGGCGCCCGAGAGCGACACCACCGCCGAAATGCCGTGAACCGCGGCACCCGTTGAACCGTGACTGTCAGAGAAAGGCCGGTACGCATGGACCACTCAACGCTGAGGGCGGCGCTCGCAGACGTCGTCGCGATCCCCGTGACCCCGTTCGACGCCGACGGCGGTGTCGACAGGGACACGTATCGCGCCCTGCTGCGCAGGCTGCTCGACAGCGGGGTACGGGCCGTGACGCCCAACGGCAACACCGGCGAGTTCTACACCCTCACGCCCGACGAGCGCCGCCTGGTCACCGAGCTGACCGTCGAGGAGACCGGCGACCGCGCCGCCGTCGTCGTCGGCGTCGGCCACGACGTGCCGACCGCCACGGCCGCCGCCCGGCACGCCCGGGACGCCGGGGCCGGCATGGTGATGGTCCACCAGCCCGTCCACCCGTACGTCTCGCGTGACGGCTGGATCGACTACCACCGCGAGATCGCGGACGCCGTCCCCGAGCTGGGCGTCGTCCCGTACATCCGCAACCCGCTGCTCGACGGGGCGACCATCGCGCGGCTCGGGGAGCTGTGCCCGAACGTCATCGGCGTCAAGTACGCGGTGCCGGACGCCGCCCGGTTCGCGGCCGTGGCGCGGGACGCGGGGCTCGACCGGTTCGTGTGGGTCGCCGGGCTCGCCGAGCTGTACGCCCCCTCGTACTGGGCGATGGGCGCGACCGGCTTCACGTCCGGCCTGGTCAACGTCTCGCCCGCGGTGTCCCTGGGCATGCTGCGGGCGCTGCGCGACGGCGACTACCCGGCCGCCCTCGCGGTGTGGGAGCGGATCCGCCGCTTCGAGGACCTGCGCGCCGCCGACCAGGCCGCCAACAACGTCACCGTCGTCAAGGAGGCGCTGGCCGCACTCGGCCTGTGCCGCCGCGACGTCCGCCCGCCCAGCCGGCTGCTGCCGGAGCCGAGCCGCGCCGAGATCGCCGAGATGGTCAAGGAATGGGACATATGAGCACGGGCCAGGAGCAGAACCGGGACGAGGCGCCGCGGGAGGGCCGGCCGCTGCGCAGCCACCAGTGGTACGGAAGCGAACTCACCTCCGGCCTCCGCCAGTTCAGCCACCGCGCCCGCACCCGCCAGCTCGGCTACCTGCCCGAGGAGCACCTCGGCAAGCCGGTCGTCGCCATCCTCAACACCTGGTCGGACATCAACCCCTGCCACGTCCATCTGCGCGACCGCGCGCAGGCCGTGAAGCGGGGCGTGTGGCAGGCCGGGGGCTTCCCGCTCGAATTCCCGGTCTCCACGCTGTCGGAGACGTTCCAGAAGCCGACCCCGATGCTCTACCGCAACATGCTGGCGATGGAGACCGAGGAGCTGCTGCGCTCCTACCCGGTGGACGGCGCCGTGCTGATGGGCGGCTGCGACAAGTCGACGCCCGCGCTGCTGATGGGCGCCGCGTCCGTCGACCTGCCCACCGTGTTCGTGCCGGCCGGACCGATGCTGCCGGGCCACTGGCGCAACGAGGTGCTCGGCTCCGGCACGGACATGTGGAAGTACTGGGACGACAAGCGCGCCGGGCTCATCGGCGACTGCGAGATGGCCGAACTGGAGAGCGGGCTCGCCCGGTCGCCCGGCCACTGCATGACCATGGGCACCGCCTCCACGCTGACCGCCGCCGCCGAAGCCCTCGGCGTCACCGTGCCGGGCGCGTCCTCGATCCCGGCCGTCGACTCCGGGCACGACCGGATGGCCGCCGCCGCCGGTCTGCGGATCGTGGAGCTGGTACGGCAGGACCTGAGGCTGTCGCGGATCCTCACGCGCGAGGCGTACGAGGACGCCGTCACGACCGTCCTCGCTCTCGGCGGCTCCACCAACGCCGTCATCCATCTGACCGCCATGGCCGGGCGCTCCGGGGTCGAGCTCACGCTCGACGACTGGGACCGGATCGCGCGCCGCGTTCCGGTGCTGGCGAACCTGCGGCCCGGTGGGCAGTACCTGATGGAGGACTTCCACTTCGCCGGCGGACTGCCCGGCCTCCTCGCCCGTATCCCGGACCTGCTCCACCTGGACCGGCCGACCGTCGCCCACACCACCCTGCGCGAGCAGCTCGACGGCGCCCTCGTCCACAACGACGAGGTGATCCGGCCCCGCGAGAAGCCCCTGGCGGGGGAGGGCGGGCTCGCCGTGCTGCGCGGCAACCTGTGCCCGGACGGCGCCGTCGTCAAGCACGTCGCCGCCGAGCCGCACCTGCGCAGGCACACCGGGCCCGCCGTCGTCTTCGACGACTACCGCACCATGCAGCGCACCATCGACGACCCGGACCTCGGCATCACGGCCGACCACGTCCTGGTGCTGCGCAACGCCGGGCCCAAGGGCGGCCCCGGCATGCCGGAGTACGGGATGCTGCCCATCCCGGACCACCTGCTGAAGCAGGGCGTCCGCGACATGGTCCGGATCTCCGACGCCCGGATGAGCGGCACCAGTTACGGCATGTGCGTGCTGCACGTCGCCCCCGAGTCGTACGTGGGCGGGCCGCTCGCGCTGGTGCGGACCGGGGACCTGATCACGCTGGACGTCGCAGCGCGCTCCCTGCACCTGCACGTCGCCGACGAGGAGCTGGCCGAGCGCCGCGCCGCGTGGACGCCGCCGCCGAATCCGTACGAACGCGGCTACGGCGCGCTGTACCACGAACAGATCACCCAGGCCGACACCGGGTGCGACTTCGAGTTCCTCGCCCGCCCCGGCTCCGTACCGGAGCCGTACGCGAGCTGAGCCCCGCCTCCTCGCCCACGTGAGGCCCCGGATCCGCTTGTTCGGGATGTCGAATGGAATCCGGAAAGCGCTTCATGCACGCACGAACGCACGCACGATGAACGGAGACATGTCATGGCCCAAGCCGCAGCCGTGGCGAAACAACCCCGGGCCGGTCGGCGCCGCACGGGAGCCGACCCACGTCGTCTGCCGTACCTGCTGATCGCGCCCGCCGGTCTGCTGATGCTCGGCTTCATCGCCTACCCCGTGCTGAGCGTCTTCTACTACAGCCTCCAGCACTACAACGTCACCAAGCCGTGGAAGAACGGCTACGCGGGCCTCGACAACTTCACCCGCATCTTCACCGAGGACCCGCTGTTCTGGTCCACGCTCGGCTTCAGCGCCAAGTGGGTCGTCGTCGAAGTCACCCTCCAGCTCGCCTTCGGCCTC
This sequence comes from Streptomyces sp. TRM64462, assembly GCF_013362995.1. Lineage (GTDB taxonomy): Bacteria > Actinomycetota > Actinomycetes > Streptomycetales > Streptomycetaceae > Streptomyces. The sequence goes on along the minus strand of NZ_JABWDV010000187.1, from coordinate 10,963 downwards.
GTCCTCGCGCTGATCGTCAACCAGACCTTCGTCGGCCGCGCCATGGCCCGCGCCCTGGTGTTCTCGCCGTGGGCCGTCTCCGGCGTGCTCACGACGACCATCTGGATGCTGCTGTACAACCCGTCCACCGGCATGAGCCGCTACCTCGCGGACATCGGCATCGGCACGTACGGCACCTCGGTGCTCTCCGACACCGGCACCGTCTTCTGGGCCGCCGTCGTCGCCGAACTCTGGCGCGGCGTCCCCTTCTTCGCCATCCTCATCCTCGCCGACCTCCAGTCCATACCGAAGGACCTGTACGAGGCGGCGTCGGTCGACGGGGCCGGCCGGATGCGGCAGTTCTTCCACATCACGCTGCCGCACCTCAAGGACGCCATCATCCTCTCCACGCTGCTGCGCGCCGTGTGGGAGTTCAACAACGTCGACCTGCTCTACACCCTCACCGGCGGCGGCCCGGCCGGTGTCACCACCACCCTGCCGCTCATGATCGCGAACACCGGCATCGAGGGCCACGACTTCGGTTACGCCTCCGCGCTGACCACCGTCGCGTTCGTGATCCTCCTCTTCTGCTCCATCCTCTACCTGCGCCTGAGCAAGTTCGGAGGCGACCGCTCATGACCGCCGCACTCGCGGAGCAGGGCACCCGTGGCAGCGACACGCGCGTGCCCGCCCGGAACACCCCGGCGCCCCCGGCGTCGCCGCGCCGCCCACGGCGCGGGGAGCGCGCCTTCGACGACGTGCCGCGCTGGCAGATCTACCTGCCGCTCGCGCTCTATCTGCTCTTCACGCTCGTCCCGTTCTACTGGATGCTGCTGTTCGCGGTACGCCCCGCCGGGTCCACGTCGCTGCTGCCCTGGCCGATGACGTTCGAGCACTTCGACAAGGTCTGGAACGAGCGCAGCTTCGGGGTGTTCTTCCAGAACAGCATGCTCGTCGGCCTGGCCACGCTGGTCACCACGACGCTCGTGGCGCTGGCCGGCGGCTACGCGCTCGCCCGCTTCGACTTCCGTATCAAGACCGGTTTCATGCTGGCGCTGCTGTGCTCCCAGTTCATCCCGGGCGCGCTGATGCTGGTGCCGCTGTTCGAGATCTTCCGCAACCTCCAGATGATCAACTCGCTCGGCAGTGTCATCATCGCCGAGACCGTCTTCCAACTGCCCCTGTCGATCATCCTGATCAGCGGCTTCATCAAGAACGTGCCGGTGTCCCTGGAGGAGGCCGCCTGGGTCGACGGCTGCTCGCGCTTCCGTGCCTTCAGCGCGGTCGTGCTGCCGCTGCTGCGCCCCGGGCTCATCGCCGTCGGCTCCTTCGCCTTCGTGCACAGCTGGAACCACTTCCTGTTCGCCCTGATGTTCCTCAGCGAACAGGACAAGCAGACGATCCCCGTCGGCCTCAACACCCTCATCGGCGCCGACAGCGTCGACCTGGGCGCCCTCGCGGCGGGCGGTGTCATCGCCGCCGTCCCCGTCGTGATCGTCTTCGCGTTCATCCAGAAGTGGCTCATCACCGGCTTCAGCGCCGGCGCGGTGAAGGGCTGACACCACGATGAGCGACACCCGTATCCCCGACACCCGTATCCCCGACACCCGCATCCCCCCGGCCCTGCCGGTGCCCGTCGTCCTCGCGGGCGCCCGCGGGCACGGCCGCTGGCACCTGCACAACATCCGCCGCCTCGCCGACGCCGGGCTCGTCCGTCTCGCCGGCATCTGCGAACTGCGGCCACTCGACGCCGACGAGCTCGACGGGTTCGGGCGGGCCGACGGCGGCCTTCCGCCCGCCCAGTCCGCCGACTTCGGGGCGCTGCTCGACACCACCGGCGCCCGGATCGCCGTGGTCTGCACCCCCATCGACACGCACACCGGCCTCGCCCTCACCGCGGCCCGGCGCGGCGTCCACCTCCTCCTGGAGAAGCCGCCCGCGCCGTCGGAGGCCGCGTTCCGGCGGATGGCGGACGGGGTACGGGACGCGGGCGTGGCCTGCCAGATCGGGTTCCAGTCGCTCGGGTCGCAGGCCCTGCCCGCGATCGCCGCGCTCATCGAGGGCGGCGCCATCGGCGACGTCACCGGTATCGGCGCCGCCGGCGCCTGGGCCCGCGACGAGGCGTACTTCCGCCGCTCCCCGTGGGCGGGCAAGCGCCGCATGGGCGACACCGACGTCGTCGACGGCGTCCTCACCAACCCGCTCGCCCACGCCGTCGCCACGGCCCTCGCCCTCGACGGCAGCCCGCACGCCGAGGACGTCACCGGCATCGAACTGGAGCTGGCCCGCGCCAACGACATCGAGGCCGACGACACCTCCTGCGTCCGGATCACCACCGCACGCGGCACCCGCGTCACCGCCGCCGTGACCCTGTGCGCCGAACACCCCGGCGAGCCGTACGTCATGGTCCACGGCCGGCACGGCCGCATCACCCTCTGGTACAAGCAGGACCGCGTCCTGGTGCAGCGGGCGGGACACGGCCCCGTCGAGCACACCTACGGCCGCACCGACCTCCTGGAGAACCTCGTCCGCCACCTCACGCGCGGCGACGCGCTCCTCGTACCGCCGCACCGCACCGGCGCGTTCATGCGCGTCGTCGAAGCCGTCCGCACCGCCCCGGACCCGCACCCCCTGCCCGCCGACCGGTGGTACGCGGACGAGGCCGCCGGGCGCCGGATCGTGAAGGGCGTCGACGCGCTCGTCCACGCGAGCGCCGACACCCTCTCCCTCTTCTCCGAGCTGGAGGCGAACGTCCCATGACGCACCCTCTCGTGCTGCGCTGCGGGGGCCGCCCCGTCGGCCGCTACCTGGCCGGCGCCGACCTGCCCGCACGGCTCTCCCCCCGCCCGTACCTCCACCCCGTCACCACCCTCCACGGCACCCCCGTCACCGAGGAACGCCCCGCCGACCACCTCCACCACCTGGGCGTCTCCGTCGCCGTGCCCGACGTCGACGGGCGCAACTTCTGGGGCGGCCGCACCTTCGTACGCGACCAGGGGCCGACCGAGCTCGACAACCACGGCGAACAGCGCCACGACGGCTGGAAGCTGCGCGACCCCGACGGCTTCGTGGAAGACCTGACCTGGACCTCCGGCGGTACGGACGTGCTGCGTGAACGCCGCACGGTCGCCGCCACCGGGCTCACCGCCGACGCCTGGGCCCTCGACTTCACCTTCTCGCTCACCAACCCCGGCGACCGCGACCTGTCCATCGGCTCCCCGGCCACCAACGGCCGCCCCGGCGCCGGTTACGGAGGCTTCTTCTGGCGCGCCCCCAAGGCGCCGGCGCCGCCGGACGTCTTCACGGCCGGCCACGACGGCGAGCCGGCCGTCCACGGGCGGACCGCCGACTGGCTGGCGCTCCGCGGACCCGACTGGACGCTGGTCTTCGCCGGCGCCACCGACGACACCCGCGAGGACCCCTGGTTCGTACGGACCGACGAGTACCCGGGCGTCGGCTCCTCGCTCGCCTGGGACGCCCGCCTCCCCGTCCCGGCCGGCGGAACCGTCGTACGCCGGGTGGTCACCGTCGTCGCGGACGGCCGCCTCGACCGGGCGGGCGCCGCCGCCCTCGTACGAAAGGCCCTGTCATGACCCCTGTATGGCGGGCCGACCTCGGCGACGGCACCTACCGCAACCCGGTGCTCAACGCCGACTGGTCCGACCCGGACGTGGTCGCCGTCGGCGAGGACTTCTACCTCACCGCGTCCAGCTTCGGCCGCGCCCCCGGGCTGCCCCTGCTGCACTCCCGCGACCTCGTCAACTGGTCGCTCGTCGGCCACGCCCTCGACCGGCTCGCGCCCGCGGCGGACTTCGCCGCGCCCCGCCACGACAGGGGCGTGTGGGCGCCCAGCCTGCGGCACGCCGACGGACGGTTCTGGATCTTCTGGGGCGACCCCGACCACGGCGTCTACCAGATCAACGCCGAGGACGTGCGCGGCCCGTGGAGCGAGCCGCACCTGCTGAAGTCCGGCAAGGGACTCATCGACCCCTGCCCGCTGTGGGACGACGAGACCGGCGAGGCGTATCTCGTGCACGCCTGGGCCAAGTCCAGGTCCGGCGTGAAGAACCGGCTCACCGGGCACCGGATGAGCCGCGACGGCCGCACCCTCCTCGACGACGGAAAGATCGTCGTCGACGCCGACCGCATCCCGGGCTGGTTCACCCTCGAAGGACCCAAGCTGTACCGGCACGACGGCTGGTTCTGGATCCTCGCCCCGGCCGGGAGCGTGGAGACCGGCTGGCAGGGCGCGTTCCGCGCGCGCGACTTCTTCGGCCCGTACGAGGAACGCGTCGTGCTCGCCCAGGGCCGTACCGAGGTCAACGGCCCCCACCAGGGCGGCTGGGTGCGGACGGCGGCCGGCGAGGACTGGTTCCTGCACTTCCAGGCGCGCGGCCCGTACGGCAGGGTCGTCCACCTCCAGCCCATGGCGTGGGGCGCGGACGGCTGGCCCGTCATGGGCGACGCGGGCGAGCCCGTGCTCCGGCACCGCAAGCCCGCCGCGCCGCCGCAGCCCGTGGAGGCGCCCGCCACGGACGACGCGTTCCCGGGCGGCCGATTCGGGCGGCAGTGGAGCTGGACGGCCAACCCCCGGGCGGGGTGGACCGTCGAGCACGCCGGCGACGGGCTGCGCATGGCGTGCGTCCGCACCGGGGACGCCCACGACCTGCGGCTGCTGCCGCACGTGCTGACGCAGCGGCTGCCCGCCGAGACGTTCACCGCCGAGGTGGTGCTGGACCTGGCCGGCTCCGAGCCGGGCGCCCGGGCCGGGCTCGCCGTGCTGGGCGACGCCTACGCCTGGCTCGGCCTGGAACGGGGCGCCGACGGCACGGTGCGCGTCGCGCACCGGTTCGCCGAGCACGTGACCGAGGGGGAGCGGGACGCCGCGCACCCGGGGCCTGCGGTCCCGGAGGGGGGTTCCGTACGGCTGCGGGTCGAGGTGTCGGCGGGCGCCCGGTGCCGCTTCTCGTACGACACGGGGGACGGGTGGCGGCCGTCGGGCCAGGTCTTCGCCGCCACCCCCTGGCGCTGGGTCGGCGCCCTGCTCGGCCTGTTCGCCGCCGCGCCCGAAGGCCCGGGCACGGCCGGGACGGTCACGTTCACCGACTTCCGCATCACGCCGTGACGCCGTGACGACGTAACGACGTAACACACCCTTTCCGTAACGCCTGTTGGGAGCCGCACCGATGCACCTCCGTAGCAAGCGCTTGTCGCCCGGGCCGGGCAGAGCTCTGGCCACCGTCACCGCCCTGACCGCCGCGCTCGGCCTGGGCGTGGTCGCCCCCGCCGAGGCAGCCCCAGCCGGGGCCGCGCCCGCCGAGGCCGGGGCCGCGCCCGCGCCGCACGCCCCCGCCGACCGGCATCACCGGGCCGACACACCGCACGGCTTCGCCTCCCTCGCCGGTGGCACGACCGGCGGCCGGGGAGGCAAGGTCGTCACCGTACGGACCCACGCCGAGCTGGCCCGGTACGCCGGGGCCGCCGAGCCGTACGTCATCAGGGTCGCGGGCACCATCGAGGTCGCGCCCTTCGGCGCCGAGATCGTCGTGGCATCGGACAAGACCCTCATCGGCGTCGGCACCAGCGGCGAGATCGTCCACGGCGAACTGAACCTGAAGCCCGGCACCCGCAACGTCATCATCCGCAACCTCACCGTCCGCGACTCCTACGTCGAGGGCGACTGGGACGGCAAGACCAACGACTTCGACGGCATCCAGATGGACTCCGTCTCGCACGTCTGGATCGACCACAACCGCTTCAGCCGCCTCGGCGACGGCATGCTCGACATCCGCAAGGACAGCCGGTACGTCACCGTCTCCCACAACCGGTTCGAGGACCACAACAAGGCCGTCGGGATCGGCTGGACGGACAACGTCCTCACCCAGATCACCATGGACCACAACTGGTTCAAGGGCACCAAGCAGCGCAACCCGTCCGCCGACAACTGCGCCTACGCGCACCTCTACAACAACTACTTCTCGGGTCAGGTCGACGACGGCGACCCCGTCTGGACGTACGGCAGTTGGGCGCGCGGCCGCACCCGCATGGTCATCGAGAACAGCTACTACGACGGGGTCCAGCACCCCTACCAGGCCGACGCCACCGCCGAACTCGTGCAGCGCGGCTCGATCCTGAGGAACACGACGGGCCGGCACGAGACGTGGGGCAGCGCCTTCGAGCCACGGGACCACTACGCGTACCGGCTCGACCCCGCGGCCGCCGTCCCCGCCCTCGTCACCCGCTTCTCCGGGCCCCAGAAGACCCTCGGCACGCACACCGTCCTCGACGTCCCCGCCGCCTACCCGACCGTGCAGTCCGCCGTCGACGCCGTGCCCGCCGGCAACGACGGGCGGATCACGCTGCGCATCGCACCCGGGACGTACCGTGAGAAAGTCCGCATTCCCGCCAACAAGCCGAAAATCTCGCTTCAGGGGACTGGACAGAACCGGTCGGACACCGTGATCGTGTACGACACCCCGGCCGAGTACGGAGGATCCACCGGCAGCGCCACCGTCCTGATCGCCGCCTCCGACGTCTCCGCCCGCAACCTCACCTTCGTCAACGACTTCGACGAGGCGGCGGTGGAGCTCAGGGGGGAGCAGGCCCTGGCGATGAAGACGACCGGTGACCGGATCGTCTTCGAGAACACGGCCTTCAAGGGCAACCAGGACACCCTGATGACCGACAGCCCCAAGCTGAACGTCGTCTCCCGGGTCTACATCCGCGACTCGTACATCGAGGGCGATGTCGACTTCATCTACGGGCGGGCCACCACCGTCATCGAGGACTCCCTCATCAAGGCGCTGAGCCGCGGATCGGCCACCAACAACGGCTACATCACCGCGGCCAGCACCTGGAAGGACAACCCGTACGGCTTCCTGATCACCCGGTCCCGGATCGTCAGCGACGCCCCGGCGGGCTCCTTCCACCTGGGCCGGCCCTGGCACCCGGGCGGCAACCCCGACGCCATCGGCCAGGTCCTGATCCGCGACACGGAGCTGCCGGCCGCGATCAAGGCGGCGCCGTGGACCGACATGAGCGGCTTCTCGTGGCGGGACGCACGCTTCGCCGAGTACCGCACGTACGGCCCGGGCGCGGCCGCCGGCCCGGACCGGCCGCTGATGACGGACGCCGAGGCGGCGGCCCACGAGGTCGCCGACTACCTCGCAGGCAAGGACGGCTGGGCACCGCACCGCCGCTGACCGCCGCGGCTCCGCCGAACCGCGTACCTCAGCAGAACCCCGCGTACCCCCCACGCGCACGCCCTCGCACGACCCGCACTCAGAGAAAAGAGCCGACCATGACCATCTCCAGGAGCCGCAGAGGTCTCAGAGCACGCACGGCATCCGCCGTCGCCCTGACCGCCACACTCGCCCTCACCGCCACCGCCTGCGGCTACGCCGGCACCGGCGGCAGCGGCGCCGAGGGCTCGGGCACGGGCACGATCACCTTCTGGGACAACAACGGAGGCGTGCGGACCGCCGTCTGGCAGGAGATCATCAAGGACTTCGAGGCCAAGAACCCCGACATCAAGGTCAAGTACGTCCCGATCCCCAGCGAGGACGTCCAGTCGAAGTACGACACGGCCATCGCCGGCGGCGGCCTGCCGGACGTCGGCGGCGTCGGCGCCGCCTACCTGGCCAACATGGTCGCCCAGAACGCCCTCGACCCGGTCGGCGACCGCATCAAGGACTCGTCCCTCGACGGCAAGCTCGTCGCCGGCATGGTCGACTCCGTCAAGTCGGCCGGCGGCCGCGGCGAGGAGATGTACTCCGTTCCGACCTCCGCCAGCAACGGCGTCCTCTACTACCGCACCGACCTGTTCAAGTCCGCGGGCCTCGCCGCCCCGACCAGCTGGGACGCGTTCTACACCGCGGCGGAGAAGCTCACCGACGTCAAGAACAACAAGTTCGGCTACACCATCCGCGGCGGCTCCGGCTCCATCGCCCAGGCCCTGGACGCGATGTACGGGCAGTCCGGCATCACCGAGTTCTGGAACGCCGACAGGACCAAGTCCACCGTCAACGACCCGAAGAACGTCGCGGCGCTGGAGAAGTACGTCGGCCTGTTCAAGAGGACGACGCCCGAGGCCGACGTCAACAACGACTTCAAGAAGATGAACGCCCAGTTCGACTCGGGCTCCATCGGCATGATGAACCACAACCTGGGCTCGTACACGGACCATGTGAAGGCCCTCGGCAAGGACAAGTTCGCGGGCATCCCGAACCCGGTGGGGCCCGGCGGCGTCCGCGTCCAGGTCTCCAACCCGGTCGACGGCCTCGGTCTGTTCCGTACGAGCGAGAACAAGGCCGCGGCGTGGAAGTTCATCGAGTTCGCCGTGTCCCACGAGTCCAACAGCAAGTGGAACCAGTCGGCCGGCGCCATCCCCGCCAACACGGAGGCGGCGAACGACCCGTGGCTGAACGAGGCCGAGGCCACCAAGCTCGGCGCCCAGGCGCTCAACGACGGCTCCACCAAGATCGTGCAGCTGCCGTACTACCTGCCCGACTGGAACAAGATCAGCAAGTCGGAGAACGAGCCCAACTTCCAGAAGGTGCTGCTGGGCTCGATGAGCGCCAAGGACTTCCTCGACACGCTGGCGAAGCAGCTCGACGAGGCCCAGGCGGAGTGGAACGAGCAGCAGAAGAAGAGCTGACCGGCCACCCCCGCCCTCCCCTGAACCGGCCGGCGGCGGTCCGGGTCGCGCCCCGCCGCCGGCCGTACCCCTCCCCGCACCCCCCTCCCCGTACCACGACTGAGAGTGAGGCACGACGACGTGACGCTGAGCCGCAGACAGACCCTGGTGGCGCTGGGCGCCGCCCTTCCCCTGACGGCCGTCGCCGGAGGCACGGCATCCGCCACTCCCCGAAGGACCCGCACCCTGTACATCGCCGGTGACTCGACCGCCGCCCAGAAGTACGCGAACGCCGCCCCGGAGACGGGCTGGGGCATGGCCCTCCCGTTCTTCCTCACCCCGTACCAGCAGGTCTCCAACCACGCGGTGAACGGGCGCAGTTCGAAGAGCTTCATCGACGAGGGCCGCCTGGTCCCGATCCTGGAGGAGATCCGCCCCGGTGACCTCCTGCTGATCCAGTTCGGCCACAACGACCAGAAGTCCGCCGACCCCTCCCGCTACACCGAGCCGTGGAGCACGTACCAGGAGCACCTGCTCCAGTACGTGACCGGGGCGCGGGCCCGGGGCGCGCGTCCCGTGCTGCTCACCTCCGTGGAGCGGCGCAGGTTCGACTCGGCCGGCAACGCCCGCACCTCCCACGGCGAGTACCCGGCCGCGATGCGGGCCCTGGCCGACCGCGAGGGCGTGCCGCTGGTCGACGTCCAGGCCGCGTCGCTCGCCGAGTGGCAGCGGCTGGGCCCGGAGCCGTCCAAGGAGTACTTCAACTGGCTGGAGCCGGGAGAGTCCCCCAACTACCCGGACGGCCGCCAGGACAACACCCACTTCCGCCCGCGCGGCGCCGTCGAGGTGGCCCGCATGGTGGCCGGCGGCTTGCTGGAGGCGGGGGTGCTGCGCGCGGGGGACGTCCGCCGGCTGGAGGACGAGATCCCGACGCGATGGATCACCTGGCCGCAGCAGTAGCCGCAGCGCGCGGCCTCAGCACGTCCCCTCTGCTCCCGCCCCCAGCCCCCTTTTTTCCTCCCCTCAGGAGCCGCAATGCGCAACAGAAAGTGTCATGCCTCTGTCATGGCTGTCTCGTTGGCCGGCTGCACCGCGCTGGTGCTGAGCCTCACCGCTCCCGCCGTGGCCGCCGAGTCCGGCGGCGGCCGTGACCTCGCCCGCCAGACGCTCGCCGCCGGCGACGGCTGGGCCTCCGCCGACGGCGGTACGACGGGCGGCGCGGCCGCCGACGCCGAGCACGTCCACACCGTACGCACCTGGTCGGAGTTCCGGTCGGCGCTCGCCGCCGGGGGCGACGCCCCGAAGATCATCCGCGTGGTCGGCACCCTCAACGCCACCGAGGGCGGCTGCGAGTCCTTCGAAGCACCCGGCTACGACTTCGACCAGTACCTCGCCGACTACGACCCGGCCGTGTGGGGCTACGAGAACAAGGTCAGCGGCCCCCAGGAGGATCTGCGCGCCGCGTCCGCGAAGAACCAGGGCAAGGGCATCAAGGCGTTCGTCCCGTCCAACACGACCATCGTCGGCGTCGGCCGGAACGCCGGCATCACCGGTGCCAGCCTCCAGATCAAGGGCGTCGACAACGTCATCGTCCGCAACCTCACGATCGAGAGCCCCCTCGACTGCTTCCCGCAGTGGGACCCGACCGACGGGGCCACCGGCGCCTGGAACTCCGAGTACGACGCGATGGTGGTGTACGGCTCCACCCATGTGTGGGTCGACCACAACACGTTCACCGACGGCCGCTACCCGGACAGCTCGCTGCCGCGCTACTACGGCGAGATCTACCAGCAGCACGACGGCGAGCTGGACATCGTGCGGGGCGCGGACCTGGTCACGGCGTCCTGGAACGTGTTCGCCGACCACGACAAGACCCTGATGATCGGCAACAGCGACAGCGCGGGCGCCACGGACCGCGGCAAGCTGCGCGTCACGCTGCACCACAACCTCTTCAAGGACATCGTGGAGCGCGCGCCGCGGGTCCGGTTCGGCAAGGTCGACACGTACAACAACCACTACGTGGTGCCGGAGAACGGCTACGTGTACAGCTGGGGCATCGGCTTCGAGTCGCGGCTGGTGGCCGAGAAGAACTCGTTCGCGCTGCCCGCCGGCGTCAACGCGGGGCTGATCCTGAAGAAGTGGAAGGACGCCCCGGTCACGGTGGCCGACAACTACGTCAACGGCCGCGCGGTGGACGTCCTGGCGGTGCACAACGCGGAGGTGCCGGGGGAGGTGCTCCAGCCCGACGCGGGCTGGACGCCGACGCTTCGGCTGCGCGTCGACGACCCGCGTGCCCTCCCGGGCCTCCTGACCCACCGCGCGGGCGCGGGCCGCGTCCGCTAGCCCGCG
>NZ_JABWDV010000186.1 GCF_013362995.1 Streptomyces sp. TRM64462 | reverse complement strand
GTCCCGCCCATGAGCGGGACGCCGTCCTGCGTGTGTCACGGCTCGTGCGACCGGGCCGACGTCGGCCTGCCCGCATTTCGCTCCCCCGTACGAGCCCTCATACCAGAGCGGTACGCCGCGCGGGCAAGTTTGACAACAGCCCACCGTGCCTGAACGGTTGGCGACTACCGTGTGTGTCCAGTGATCAACGGTGGGCGATCGGACGGGAGGGTGTGTCCCACCCGTCCCCGAGGCCGCACACCGGACAACCCCGCACACGCCGATTCCTGGGACCCACGCACCAAGGACGCCGATGTCTCCACTCCGCGCACCCGCCGCGCCTCCCGACCGTCGTGAAGGCGGCGGACGGCACGGCCGGTCGGGCGCCCGTCCGCTGCCGGGCTCCGGCAGGCAGCAGCACACCCCGAACAGCCCGACGCCCCCTCCGGAGGCCGGCATACGCCCGCAGCTCCTGCGTGCCGCCGCGCTCCCGGCGGTCGTCGCCGCGCTCGGCGGTGCCGCCGCCGTGCTGTTCACCCTCCGCTCCACCGGTGCCCGGCCGTCCACCGGGCTCTGGATCGCGCTGGCCTGCTCGACCGCGCTGACCGTGGCCGCCTTCGCCGCCGCCGCCCTCGGCGCGGACCGCGCGGCCCGCTCCGTACTCGACCGGTGCCACGCCCTGCGCCGCACCACGGCCCACGGCCAGAACGAACTGCGCGCGGTCGTCGAACAGTTGCGCCGCGGCGAACAGCCACCCGTCCGCCGGACCCCGCCCCCGCCCCCCGGCGGCGACGCGTTCGACCTGCTGGCCCAGGAGCTCTCCCGCTCCCACGACACCGCCGTCGCCGCCGTCGTGGAGGCGTCCCGGCTGTCCAGCAGCGTCGGCAACGAGCAGAAGGTCGAGGTCTTCGTGAACCTCGCCCGTCGGCTCCAGTCACTCGTCCACCGCGAGATCCAGCTCCTCGACGAGCTGGAGAACGAGGTCGAGGACCCGGAACTGCTCAAGGGCCTGTTCCACGTCGACCACCTGGCCACCCGCATCCGCCGGCACGCCGAGAACCTCGCCGTGCTCGGCGGCGCCATCTCCCGCCGGCAGTGGTCGAATCCGGTCACCATGACCGAGGTGCTGCGCTCCTCCATCGCCGAGGTCGAGCAGTACCCGCGCGTCAAGCTCGTCCCGCCCGTCCACGGCACCCTGCGCGGCCACGCCGTCGCCGACGTCATCCACCTCCTCGCCGAACTCGTCGAGAACGCCACGGTGTTCTCCGCGCCGCACACCACCGTGCTGCTGCGTGCCCAGTACGTCACGGCCGGGCTCGCCGTCGAGGTCGAGGACCGCGGCCTCGGCATGCCGCCCGCCGAGCAGGAGAAGATGAACGCGCTGCTCTCCGACCCCGACCAGGTCAATGTGGCGCATCTGCTCCAGGACGGGCGGATCGGCCTGTACGTCGTCTCCGCCCTCGCCCGGCGGCACGGCATCGCGGTACGGCTCCAGTCGAACATCTACGGAGGCGTCCAGGCCGTCCTGG
>NZ_JABWDV010000017.1 GCF_013362995.1 Streptomyces sp. TRM64462 | reverse complement strand
TTCCTCCGGGCGCTTCCCTTCGGTGTTTCGTGTTTCCAGCTTAGCAGATCCGTTTTCCGTTTCTGCCACCCGCTGGAGCGGGCTGCCGGGCTGTTCTTTCGCTTTCGCGCTTTCCCTTTCCGGCGGTTCCGACTCTATCAGATCCTTTCGGGCCTGATTCCCAGTCAGCGGGATTTGCCTTCACGACCCTGCGGCCGTTCCGACG
>NZ_JABWDV010000185.1 GCF_013362995.1 Streptomyces sp. TRM64462 | reverse complement strand
GGCGCGGGCGACGGCCGCCGCGCCGACCGCGAGGGCGCCGACGACGGCCGCCTCGGCGGAGGCGGCCAGGAACCCGGCGGCCACGACGGCCAGGGCGGAGGACGCGACGGTGGCCATCAGCCCGTACATCCGCTCCTCCGCCGCCGCGTGGCTGCGGAGCTGCAGGACCAGCACCAGGAGCACCCAGACACCGAGCGTGCCGAGGATCGCGGCGGGCGCGTGCTCCCGGCCCGCGACGAGCAGCGCGGCGTCCGCGACGACACCGCCCAGGAAGGCGAGGGCGATGCCCTGGCGGGCCGGCCACATGCCGTTGAGCCGGAACCAGCCGGCTGCCGTGACCGCCTGGAGCAGCACCAGCGGGACCAGCAGGGCGTACGGGCCGATGGCCGCGCCCCCGGCGAGCAGGAGCCCGAGCAGGGCGGTGAGCCCGGCGGGCTGGATGCCCGGCTCGATGATCGGCGACCGGCCCTCGGCGCGGGCCCGCTGCGCGTCCGTTATGCGGGCGTTGCCCATGGTGGTGGGCGGGTTGTACGAGGGCCCGGGCCCGGCGGCCGGAGCGGGCTCCGGGGCGGGCTCCGGGGCGGAGGGCGTCGCCTCGGGCAGCGGCTGGGCCTGGGGCTCGTACGCGTACGAAGGCACGGGCGCGGACGCGGGTGCCTGGCCCGGCGCGGGCTGCTGGTCCGTGACCGGCGGGAGGTAGGCGGTCGGCGCGTCGAACCCGGGTGCCGCCGCGGGCGCGGGCTGCCGGCCGGTGACCGGCGGGAGGTAGGCGGTCGGCGCGTCGTACGCGGGCGGCGCGGATGCGGGCGCGGCCTGCTGCGGCGGCGGGTACTGCCCCGTACCCGGCACGGCGGGCGGCGGCTGCTGCTGGGGGTACCCCTGGGGCTGGACGACCGGCTGGTAGTGGGTGTCCCAGGTCTGGCCCTCCCACGTCTGCGCGACGTCCGGGTCCGCCTCCCCGCCCCCGTACCCCTCCTGATGGTGCCGGTACGGGTACTGCTGCTCACTGCTGCTCATGCTGTGGGGTTCACCCTCCTGCGAACGGCGGGAGCACCTCGACCGTGCCGCCCTCGGCCAGCCGTACCGTCTCATGCCCGCGCGTGCCCACGGGATCGCCGTCCACCAGGAACGAGCACCGCTGCAGTACCCGGACCAGCTCCCCCGGGTGCCGTTCGCGCGCCGCGTCCAGGGCCTCGGCCAGGGTCTCCGCGGCGTACGGCTCCTCGGCGGTACCGGCCGCGGACTTGGCCGCCGCCCAGTAGCGGATGGTTCCCGCTGCCATAGGAGGGCTCCTTTCGTCAGGCTTCCATGATGGGCCACGCGTCCAGGAGCCAGTCCCCGATCCTGGACAGGAGCGCGTCGCCCACGGCGTTCTCGGCGTGGCCCATGCCGGGCTCCAGCCACAGCTCGGCCGCGCCGCCCGCCGCGTCGGCCAGCATCCGCGGGTGGTCCAGCGGGAAGTACGGGTCACGGTCGCCGTGCACGACGAGCAGCGGCGTCGGCGCGATCAGCGGTACCGCCTCGGCCGGCGACAGCGGTACGGGGTCCCAGTCGCGGTCGTGGATCCGCGTACCGAACCCGTAGCGGCCCACCAGCCGCCCGGACGGCCGGGTGATCAGCCAGTGGACGCGGCGCATCGGAGCCGTACCCCGGTAGTACCAGCGCGCGGGGGCGCTCACGGAGGCGACCGCGTCCGTGCGCGCGCCGGCGTGCGCCGCATACAGCGCGGCGTGCCTCAGGACGACGGACCCGCCCATGGAGAACCCGACCGTCACCACGCGCGCGTGCCCCCGCGCCCGCGCCCACTCGACGGCCGCCGCGACGTCCAGCACCTCCCGGTCGCCCACCGTGGAGCGGCCCCCGGAGCCGCCGTGGCCCCGGAACGAGAAGGTCACGACCGCCGCGCGGCGGCTCAGGGCGCGCGCCGCCCGCCGCACCGCCGGCCGGTCGACGGAGCCGGTGAAGCCGTGCGCCAGGACGACCGCCGTGTCCGCCCGGCCGGCCGCGCACGGCTCGTAACGGGCCTCAAGGCGTACACCGTCAGAAGTGCGCAAAAACATCCGCAAGGTTTCGTCCAGAGGGCCACGAGTGAGCGAGGAGACATCCACACTGTGAAATGGACCCTCTGTCCCGGAAGTCATGTGGGCTATTCTGGCGGGCAGAGGATCCGGGCAAAGCAGCCCCCGGGTCCTTTTGTGTTTTCCCGCCGTTGTTACAGGCAGGTGAACAAAGGCTCTCAGGGCGCGGGAGCCGCGACAGCAAGGCGAGAAGCCAGTAAGCGCAGTGCCGCAACGTCCTCGCAGGGACCGAGGAGGAACCGACGTTATGGGCCGGCTGAACGTGCACGACCACGACCACAGGAACACGACCCTGGCAGGTGGGACGCGATGAGTTCTCTGCTGCTCCTGACGAACGCCCTCCAGCCGTCGACCGAGGTGCTCCCGGCACTCGGTCTGCTGCTGCACAACGTGCGCGTGGCGCCTGCCGAGGGCCCCGCACTCGTGGACACCCCCGGGGCGGACGTCATCCTCGTCGACGGCCGGCGCGACCTGCCGCAGGTGCGGTCGCTGTGCCAGCTGCTGCGCTCGACGGGCCCCGGCTGCCCGCTGCTGCTGGTGGTCACCGAGGGCGGTCTGGCCGCCGTCACCGCCGACTGGGGCATCGACGACGTCCTGCTGGACACGGCGGGGCCGGCCGAGGTCGAGGCGCGGCTGCGGCTGGCGACGGGCCGCCAGCAGCTCACCACCGACGACTCCCCCATGGAGATCCGCAACGGCGACCTGTCGGTCGACGAGGCGACGTACAGCGCCAAGCTGAAGGGCAGGGTCCTGGACCTGACCTTCAAGGAGTTCGAGCTGCTGAAGTACCTGGCGCAGCACCCGGGCCGCGTCTTCACGCGCGCGCAGCTCCTCCAGGAGGTGTGGGGCTACGACTACTTCGGCGGTACGCGTACGGTCGACGTCCACGTGCGGCGGCTGCGGGCGAAACTGGGCCCGGAGCACGAGTCGCTGATCGGTACGGTACGGAACGTGGGCTATCGGTTCGTGGCGCCCGAGAAGGTGGAACGCGCGGCGGAGGAGGCCCGCGGGGGCGGCCGTACCGACGCCCGTACCGATGCCCGCGCCGATGCCCGCGCCGACGCCCGTGCCGGGGCCCGTGCCGGGGCCCGTACCGAGGCCGTTGCGAAGAAGGCCACGCCGGACGTCCTCCGGATGGAGGACACCGACAAGGCGCAGGAAGCCGCCGTACGACCTGCCCAGAGGTAGGTCACCCCGCGTAGACTGCCGCGCGTGGCCAAGGTGACGCGGGACGATGTGGCACGACTGGCGGGTACTTCCACCGCGGTCGTGAGCTACGTCATCAACAACGGACCCCGGCCGGTCGCCCCGGCCACGCGCGAGCGTGTCCTCGCCGCCATCAAGGAGCTGGGGTACCGGCCCGACCGGGTCGCCCAGGCGATGGCCTCGCGGCGCACGGACCTCATAGGCATGATCGTCCCGGACGCGCGGCAGCCGTTCTTCGCGGAGATGGCGCACGCCGTGGAACGGGCGGCGGCGGACCGCGGGAAGATGGTCCTGGTCGGCAACTCCGACTACCGCAACGAGCGCGAGCTGCACTATCTGCGGGCGTTCCTCGGGATGCGGGTCGCCGGGCTGATCCTGGTGAGCCAGGGCCTGAGCGAGCGGGCCGCGGCGGAGATCGAGGCGTGGGACGCGCGCCTCGTGCTGCTGCACGAGCGGCCCGAGGCCATCGACGACATCGCGGTCGTGACGGACGACATCGGCGGCGCCCAGCTCGCCACGCGCCATCTGCTGGAGCACGGCCACGCGTACGTGGCGTGCATGGGCGGCGTCGAAGGGACCCCGGCGGTCGGTGACCCGGTGACCGACCACGTCGAAGGCTGGCGGCGGGCCATGCTGGAGTCCGGGCGGCCCACGGAGGGCCGCCTCTTTCACGCGGCCTTCAACCGCTACGACGCGTACGAGGCGGCCCTGAAGATCCTGTCCGGCCCCGACCGGCCGCCGGCGATCTTCTGCTCGACGGACGACCAGGCGATCGGCGTGCTGCGCGCGGCCCGGGAGCTGCGGCTCGACGTACCGGGGGACCTGGCGGTGGCGGGCTTCGACGACGTCAAGGAGGCGGCGCTGACGGACCCGCCCCTGACGACGGTCTCGTCCGACCGCCCGGCGATGGGCCGCGCCGCGGTGGACCTGGTCCTGGACGACGGCCTCCGCGTGGCGGGGTCCCGCCGCGAGCGCGTGAAGCAGTTCCCGTCGGCCCTGGTCGTACGCCGAAGCTGCGGCTGCGCGTAGTCCGCGCGTTTCTTATACCGGGCATACGTGGTTCTGTCGGGGCTCTTAGGGCGCCCTCAGGTTCTTCTCATCTGGCGGGGCCAGAGTCGTAGCCATGACGGACTACCACCACCGCCGCAGCGACGGCGAGCAGGCGCAGGGGCAGGGGCAGGCGCAGGGGCAGGGGCAGGAGTGGGGGCAGGGGTACGCCGGGTATCCGCCGCCGCCCGCGTACGAGCCGGGGGCCCGACGGCGCCGTGCCAAGCGGCCCATAGGGCTGATCGCCGCTGTGGCGATCGCCGCGGCCGCCGTCGGCGGAGGCGCCGGCGCCCTCGCCCAGCAGTGGGCGGCGGGCGGCGGCACCGTCGCGGCGGGCAGCCCCGTCGCCGGGACGAACGTCGCGCAGTCCGGCAAGGGCACCGTCGCCGGTGTCGCCCAGGCGGTCTCGCCCAGCATCGTCGAGATCAAGGCGGCCACCGGCTCCGGCGGGTCCACCGGCTCGGGCGTGATCATCACCGCCGACGGCGAGATCATCACCAACAACCACGTCGTCTCCGGCGCCACCGACATCAAGGTCCGGCTCAGCGACGGCACCGCCTACGCCGCCGACATCGTCGGCACCGACCCCGACAAGGACCTCGCCCTCATCAAGCTCCGGGACGCCAAGGGCCTCAAGGCCGCCACCCTCGGGGACTCCGGCGACGTCCGGGTCGGCGACCAGGTCGTCGCGATCGGCTCCCCCGAGGGCCTCACCGGCACCGTCACCAGCGGCATCGTCTCCGCCCTCGACCGCGACGTCACCGTCGCCAAGGAGGACCAGGACAGCCCGCGGCAGCGCGACCCGCGCCAGGGCTGGCCCTTCGAGTACGGCGGGCAGCAGTTCAACGGCGACACCGGCTCCTCCAAGACCACCTACAAGGCCATCCAGACCGACGCCTCCCTCAACCCCGGCAACTCCGGCGGCGCCCTGATCGACATGAACGGCGAGATCATCGGCATCAACTCCGCCATGTACTCGCCGAGCGCCGCGAACAGCTCCACCGCCGGCAGCGTCGGCCTGGGCTTCGCGATCCCCATCGACACCGTCAAGGCCGACCTCGGCAACCTCCGCTCCGGCGGGGCCGACTGAGCGCGGCGTGCGACGCTGACGTACATGAACAGCAGCAGCACCGGTGAGCCCGCACGCGAACGCGTCCTCGTCGTCGACGACGAGCCCGCCGTCCGTGAAGCCCTCCAGCGCAGCCTCGCCTTCGAGGGGTACGGGACGGAGGTCGCCGTCGACGGCGTCGACGCCCTGGAGAAGATCGCGGCGTACGCGCCGGACCTCGTCGTCCTCGACATCCAGATGCCCCGCATGGACGGGCTCACGGCCGCCCGCCGCATCCGGGCGTCCGGCTCCACCCTGCCGATCCTCATGCTGACCGCCCGCGACACCGTCGGCGACCGCGTCACCGGCCTGGACGCGGGCGCCGACGACTACCTCGTGAAACCGTTCGAGCTGGACGAGCTGTTCGCCCGCGTCCGGGCGCTGCTGCGCCGCAGTGCGTACGCGGCGGGCCGGGGCGGCGGCGCCGCCGGCCAGGACACGGGCGACGTGCTCGCCTTCGGCGACCTGCGGATGAACCTCGCCACGCGCGAGGTCACCCGGGGCACGCGGCGCGTGGAGCTGACCCGTACCGAGTTCACGCTCCTGGAGATGTTCCTGTCGCACCCGCGGCAGGTGCTGACCCGTGAGCAGATCCTGAAGGCCGTGTGGGGCTTCGACTTCGAGCCGACCTCCAACTCCCTGGACGTGTACGTGATGTACCTGCGCCGCAAGACCGAGGCGGGCGGCGAGCCGCGCCTCGTCCACACCGTGCGCGGCGTGGGGTACGTGCTGCGGGACGGGGGTGGCGGCGAGTGACGGACGGCGGGCCCGTACGGCGCTTCCGCGCGCTGCCGCTCCGCTCCCGGCTGGCGCTGCTGACGGCGACGGCGGTCGCGGTCGCGGTCGCCGCGGTGTCGGTGGCGGCGTGGCTGCTGGTGCGCGCCCAGCTGTCGGACGAGTTCGACGCGTCGCTGCGGAACGTCAAGGTGGACGACCGGTACGTACGGATCCTGTTCACGGCCTGCGCGTCGGGCGGTCAGGCGGCGGTGCCGCCCGCACCCGGCTCGTACACCGTGCAGATCGTCATGGCGGGCGGCGCCACCTGTACGGCTCCGGGCGCCTCGCCGATCCCGTCGCAGCCGGGCGACCTCGCGGTGGCGCGGGGGCAGCAGGACGAGGCGCTGCACACCACGAAGGCCCGCGACGGCGTGGCCATGCGGGTGCACACGTACGCGACCGACGACCAGGGGATCTACGCGGTCTCGGTGGCCCGCCCGCTGACGGAGATCGAGAACTCGATGTCCACGCTGTTCTGGGTGCTGCTCCTGGTCTCCGGCCTGGGTGTCGTCGGCGCGGGCGCCGCGGGCCTGTGGGTGGCGCGCACGGGCCTGAAGCCCGTCGACCGGTTGACGGGCGCCGTCGAGCACGTGGCCCGCACCGAGGACCTCACCGTACGGATCCCCGCCGACGGCGACGACGAGATCGCGCGCCTCTCGCGGTCGTTCAACGCGATGACGGCCGCGCTCGCCTCGTCCCGCGACCGGCAGGCGCAGCTCATCGCGGACGCGGGGCACGAGCTGCGGACGCCGCTGACGTCCCTCCGTACGAACATCGAGCTGCTCGCGCGCAGCGACGAGACCGGCCGGGCGATCCCGGCGGAGGACCGGCGGGCGCTGATGGCGTCCGTGAAGGCGCAGATGAAGGAGCTGGCCGCGCTGATCGGGGACCTCCAGGAGCTGGCCCGCCCCGACGCGCCGGCGCCGGGCCGCCTGGAGGTGGTCGGGCTGCACGACGTGCTGGGCACGGCCCTGGGGCGGGCGCGGCTGCGCGGCCCGGAGCTGACGTTCACTCAGGACGTACGCCCCTGGTACGTACGGGCCGAGCCGGCCGCCCTCGAACGGGCGCTGGTGAACGTGCTCGACAACGCCGTGAAGTTCTCGCCGCCGGGCGGCGCGGTGGAGGTGGCCCTGGTGGACGGGCTGCTGACCGTACGGGACCACGGGCCCGGCATCCCGGCGGACGAACTGCCGTACGTCTTCGAGCGGTTCTGGCGCTCGCCGTCGGCCCGCGCCCTGCCCGGCTCCGGGCTCGGCCTGTCGATCGTGGCCCGTACGGTGCGGCAGGCGGGCGGCGAGGTGGCGCTGAGGCCCCTGCCCGCTGCCGAGGGCGGCGGCACGCGCGCGGAGATCCGCCTCCCGGGCGCGCCGACACCCCCGCCGGGCAGCCCCGGGTCGCCGGGCTCAGTTGTGCCGCAGCGGTGACGCGACCGGGCCGGGCCGGGCCGGGAACGAAGGCGGGGCGGCGAGCCGTCATCTCGGCCCGCCGCCCCGCCTCACGGAGCATTCCTGCGTTCCTGCATTCCTGCGGTCACTGCGGTCACTGCAGTTACTGCAGTTACTGCAGTTACTGCACGACCGTGATCCGGCCCACGGCCGGCGGCGCGATCGGCGCGTCGGCCGACGAGTGCGCGGCGAGGTACGCGAGGAAGACGTCCAGGTCGGAGGCGCCGACCAGCTTGTTCTTGCCCTCCGTGAAGACCGGGAAGCCGTCGCCGCCACCGCCGAGGAACTCGTTCATGGCGACCCGGTAGGTCTTGGCCGGGTCGATCGGCTCGCCGTTCAGCTTCACGGACGCGGCGTCGACGCGGTCCGCGCCGGACTTCGTCAGGTCGAGGGTGTAGGTGAGGCCCTTCGACACCTGGAGGATCTTCGGTGCGTCGGCGTTGCGGCCGCTGACCTGCTGCTGCAGGGCGGTGACGACCTGGGCGCCGGTGAGGTCCATGACGTTCATCATGTTGGTGAACGGCTGGACGGTGTACGCCTCGCCGTACGTCACGACGCCGTCGCCCTCGCCCGCCGCCGAGCCCGCGTGCACGAGGTCGGAGCGGATGCCGCCCGGGTTCATGAACGCGATCTGCGCGCCGCCCTTGTCGGCCGGGGCGAGGCCTTCGAGCTGGGCGTCCGCGATGAGGTTGCCGAGCGGCTTCTCGTACGCGGAGGAGCCGCGGCCGTTGATGTCCGCCGAGATGTGGCCGACCGGGCGGTTGGCGATCGGCGCGGCGAGGGCGTTCCACTCCTTGATGAGCTGGGTCATGTCCGGGGCCTTGGGCACGTCACGCGTGACGACGTGGTTGGCGGACTTGACCGCCGTACGGACGATGTCCCTGGTCATCCGGTCGTACGTCAGGGTCGTGTCGGTGTAGAGCCGGCCGAACGACGCCGCCGACGTGACCGTGCGCGGCTTGCCTGCCGGGTCGGGGATGGTGCAGGCGTACGCCTGGTGGGTGTGGCCGGTGACCAGGGCGTCGACCTGCGGGTCGATGTTCTTGGCGATGTCGACGATCGGGCCGGAGATGCCGTCGCCCGGGCCGGGGCTGTCGCAGTCGTAGTTGTACGAGCGGGAGGCCGGGGCGCCGCCCTCGTGGATCAGGGCGACGATCGACTTGACGCCCTTCTTCTCCAGGACCTTCGCGTACTTGTTGATCGTCTCGACCTCGTCGCCGAACTTCAGGCCCTTGATGCCCTCGGCGGAGACGATGTTCGCCGTGCCCTCCAGGGTCACGCCGATGAAGCCGATCTTGACGCCCTTGTTCTGCCACACGAAGTACGGGTCGAGGAGCGGCTTGCCGGTCTTCTCGTCGGTGACGTTCGCGGCGAGGAAGGGGAAGTCGGCGCCCTCGAAGGTCTTGCCGTCGACGGCGCAGCCGTCGGTGGGGTGGCAGCCGCCGTTCTGCATCCGGGCCAGCTCACGCGCGCCCTCGTCGAACTCGTGGTTGCCGACGGAGGTGACGTCCAGCTTCAGCTTGTTGAGCGCGTCGATGGTCGGCTCGTCGTGGAAGAGGCCCGAGATCAGCGGCGACGCGCCGATCATGTCGCCGGCGGCGGCGGTGATCGACAGCTTCTGGCCCTTGCGGGCCTCGCGGAGGTGGGTGGCGAGGTACTCGACTCCGCCGGCGTCGATGGTCTCGGTGTGGCCGTCCTCGTGGGTGTGGGTGACACGGCCGGAGGAGCCGGCCGGGGGCTCCAGGTTGCCGTGCAGGTCGTTGAAGGAGAGCAGCTGCACGTCGACGGTACGGCTGGACCGCTTGGGCCCCTTCGTCCAGCCGCCGGAGCCGTTGCCGTAGCCGAAGCCGTGGGCGGCGCCGTTGGCGTTGCCGTTGCCGTTGCCGCTGCCCGAGGTCGCCGCGGTCAGGCCGGAGGCGGCCTGGTCCTGGCCCTGGTCCTGGGCGGCGCCGGCCGGCATGGCGGCCACGAGCGCGCCGACGGTGGCGAGCCCGGCCGCGGTGGCGAGTATCCGCCGCCCCGCGCGCTTCTTGTGCCGTGTCGCTGACATCTGTCCCCTTTTTCCCCTTATGGCATGAGCTCACGGACCGTCACATAAGGCCGGAGCCATGGCCACTGTTCTGCCGAGCGCAGCCTAAGGTCAACGCGCGTAGCGCAACAGGGGGGCACGGGTTACGACCTGGTTGCCATCACCCGTCAGGCGGCGCATCGCCGTGCCGGGCCAACGCCGCCGTAGGCTCGTACACATGACGACTGACGTTCCCGCATCAGCCTTCGAGTCAGGGCGCCGTATCGAGATCTTCGACGAGCTCACACCGGAGCAGGCCGAGGGCGTCCTCGCACTCCTCGCCGACGCAGCCCGCACCGACGGGGTCCAGTCGGTCTCCGAACAGGGGCGGCTCCAGCTCCGCGGCGGCCGGCGCGAGGGCGTACGGCACCTGCTGCTCAGCGTCGGCGACCGGCTCGTGGCGTACGCCCAGCTGGAGGACACCGACCCGGTCGAGGCCCCGGCCGCCGAGCTGGTCGTCGACCCGTCGCAGCGCGGCCGCGGCCACGGGCGGGCGCTGGGCTCGGCGCTGCTGGCCCAGTCCGGCAAGCGGCTGCGCGTGTGGGCGCACGGCGGCAAGTCGGCCGCCCGCCACCTGGCGCAGGTGCTGGGCCTGACGCTGTTCCGCGAGCTCCGCCAACTGCGCAGGCCGCTGACGCCGCTGGACATCCCGGAGCCGACGCTGCCGCCCGGCATCCGCGTGCGCACGTTCAGGCCCGGCGAGGACGACGCGGCCTGGCTCGCGGTGAACGCGGCGGCCTTCGCCCACCACCCGGAGCAGGGCACCCTCACCCAACGGGACCTGGACGACCGCAAGGCCCAGCCGTGGTTCGACCCGGAGGGCTTCTTCCTCGCGGAACGCGAGTCAGACGGCGCGCTGGTGGGCTTCCACTGGACGAAGGTCCACGCCGAGGAGCAGCTCGGCGAGGTGTACGTCCTCGGCATCGCCCCGGAGGCCCAGGGCAGCGGCCTGGGCAAGGCCCTCACCGCGATCGGCCTCCGCCACCTGGCGGCCCAGGGCCTCCCGACGGCGATGCTCTACGTGGACGCCGACAACACGGCGGCGGTCCGCGTGTACGAGGGCATGGGCTTCCGCACACACGAGGTCGACCTGATGTACCGCACGGAGACGTGACCTGAGTACCCGTACGGATGGCGGCGGGGGCACTCCGCCACGCAGGCTGCCCTTGTGACGGAACCCATCGCCCCCAAGGCCACGCGCGCCCGCCGCCGCAGGACTATCGCGCTCCTCGCGGTGACGGCCGTACTCCTGCTGCCGCCGCTGGTCATGCTGGGGTACGCCGCCCAGGACGCGCTCCAGAACAAGAGCGCCACGGACTGGCAGGCCAACCACAGGACCAGGCAGTCGCTGGAGCGTTCCGCCCTGCTGATCGCCGCCGCGCCGTCCGTCGGCGCCTTCGCGGGCTGGCTGGTCGGCAGGTCCCGGGGCCACCACGCGGGCACTTCGGCGGCTACGGGGGCACTGCTGGGCACCCTGGCCGTCTGGGCGATCGCCATCGCCTGGACGCTCGTCGCCCTCAGCAGGTGGGAGCCCCACTTCTGACACCGCCGAGCAGAGCCTCGACTTCGGTTCTGTGCGGGATGTCTCTGCGAGCCGAGGCCGCGTTCCCTGGGCGCCAGGACACGTCCGGAGGCGGGGCTATCCGGGTGGTGCCTGGCCTCCAGGCGCTGCAGGCCGACGGTCGTGAAGGCGAATTCGACGAGCCGCTTGGCGGCCTCGGTGGCGTAGCCATTGCCCCAGGCGTCCTCGCGCAGGATGTAGCTCAGGGTTCCAAGGCCGGGTTCGCGGAGGCGCAGAGACATCACGCCAAGGAGGTCGTCCGCGACCACGATGCCGAAGTCCCAGCGGGGCCAGGGGATTTCCTCGGCCGATTCCAGGGCCTTGGCGACACGCTTGCGCGCTTCCGCTGCCGTGTAGGGCCGGTCATGCGTGAACCGCACGGAGGCGCCGCTGTAGATCCGCTGGACTGCTGGGACGTCATCCATGCTCAGGGCCCGTAGCGTGATCACCGGGCGCCCTTGGCAAGCATGTCGGCGATATCGGCGGCCGCGGGCCGGTCTTCGGCGTACGGCGCCATGCACGCGGTGATGAGGTGCTCGAACTCCGGGAACGGCCAAGGCCGGGCCTCTGCCAGGGGGATGGTGTGGCCCTGTGCGATGGCCCGGAGCTTGGCCGCGCGGTCGACGGCGTCTTCGTAGGGCACGGGCCGCTGCCCGGTCCAGCACCAGAAGAGCGAGGCGCCCAGGCCCCAGACGTCGGCCGGCGGCCGGGCCCGGACATGGGTCTCGTCGCTCGTGGAGAGGATCGCGTCGGCGATCTCGGGCGCGGTGGTGTGGGTGATCGCGCCCCGGTAGGGGATGGGGTCTTCGGCGGGGCCGCAGGAGAGGGCGTAGTCGATGACCGCTGCGCGGCCGTCGTTCGTGACGAGGGTGTTGGTGGGCTGCACATCGGCGTGCGCCCAGTCAGCGGCGTGAAGCCGTGCGAGGTGCTGTGCCCAGGTGCGGGCGATGCCCAGCAGCCAGGGCCGTACGGAGGGGCGGTCTCCCTCCGGACCGCGCGCCAGGGCGAACGCCCGCCACAGCGGGACGCCGTCGATCCAGCGCACTGCCAGCCACCGGCCGCCCTCCCACGCTCCGGCGCCGACCCGGTACCCGGAACTCAGGGCGCCCGCCTCGATGAGGCTCAGAAGGTGGCGGTCCTCCTGGGCCATCTCGGCCGCCTTGTCGCGGGCGTCGTCGCTCTCGGGGCTGTTGGCCTTCAGCGCCACCGCGCCCCGGGGCCCGTGGACCTTCCAGGTCCGTGAGCCTCGACGGTCGCTGAAGAGATCGGCGGCGACCGGCGACCCGATCCGTTCGGCCAGGAGGTCGACCGCCTCGCGTGGGGGTGCCGTCATGCCAGAAGTCCTTTCGCCCATGCCCGTACCGCCTTCCAGTCCTGCGGGAGATGCTTGAACACATCGCGCCCGTCATCCACGGCGACCGCCAGGGCCGCGGCGAGGTGGATTCCTCAGCGCCCAATGCGGCCATGTGCACCCTGGCGCGGAACACCTCGGCCTCGGTTTCCTCGCTACTCACATGGTTGAGGGAGGCAGCCCGGACGGGCCCGGAACGCGCGGCCTGTCGGCCTCTGTGCCGGGGCTGCGGGGTCGACTGTTCAGATGATCCCTCTCAGCGACGGCCGAGGGTGCGGGTGAGCCAGCCGGCTTGGTGCCACACGTCGGTGTTGAGCGTGCCGCGGGCGTCGATGAGCTTGGGGGTGGTGGCACGGGGGGCGAGTCCGTTGGGGTCGATGTAAGCGTATTGGGGCCACTCGGTGAGGTGGAGCAGGAGGTCGGCATCCTCGGCGGCGGTGATGGGATCGTCGGTGTAGTCGAGTTCAGGGTGGACCTTGCGGGCGTTGTCGAGGGCCTTGGGGTCGGTGACGGTGACGGCCGCGCCGAGGTCGTGGAGGCCTTGGGCGACGGCGAGGGCTGGGGAGTCGCGGATGTCGTCGGTCTCGGGTTTGAAGGCGGCACCCCAGACGGTGATGCGCTTGCCTCGCAGATCGGTGTCGAGTTCCTCGCGGGTGAGGTCGATGACGCGCTGGCGGCGGCGGGTGTTGACGGCGGCGGCTTCGCGGAGGATGCCGACGGCCTGGCTCGCGTCGAGTTCGTCGGCGCGGTTGATGAAGCCGCGAATGTCCTTGGGCAGGCAGCCGCCACCGTATCCGAGGCCGGGGCGCATGCCGCGGTGGCCGATGCGGATGTCGTGGCCGAGGATGTCGGCGAGCTCGGCCACGTTGGCGCCGGACTTCTCGCAGACCTCGGCCATCGCGTTGATGAAGGGGGTCCAATCAGGTCCTCAACAGCCTGAGGAACAACCCGGTGTCGCCCGGGTGGGCGAGATCGGCAGCAGCAAGGCCATGCAGTTCGCCGGCAAGGGGCTGCTGGTCGGTGGCATCGCGTTCACGGCGTACTCGAACTACCAGTCCACGGGCGGGAACATCCCGCTGACCGCGCTGGAGACCGCTGCCGACACCGCGGTGGTCATGGGCGCGACCAAGCTGGGGGCCTCGATCGGCGCGTCGATCGGCACCATGATCGCGCCCGGCGTCGGCACCGTCGTCGGCGGCGCCATCGGCGCAGCCGCGGGAGCCGTGACCGGCATCCTGGCGACCGGGCCGTTGAACAACTACATATCGAGGAAGTGGAAGAGCTTCTTCGGCTGATCACCCGATCAGTGCCGGGCGGGCTCTGGGGGACGGTGACGTAGCCTCGGAGCCCGCCCGGGCGGCGTCCGTCCCACCTGGGACGGATCGTGTGGAACCCTCCCGGAGGAATGACCCCCATGGCCTACTTCTTGATAGCCTTCTTCGCCCTCGGCTCCGCCTTCATGACCTGGAAGGCATCCCGGCTGTGGCGGAACCCCGCCCTCGTGGAGGAGTTCATGCTCACCTTCGCGTTCCTGCCGTTCGGCCCGGACGTCAAGCGCGGGGAGGTGCGGTCGGTCGGGATCACGGCCGTCTCGCTCTGGGCGATCACCACCCTGATCGTGCAGGCCAGCTTGGAAACCGAGGAGACCGGTGCCTCGATGGCCGTCTTCTTGGTCTCCATGGTCACGTTGCTCCTGTGCCTACTGGCCGAGGTCGCGGTCGTGCTGTTCAACGCCCCGAAGGCGATCGTCCCGCCCCACATGCGCGACGATCTCGGCGTAATCGCTGCCCGGAGGGCTCGGCGCAGGGGACGCCGCGAGGCATAGCGTTCCGGTGCGCTCGGGCGGGGGGCGCCCCCGGGCGCCCCCGCGCAGCCGAGCCACCCCCTGGACGTCACGTCCCCGTTACCCATCATTCAGACACGCTTGCGACGCTCCCCCAATGAAGCCCGCCGTGTCCGCGCCCACGGTTTCCTCCGACGCGCCCGACCAGCCGTCGGCGCGGAAGAATGGTGCCATGAGCCAGCAGCCCGCCGAGGTCCCGGTCCAGCAGGTCCAGCCGTCGTCCCCCGCGTCCCCCGCGTCCCCCGCGTCCCCCGCGTCCCCCGTCCAGCCGTCCGTGGGGTCCATAGCCGCGCACCGGCCGCGCACCATCGCCGCCGGTCCCGTGCCCGCCCACGCCACGGACCTCGCCCCCGAGCTCGCGCCGGAGCTGGACACCGACCTCGACACGTACGACGAGCCCGGCGGCGCCCCCTCCGAGCTTCCCGAGGGCCGGTTCCTGGACCGCGAGCGGAGCTGGCTCGCCTTCAACGAGCGGGTCCTGGAGCTCGCCGAGGACCCGACGACGCCCCTCCTCGAACGGGCGAACTTCCTCGCGATCTTCGCCTCGAACCTCGACGAGTTCTTCATGGTCCGGGTCGCCGGCCTCAAGCGCCGGATCGCCACCGGCGTCGCCACCCGCTCCGCCTCCGGCCTCCAGCCCCGCGAGGTGCTCGACCTGATCTGGACCCGGTCCCGGGAGCTCATGGCCCGGCACGCCGCCTGCTTCCAGCAGGACGTGGCCCCGGCGCTCGCCGACGCGGGCATCCACCTGATCCGCTGGCCCGACCTCACGGAGAAGGAGCAGGCCCGGCTGTTCACGCTGTTCCGGCAGCAGATCTTCCCCGTCCTCACACCGCTGGCCGTCGACCCGGCCCACCCCTTCCCGTACATCTCCGGGCTCTCCCTCAACCTCGCCGTGGTCGTACGGAACCCGGTCTCCGGACACCGCCACTTCGCGCGCGTGAAGGTGCCGCCGCTGCTGTCCCGCTTCCTGGAGGCGTCGCCGCAGCGGTACGTCCCGCTGGAGGACGTCATCGCGGCGCACCTGGAGGAGCTGTTCCCGGGCATGGAGGTGCTGGCCCACCACATGTTCCGGGTGACGCGGAACGAGGACCTGGAGGTCGAGGAGGACGACGCCGAGAACCTGCTCCAGGCCCTGGAGAAGGAGCTGCTGCGCCGCCGCTTCGGGCCCCCGGTGCGCCTTGAGGTCGAGGAGTCGATCGACCCGTACGTCCTCGACCTCCTCGTACGGGAGCTGAAGGTCTCCGACGCCGAGGTGTATCCGCTGCCGGGGCCCCTGGACCTGACCGGTCTGTTCGGGATCGCGGGCCAGGACCGGCCCGAGCTGAAGTACCCGAAGTTCGTCGCGGGCACCCACCGGGACCTCGCGGAGGTCGAGTCGGCGTCCGCGCCCGACATCTTCGCGGCGCTGCGCGAGCGGGACGTGCTGCTGCACCACCCGTACGACAGCTTCTCGACGTCGGTCCAGGCGTTCCTGGAGCAGGCCGCCGGCGACCCGGACGTCCTGGCGATCAAGCAGACGCTGTACCGCACCTCCGGCAAGTCGCCGATCGTCGACGCCCTGATCGACGCGGCCGAGTCCGGCAAGCAGGTCCTCGTCCTCGTCGAGATCAAGGCCCGCTTCGACGAGCAGGCCAACATCAAGTGGGCGCGGAAGCTGGAGGAGGCGGGCTGCCACGTCGTGTACGGCCTGGTGGGCCTGAAGACCCACTGCAAGCTGTCGCTCGTCGTACGGCAGGAGGGCGACCTCCTGCGCCGCTACTCGCACGTCGGCACGGGCAACTACCACCCGAAGACGGCCCGCCTGTACGAGGACCTGGGCCTGCTGACGGCCGACCCGCAGGTGGGAGCGGACCTGTCGGACCTGTTCAACCGGCTGTCCGGCTACTCGCGCCGCGAGACGTACCGGCGGCTGCTCGTCGCGCCGAAGTCGCTGCGCGACGGGCTGGTGTCCCGGATCAACCAGGAGATCGTCCACCACCGGGCGGGCCGCCCCGCGTACGTCCGGATCAAGGTCAACTCGATGGTCGACGAGGCCGTCGTCGACGCCTGCTACCGCGCCTCGCAGGCCGGCGTCCCTGTCGACGTGTGGGTCCGGGGCATCTGCGCGCTGCGCCCGGGCGTCACGGGCCTGTCCGAGAACATCCGGGTCCGCTCGATCCTAGGCCGCTTCCTGGAGCACTCGCGCCTCTTCGCGTTCGGGAACGGCGGCGAGCCGGAGGTGTGGCTGGGCAGCGCCGACATGATGCACCGCAACCTCGACCGGCGCATAGAGGCCCTCGTACGGGTCGCCGACCCGGCCCACCGCGCGGCGCTCAACCGCCTGCTCGAAACGGGCATGGCCGACACCACGGCCTCGTGGCACCTGGGCCCCGACGGCAACTGGACCCGCCACGCGACGGACGCGGAGGGACAGCCGCTGCGGCATGTCCAGGAGATGCTCATAGACGCCCGGAGGCGCCGACGTGCACAACCCTGACGACCTGGCGTCCCCGGGGACACCGG
>NZ_JABWDV010000184.1 GCF_013362995.1 Streptomyces sp. TRM64462 | reverse complement strand
CGCCCATGCCCGGCGCCACCGCGCCGGCGGGCCGGCCCGACGTGGGCAACACCGCGGACGCCGTGCTCGCCCTGGCGGCCGCGGGGCACGGCGCGCAGGCGGCGGGCGCCCTGGACTGGCTGCGCGGCAACTCGGCCGCGTGGGCGAAGGCGGGCGGGCCCGCCGCGTACGCCCAGCTCATCCTGGCCGCGCACACGGCGGGCGCGGACGCCCGCGACTTCGGCGGCGCCGACCTCGTGGCGCAGCTCAACGCGACGGGGCCGAAGCCCGCCTCCGTACCGCAGGACGCCCCGTCCGGCGGGAAGTCCGGTGGGAAGTCCGAGGCCGCGGAGGACTCCAAGGACTCCAAGGACTCCAAGGGGAACGACTCGGGCATCGGCCTCTGGCTGACCGTCGGGGCCTTCCTGCTCGCCGGCATAGGCATCGGGTTCCTGCTCAGCGGGCGCCGCAAGAAGTAGCGCGGCAGCCGTGATCCGGACACGCACCTCTCGCCTCTCGCCTCCCCTTCTGCTCACGCTGCTCGTCGTGCTGCTGTACGCCGCCGCCGCGCCCGCCCACGCCGCCGGCTACCGCTACTGGTCGTTCTGGGAGCGCGGCGCGGACGGCGCCTGGACGTACGCCACGCAGGGACCCGCGACGGCGCGGCCCGACGACGGTGCCGTCCACGGCTACCGGTTCGCCGTCAGCGCCGACAGCGGGGACGCCGCCCGGCCGCGCCAGGCACCCGACTTCGCCGCGGTCTGCGCGGGCACGCCCGCGAAGGAGGGCACCAAACGGGTCGCGGTCGTCGTCGACTTCGGCGTCCCGGCCCACGCGCCCGGCGGCGAGGCGCCGCCCGCGGCGCGTACCGCCTGCGCCCAGGTGCGGCCGGACGCGACCGGCGCCGAGGCGCTCGCCGCGGTCGCCCCGCCGCTCCGCTACAACAGCCAGGCGCTGCTGTGCGCGATCGCCGGATATCCGAAGCAGGGGTGTGGGGAGCAGGTCGACGCGGCGGAAGCTGGAGCGGAAGCGGAACCGACGCCGGATGCCTCGGCTACGCCGCCTTCACCCGAGGAAGCCGCGTCGGGCGCGGAAGGCGGGCCGTCCGTCGGGCTGTTCGCCGGGCTCGCCGCCGTGGTGGCGCTGGGCGCCGCCGCGGTGTTCCGGGCCCGGGCCCGCCGGCGCCGGCCGTGACGAGGCACCGCCGGTGAGACCGCCGGTGAGACCGCCCGTGAGGCTGCGCGCACCCGAGGCGCACCGCTCCAACGCCGTGCACGCGGGCGCCTGGTGGCTGTGGGCGCTCGGGCTGGCCGTCGCCGCTTCCCGCACCACCAACCCGCTGCTGCTCGGCCTGCTCGTGGGCGTGGCCGGGTACGTGGTGGCGGCGCGGCGCACCGACGCGCCGTGGGCGCGCTCCTACGGGATGTTCGTGAGGCTGGCGCTGGCCGTCATCGCGATCCGGCTGGTGTTCTCGACGCTGCTCGGGACGCCCGTCCCCGGGACGCACGTGCTGTTCACGCTGCCCGAGGTGCCGCTGCCCGGCTGGGCGCAAGGAGTGCGGATCGGTGGGCGTGTGACGGCGGAGCAGCTCGTGTTCGCGCTGTACGACGGGGCGAAGCTGGCGGCGCTGCTGATCTGTGTCGGCGCGGCGAACGCGCTCGCGAGTCCGGTGCGGCTGCTGAAGTCGCTGCCGGGTGCGCTGTACGAGGCCGGGGTCGCCGTCGTGGTGGCGATGACGTTCGCGCCGAACATGGTCGCCGACGTGGCGCGGCTGCGTACGGTGCGGCGGCTGCGCGGGCGGCCGACGACGGGTGTGCGGGCGGTGCTCCAGATCGGGCTCCCGGTGCTGGAGGGCGCGCTGGAGCGGTCGGTGGCGGTGGCCGCGTCGATGGACGCGCGCGGGTACGGGCGTACGGCGGCCGTCCCTGCCCGGGTGCGGCACACGACGAACGTGCTGACGCTGGGCGGGCTGCTGGGCGTGTGCGCCGGTTCGTACGGGCTGCTCGCGGCGGAGGGCGCCGGGTACGGGCTGCCGCTCGTCGGGATCGGGCTCGCGGCGGCGGTCGCCGGGCTGTGGCTGGGCGGGCGCCGCACGGTCCGTACCCGCTACCGGCCGGACCGGTGGGGCGCGCGGTCGTTGCTGGTCGCCGGGTCGGGGGTCGCGGTCGGGGGGCTGATGGTGTGGGCGGCCGGGTACGCCCCTGATGCGCTGCGTCCGGGGGTCACGCCGCTGGAGGCGCCGGTGCTGCCGCTGTGGCCGGCCGTTTCGGTGCTGGTGGGGCTGGTGCCGGCGTGGGTCGCGCCCGCGCCGGGGCTCGTACGGGATGGCGTACGGGGTGACGTACGGGAGTCCGTACGCGGTGACGTACGGGAGTCCGTGCGCGATGATCGGGAGGATGCGTCGTGATCCGCTTCGAGGACGTGTCGGTGACGTACGTGGACGCCGCCGCGCCGACGGTGGAGCACGTGGACCTGACGGTCCCCGAGGGCGAACTGGTGCTGCTGGTCGGCCCGTCCGGTGTCGGCAAGTCGACGCTGCTGGGCGCCGTTTCGGGGCTGGTGCCGCACTTCACGGGCGGGACGCTGCGGGGCAGGGTAACCGTGGACGGGCGGGACACGCGGACGCATCCGCCGCGTGAACTGGCGGACGTCGTGGGGACGGTGGGGCAGGACCCGTCGGCGCACTTCGTGACGGACGTCGTCGAGGACGAACTCGCCTACGGCATGGAGTCGCTGGGGCTGCCGCCCGACGTGATGCGGCGGCGCGTCGAGGAGACGCTGGACCTGCTGGGCCTCGCGGCGCTGCGCGACCGGCCGGTCGCGAGCCTGTCGGGCGGGCAGCGGCAGCGCGTCGCGATCGGTTCGGTGCTGACGACGCACCCGAAGGTGCTGGTGCTCGACGAGCCGACGTCGGCGCTGGACCCGGGCGCGGCGGAGGAGGTGCTGGGGGTGCTGCAACGGCTGGTGCACGACCTCGGTACGACGGTGCTGATGGCTGAGCACCGGCTGGAGCGGGTGGTCCAGTACGCGGACCGGGTGGCGCTGCTGGCGGCGCGCGGGGCGGAGGTCGTCGTGGGCACGCCCGCCGATGTCATGCGGGTCTCGCCCGTGTACCCGCCGGTGGTGGGCCTGTCCCGCGTCGCGGGCTGGACGCCACCGCCGCTCACCGTGCGCGACGCGCGGCGGCTCGCCGGGCCGCTGCGGGAGCGGCTGTCGGGGGCGGGGGCAGTGCCGG
The DNA here is from genome assembly GCF_013362995.1 of Streptomyces sp. TRM64462. Lineage (GTDB taxonomy): Bacteria > Actinomycetota > Actinomycetes > Streptomycetales > Streptomycetaceae > Streptomyces. The sequence goes on along the minus strand of NZ_JABWDV010000184.1, from coordinate 8,053 downwards.
TGCCCCGGCCGGGGTCGGGGCCGGTGCCGGTCCGGGAGGCGACGCCACGGCGCGGTGCGGGTCCCGTTGCGCGCCCGACGGAACGCTCCCGGTGGTGGCCGCTGCGGCGCCGCGCCGCAGCGGAACGGCCCCCGGCCCAGGACCTTCCGCACCCGGACGCCGTGCCGCTCGCGCACGCGGCGGGTCTCGCGGTGCGGCGGGGCCGCGTGGAGGCGCTGCGGCGGGTGGAACTCACCGTCGGCGCGGGCGAGACCGTCGCGCTCATGGGCCGGAACGGCGCCGGCAAGTCCACCCTGCTCGGCGCGCTCGTGGGCCTGGTCGAGCCGGCGGCCGGCCGGGTCCTCGTGGGCGGCCGGGTGCCGCACCGCACCGCCCCGCGCGAGCTGGTGCGCGAGGTGGGCCTGGTGCCGCAGGAGCCGCGGGACCTGCTGTACGCGGACACCGTCGCCGCCGAGTGCGCGGCCGCCGACGCCGACGCGGGCGCCGCCCCGGGCGCGTGCCGTGACCTGGTCGCGGCGCTGCTGCCCGGCGTACCGGACGACACGCATCCGCGGGACCTGTCCGAGGGCCAGCGCCTGGCGCTCGCCCTGGCCGTCGTGCTCACCCCGCGGCCCCGGCTGCTGCTCCTGGACGAGCCGACGCGCGGCCTGGACTACGCCGCGAAGGCGCGGTTGGTCGAGGTGCTGCGGGGCCTCGCGGCGGAGGGGCACGGGATCGTGCTGGCCACGCACGACGTGGAGCTGGCGGCGGAGCTGGCCCACCGGGTGGTGATCCTGGCGGACGGCGAGGTCGTCGCGGACGGGCCGACGCACGAGGTGGTCGTGTCGTCCCCGGCTTTCGCACCGCAGGTCAGCAAGGTCCTGGCCCCGCAGCCGTGGCTGACCGTGGCCCAGGTGGAGGCGGCCCTGGCCGCGCCGACGGCGGAGGCGACGCCATGAGCACGGGGAGCACAGGGACCGGCAACACAGCCGGCACAGCCAGCGCCCGCCCCGTCCGCCCCGTCCGCCTCGGCCCCCGGTCGGTCGCCGTCCTGGTCCTGGTCGGCGTCATCGGCGTGGCCGCCTTCGGCTGGCCGCTGCTGGTGGACGCCGAGGTGGCGCGGGACAACGTGTCGCACACCCAGGACGCGCCGTGGCTCCTGGCCCTGCTGCTGCCGCTGCTGATCGGGGTCGTCGTGGCGACGATCGCCGACCGGGGCATGGACGCCAAGGCCGTGGCGATGCTCGGGGTGCTGGCCGCCGTGGGGGCGGCGCTGCGGCCTCTGGGGGCGGGCACGGCGGGCCTGGAGCCGATGTTCTTCCTGATGGTGCTGAGCGGCCGCGTCCTCGGCCCCGGGTTCGGGTTCGTGCTCGGGTCGGTCACGATCTTCGCGTCGGCGCTGCTCACGGGCGGGGTCGGGCCGTGGATGCCGTTCCAGATGCTGTCGATGGGCTGGTTCACGATGGGCGCCGGGCTGCTGCCGGGAGCGCGGAGCGTACGGGGCCGGGGCGAGCTGCTGATGCTCGCGGCGTACGGGGCGGTGGCGGCGTTCGCGTACGGGACGGTCATGAACCTGCAGGGCTGGGTGACGCTGCAGGGCCTGAGCAGCGGCATCAGCTTCCACCCGGGTGACCCGGTGCACGAGAACCTGGTCAGGTTCGGCGCGTACTGCCTGGCCACGTCGATGGGCTGGGACCTGGGCCGGGCGGTGCTGACCGTCGTCCTCACACTCACCATCGGATCGACGGTTCTGAAGGCGCTGCGGCGCGCGACTCGACGGGCGGCTTTCGAGGCGCAGGTCACATTCGAAGGGGGCGAAAAGCCGCATGAGGCCCCTTTCCGGGTGAGGGCGCCCACAGGACCTACGTCACATACGACGCGGAATAGTGGATGCGGAAGCGCCGGCCCGGCAGAGCACGCTGCGGGCGACCACCTGCGCTGACCGACGCTCTCAGGGACTCATCCGGGGCGCCGCCGGGCCCCGTTCTCCTGCCTCACCTCGTAGGAGGGGGGCGTTGCCAGGCCCCGCCGGCCCTGCTTTGGTGGATGACGTCGCCGGGCACCGACGGCAGCGTGACCGCCTCGCGGTCGCCCCGAAGTGCCCCTGGCAGGCCACTCCCCGAGACCCCGGGTGACCCCGGGCCTTGGTTCCGGCATGCCTGCGACAGCCATGTTCCCGACGTGAGGTTGTCCTACGTGTTCCGCTCCATCAGCAGCCGTCTCTCCGCCCGCCGCAACAAGACCGCCGTCGCCACCGCAGCCGTGCTGCTGGGCGCCTCCGGTGCGGTGATGGCCGTGACGGCCCCGGCCTCGGCCGCGCCGAACTCCGCGCAGGCCATCGCCAAGAAGATGGTCCCGGCGGGCCAGTACCAGTGCTTCAGCAAGATCGTCGAGCACGAGTCGGGCTGGGACCACACCGCCACCAACGCCTCGTCCGGCGCTTACGGCCTGGTCCAGGCCCTGCCGGCCTCGAAGATGGCGTCGGCGGGCTCCGACTGGAAGACCAACCCGGCCACGCAGATCGAGTGGGGCCTGGACTACATGAACGACCGCTACGGCAGCCCGTGTGAGGCCTGGTCGTTCTGGCAGGCCAACCACTGGTACTGAGCCACAGCCGCATAGCCGTACAGAGGCACGGCAGTACGCAGTACTACGAGGCCCCGGTGAGTTCGCTCACCGGGGCCCTCGTCTGTGCGCGCCCCGTTGGCAGCGCTACAGCCGCTGAATGATCGTCCCAGCGGCCAGCGCCCCGCCCGCGCCCGCCGTGATCAGGGCGAACTCCTCGTCGCGCCGCTCCAGCTCGTGCAGCGCCGTGATGAGCAGCCGGGCGCCGGCCGCGCCGACGGGGTGGCCGAGCGCGAGGGCGCCGCCGTTGACGTTGACCTTGTCGAGGTCCTGCTCGAAGACCCGCGCCCAGCTGAGCACCACGGCCGCGAACACCTCGTCGACCTCCACGACGTCGATGTCCCGCAGCGACATCCGGGCTTTGCCGAGCACCGCGCGCGTCGCGTCGACGGGCCCGTCGATGTGGTGGCGAGGATCGGCGCCGACGAGGGCCTGGGCGACGATACGGGCACGGGGTCTGAGCCTCAGGGCGCGGGCCATCCGCTTGGACGCCCACATCAGCGCGGCCGCGCCGTCGCCGGCGGGTGCGGAGGTGCCGGCGGTGTGGATCGCGCCGGGCAGCACGGGCGGCAGCGCGGCGAACTCCTCCGTAGCGATGTCGCCGATGGCACCGATGTCGCCTGAGCCACCTGAGCCGACTGAGCCACCTGAGCCACCTGAGCCACCGGCGGCGCCGACATCGCGGGCGCCACCGCCGTACGGGAACGGCCCCTCGTCGCGGTCGACGAGCCGCACCATGCCGTGGCCCGCGGCCTGCTCCTCCTCCGTGGTGGGTACCTCCACGGGAAACGTCTCGCGCTTGAAGCGCTCCTCCGCCCAGGCGGTGGCGGCGCGCCGCCGCGAGAGCAGCCCGAGCGTGTCGGCGTGCTCGCGCGTGAGGCCCCGGTGGCGGGCGACGCGCTCGGCGGCCCTGAACCGGTCGGGCAGGTCGACGTTCCACTCGTCGGGATGCGGGCGGCCCGGCCCGTTACGGGCGCCGCTGCCGGCCGGGACGCGGGACATGACCTCGACGCCGCAGCTGATGCCGACGTCGATGACACCCGCGGCGATCATGGTGGCCGTGAGGTGGGCGGCCTGCTGCGAGGAGCCGCACTGGCAGTCGACGGTGGTGGCGGCGGTCTCGTACGGGAGTCCGGCGGCGAGCCAGGCGGTGCGGGCGGGGTTCGCGGCCTGTTCCCCGGCGAGCGTGGCCGTACCGCCGACGACCTGCTCGACGCAGTCGGCGGGGATGCCGGTGCGGCCGAGCAGCTCGCGGTAGGTCCCGCCGAGCAGCCGGGCCGGATGGAGCACGGCGAGCGCGCCGCCACGGCGGCCGATGGGGGTGCGTACGGCTTCCACGATCACGGGTTCCGCGGCCATGGGCGGGATCCTCTCCTCGCGCCCGCGGAGCGTCGTCCCGGCGCCCGGGCGGGCGGCGTACGTGGGGGAATGAGGGGAACTGGTACGCGTTCTAGTTACCCATCAGTCTGAAAGGTGCTACCGCGGGTACGCAAGGGTGCCGACACAGGCTGCCACCGGCCCGACGCAGGCCTGTGGTCCGTCGACGGGCCGTATCCGAACGCTTCCGAAACCCTCCATAAGTTAGGTTCCTGAGCATGACTCAGGACAACACGCAGAACACATGGGACGCCGTCGACGCCTACGTCACCGATCTGCTCGCACCGGCCGACGACGCGCTGACCGCCGCGCTCGCCGCCAGTGACGAGGCCGGGCTGCCGAAGATCGCCGTGGCCCCGAACCAGGGCAAGCTGCTGCACCTGCTGGCCCGGATCCAGGGGGCCCGTACGGCGCTGGAGATCGGCACGCTCGGCGGTTACAGCACCATCTGGCTGGCCCGGGCGCTGCCGAAGGACGGGCGGCTGGTCTCGCTGGAGTACGACCCGGCGCACGCCGAGGTCGCCCGGCTCAACCTGGCCCGGGCCGGACTCGACGCGGTGGCCGAGGTGCGGACGGGGGCGGCGCTCGACACGCTGCCGACGCTGGAGGCGGAGGGCGTGGGCCCGTTCGACATCGTGTTCATCGACGCGGACAAGCGGAACAACCCGCGCTATGTGGAGTGGGCGCTGCGGCTGACCCGGCCGGGCAGTGTCATCGTCGTCGACAACGTCGTGCGCGGCGGGTCGGTCGTCGACGCGGACAGCGACGACGAGGCGATCCGCGGCACCCGTGAGATGTTCGACCTCGTCGCGCGCGACCCGCGGCTGGACGCCACGGCGGTCCAGACGGTCGGCGTGAAGGGCTACGACGGTCTGCTGATCGCCCGGGTGGTGTCCTGAAGCGGTGAAGGCCCACTGGGACATACGCCCCGAGCGGTACGACACGTCCGACGCGACCGCGCTGCGCCGCGACTACTACGAGGAGGTGGCGCGGCGGTACTGGCGGCGTGCCGTCTCCGACGCGGAGATCGACGCGGGGCTGGCCGACGACGGCGTCGAGGTCCTGGCGCCGCCCACCGGGCGGTTCCTCGTCGGCCGGCGGGACGGGAAGCCCGCCGCGTGCGGCGGGGTGCGGCTGTTCGACGCGGAGCGCGCCGAGCTGACCCGGGTGTACGTGCGCCCCGCGTTCCGGGGCGGCGGCGGCGCCGGGCTGCTGCTGTCCGCCCTGGAGGCGGCGGCCCTGGAGCTGGGCGCCCGGCGCATGGTCCTCAACACGCGCCTGGACCTGGTGGAGGCGCGAGCACTGTACGCGCGGCACGGCTACCGGGAGATCCCGCGGTACGGCGACGACCCGTACGCGCAGGTCTGGTTCGGCAAGGAGCTGCCGTGACCCACGGCCGGACATGACCCGCCTCTAGAGGTGGTGGTCCGGGGGCGGCTCGTTCATGGGGCGTTCCCGGACCGAGCCGCTCAGTTCCGCCGTCAGTTCCTCGACCAGCTGGATCAGGTCCGTCGGCCGGTCGGGGCCCCACCAGTCGCCCAGCAGTTCCGCGAGCGACTCCTCGCGGGCGTGGGCCAGCCGGGTCGCCGCCTCGACACCGTCGTCGGTGAGCATCAGCTGCAGTCCCTCGCGCCGGGCCAGGCCGCGCTCCTCCACCTGCCGCGACGCCTCGGTGATGGTCCGCAGCGGTACGGGTGTGGTGTCGGCCAGCAGGGCGGGCTCGACGGTGCCGTGGCGGCGGACGCGCAGCAGCAGCCAGCTCGCCGCGGGCAGCAGGTCGAGGCCGGCCCGGGCGGTGATCTTCTCGTACACGGCCTTGCGGCCCTCGCGGGAGCCGAGCACCGACAGGGCGCGGGCGCACTCGTCGTACGAGGACCGCTCGACCGGGTTGGAGGCGAGCGTCTCGCTGGGGTCCGGCGCGCGGACGGAGCCGCGCAGCCGGTCCTCGCGCAGGAACCAGGCGACCGCGAAGGCCAGGAGCACGATCGGCGACGCGTACAGGAACACGTCGGTGATGGATGCCGAGTACGCCTCAAGGGCGGCCGGCCGGAGCCCGGGCGGCAGTTCGGCGATGACGCGCGGGTCGGCGCTGATGGCGTGGGCGTCGACGCCGGGCGGCAGGTCCTGTCCGGCGAGGGCGGAGGAGAGTTTGCCGGTGAGCCGGCCGGTGAAGATCGTGCCGAACACGGCGACGCCGAACGACGCGCCGATGGAGCGGAAGAACGTGGCGCCCGACGTGGCGACGCCGAGGTCCTGGTACGCGACGGAGTTCTGCGCCGCCAGCACCAGGACCTGCATGACCAGGCCCAGTCCGGCGCCGAAGACGAAGAAGTACGCGCTGACGGCCCACACGCCGCTGTCCCGCTCCATCAGGTGCAGGAGCAGCAGGCCCACGGTGGTGAGGGCGGTCCCGGCGATCGGGAACACCTTCCAGCGGCCGGTACGGCTGACGATCTGTCCGGACGCCGTCGACATGAGCAGCATGCCGAGGACCATCGGCAGCAGGTGGACACCGGACATGGTGGGGCTGACGCCCTGGACGACCTGGAGGAACGTCGGCAGGTACGTCATGGCGCCGAACATCGCGAAGCCGATGACGAAGCTGATGACCGACACGAGCGTGAAGGTGCGGTTCCGGAACAGCTTCAGCGGCAGCACCGGTTCGGCGGCCCGCCGTTCGGCGTACACGAAGGCCACGAGCAGGACGGCGCCGAGCACGGCGAGGCCGATGATGCGGGCCGAGCCCCAGGGCCAGGTGGTGCCGCCGAGCGAGGCCACGAGGACCAGGCAGGTGGCGACGGACGCGATGAGGCCGGTGCCGAGGTAGTCGATGGTGTGGCGGGTGCGGTGGGACGGGATGTGGAGCACGGCGGCGATGACGAAGAGGGCGACGACACCGATGGGCAGGTTGATGTAGAAGACCCAGCGCCAGGACAGGTGCTCCGTGAAGACGCCGCCGAGGAGCGGGCCGAGGACGCTGGTGGCACCGAACACGGCTCCGAACAGGCCCTGGTACCTGCCCCGGTCCCGGGGGGACACGAGGTCGCCGACGATCGCCATGGAGAGGACCATGAGCCCGCCGCCGCCCAGGCCCTGGACCGCCCGGTAGATGATGAGCTGCGGCATGTCCTGTGCGACGCCGCACAGCACCGAGCCGATGAGGAAGATGACGATGGCCGCCTGGAAGAGGTTCTTGCGGCCGTACTGGTCACCGAGCTTGCCCCACAGGGGTGTGGCGGCCGTCGAGGCCAGCAGGTAGGCGGTGACGACCCAGGACAGGTGCTCCATGCCGCCGAGTTCGCTGACGATGGTCGGCAGCGCTGTCGCCACGATGGTCTGGTCGAGTGCCGCGAGGAGCATGCCGAGCAGCAGGGCCCCGATGGCGAGCATCAGGGTGCGGCGGCTGTGCGCCGCACCGGGCGTGGGCGCGGTGGCCGAAATGCTCGCAGGCCGCGACATGGGCGCCTCCCTCGCTCCCCCTCGTGCTTTCGTCATCCATCGTGGGCGTTCCGGCCGGATATGGCCTGTTGAGCGAGGTTCAAGCTGTTGGGCAGGTCACTCGGGACCTGCATAATCGCTGCCAGTCCATGGGGGTGGATCGTCAGCAGGACCTCTGCGGAACTTTTATGGGGAGGGACCCACAGTGGCCGGAAATGTCTGTCCCGAGTGCGGCAGGCCCGCGCCGCCGCAGGGCGCGGGCTGCGCGTGCGCCGGGACGGTGGCGGGGCGCGGAGAGCCAGGGCGGGGAGAGCCGGCCGGGCAGTTCGAGGCGCCGCGGATTCGGCCGTACGTGAACCTTCCGTCGCCACCGTCGGCGTCGGCGTCGGCGGGGCCGTCGGCGGGGCCGGGTGGGGCGGTGCCGCCCGCGGCGATGCCCCTGCCGCCGGAGACGCCGCCCGAGACGCCGCCCGAGACGCCGACGCAGGCGATACCCGCGCAAGCGCCGCCGACGCATGCTCTGCCGGGCCGGCCGCTGCCCGGTCCGCCGTACGAGTCCCACAAGTCCCACGAGTCCCACGAGGACGTCGAGTCGACGATGCCGCTGTACGTGGGGGACGTAGGGGACGGCGGC
>NZ_JABWDV010000183.1 GCF_013362995.1 Streptomyces sp. TRM64462 | reverse complement strand
GGCCGCGCCGGTCATCAGCGCCGTCCCGGTCACCCCGGCCGCGCCGGTCATCAGCGCCGTCCCCGTCACCCCGGCCGCGCCGGTCATCAGCGCCGTCCCCGTCACCCCCGCCGTCCGCGCCGCCCCAGTGGCCTCCGCCGCCCCGGTGGCCTCCGTTGCGCCCCTCGCCCTCGCGGTCCCCGTCGCTCCGGCCGCCCTCCCGGGCCTCGGTGGGACCGGTGCCGGCCGCCACCCCGTACTCCCCCGCCAGGGCGTGGATCGCTGCCGAACCTGCCAGGGCGTGGAAGCCGCCCGCGCAGTCGGTCGCCGAGGGCAGGCCGCCCGTACCCGGGACGGGCAGGAAGCCGATCTCGCCCGCGCCGCCCGACGCGCCGCGCCGCAGCGCCCCGTCCAGGACGACGGCCGCGCCGACACCGTGGCCCAGCCACAGCAGCACGAACGTGTCGCGGTCCCGCGCCGCGCCCTCCCGCTGCTCCGCGACGGCCGCGAGATTGGTCTCGTTCTCGGCGAGGACCGTGGCGGGGAGCCGCTCCCGCAGCTCGCTGATCAGGCGGCGGTGCCACGCGGGCAGCCCCGCCGAGTCCCGCAGCGTGCCCGTGGCCGCGTCGATGAGCCCCGGCGCGCCGATGCCGACCGTGTGGAGGCGGGTCGCGCCCGCGTCCCGGACCGTCCGCTGGAGAAGCGTCGCGGCCCGTTCGACGGCGGGCCCGGTGTCTGTGTCGCCGCCGATCGGCGCGGCCGCCTCCGCCAGCGTGGCGCCCAGCAGATCGGTGACCGTGACGGACACGCTGCGCAGCCGCACGTCGAGGGCGGCGAGGTGCGCGCGGTCCGCGACGATCCCGTACAGGCGGGCGTTCGGGCCGCGCCGTTCCGCGCCCGCCTCGCCGACGACCTGGACCAGTCCGGCGCCCTGCAGGCGTTCGACGAGGTCGGCGACGGTGGGGCGGGACAGCCCGGTGAGCTGCTTGAGCTGACCGGCCGTCAGGGGTCCCTCCTCCTGGAGCAGGCGCAGGGCGAGCCGGTCGTTGATGGCCCGGGCGGTGCTGGGGGAGGCGGGGGCGGTCGGCATGCCGTGGATCCTTTCAGACCATTGATTTCCCATTACTTTCAGGAACCCTTCCTGATAGCTTACGGCTGCGCCACTGCGGACCATGAGTCGGGGAGGTTCTGTGCCGTACGGCAAGGAGAGGGTGAAGCGGGCGCGGTACGCCGTGGCCGCGGTGTTCTGCGTGCACGGCGCGGTCGCCGGCAGCTTCGCGACACGTATCCCCTGGATCCAGGAGCACGCCGGGGTGAGCGCGGGCCAGCTGGGCCTGGCGCTCGCGTTCCCGGCGATCGGCGCCTCGCTGGCGATGCCGCTCGCGGGCGCGGTCAGCCACCGCTTCGGGGCGCGCACGGCGCTGCGCGGGCTGCTGGCCCTGTGGACGCTGTCCCTGGCCCTGCCGTCGCTCGCGCCCAACCTCTACGGGCTGTGCGGCGCGCTGCTCGTGTACGGCGCGACCTCCGGCATGGCCGACGTGGCGATGAACGCGCTGGGTGTGGAGGTCGAGAACCGGCTCGGCCGCTCGATCATGTCCAGCCTGCACGGCATGTGGAGCGTGGGCGCACTGCTCGGCTCGGCCGCCGGCACCGTCGCCGCGACGCTGGGCTCCGACGCGCGTCTGCACCACCTGCTGGCCGCAGGGGCGCTGACGCTGCTGGGCATGGCGTTCTGCCAGGGCGTCCTGGATCTGCGCAGCGCGCCGGACGAGGAGCCGCCGCCGCGGTTCGCGCTGCCGCCGCGTTCGGCGCTGGTGATCGGGGCGATCGGGTTCTGCGGGGTGTTCGCGGAGGGCGCGAGCCTGGACTGGTCGGCGGTCTATCTGAAGGAGCGGCTGGGGACGTCGGCGGGCGTGGCGGCCGCCTCCACGACGGCGTTCGCGCTGACGATGGCGGTGGCGCGGCTGGTGGGCGACCGGGTCGTGGACCGGTTCGGCGCGGTGCGGACGGTACGGGTCGGTGGCGCGGCGGCCACGGCGGGCGGCGTCCTGGTGGTGACGGCACCGCACGCGGTGGTCGCCATGGCGGGGTTCGCCCTGCTGGGGCTCGGCGTGGCGGTGGTCGTGCCGCTGGCCTTCGCGGCCGCCGCCCGCAGCGGGCCGAACCCGAGCCAGGCCATCGCGGGCGTCGCCACCATCACGTACACGTCCGGCCTGATCGCCCCGTCGGCCATCGGCGGCCTGGCCGATCTCACGTCCCTGACGGTGTCCTTCGGTCTGGTCACCCTGCTGACCTTCGGCCTGGTGGCGGGCGCGGGCGTGCTCGGCGCGGGCCGCGACGGGCGGCGAGCGCGCCGCCCATCGGCGGAGCAGGCCCCCACGGCCGGGGCCCGGGGCCCTGGTGCGGGGCCCGGCCGGTAGGCGGGTAGCCGGCGGCATCCATGTCATGTCCTCGGCATGTCCGGTGCGTCCGCGAGCTGTTGAGGGCATGTCACCAGACGGTCACCGTCATCTGGCTTCCCTTACTTCTCCCTTATTCCTCCTGGTTGCATGGGCGCAGCGGGCCCGTCACGGGGGCGGGCCCGCGACACTGATCGGGGGAAGAATGAAGTACCGGCCCTTGGCCCTCTCCGCGACCGCCGCGGCATCCGTCCTGCTGCTCTCCGCCTGCTCGTCGGGGACGACGGCGGCGACGCCGCCGTCACCCGCGGCCCACAGCCCGAAGAGCACCACCGCCGCCGCGCCCCTCGACGAAGAGATCGGCACCATGGCTCAGGGCGGCACGTGCACGTACGACGAGAAGGGCAAGCCCTGGGTCCTCAGCCACCATGGCAAGGGCGGCAAGAACGACGGCCAGACGAAGAAGGACGGCCGCGTCCTGATCCTTTCGACCGGCACCGCCAAGACTCCTGACAACTCCGCGGCCCGCCTCAGCGGCAAGGTGAAGAAGGGCGACCGCGTCTGGGTCGACATCAGCCACGACAAGGGCAAGAACTGGCGCGGCTGCGGCGGTGTCACCACGAAGAAGGACAAAGACAAGTTCTACTCGAAGTGGTACGCGCACTCCGGGAAGAACATCAAGAACCGCGTGATGCGCGCCTGCGCCCGCACCACGACCGACGGCAAGCGCACGACGTGGTGCGGGCCCTGGTGGTCCGACACCCCCTGACCGGCGCGGATCGGCGGACGGCGCCGGTCAGCCCGTCGCCAGTTCGTGGGCGTAGTCCGGCGTGAACGCGCCCGGCGCGCCGCGGCAGCCGTCGGATTCGCCCGGCGGCTTGACCCACAGGTAGGCGTGGATCCGGGCGGCCCCCGTGCCGGTGGTCGGGGGCTGCCCGATGGCGCGCCCGGGTGGGTCGCACCAGCGGGGAACGTTGGGGGCGCCGTTGCCGTTGCGGCCCGTGTCGATGACCGCGCCGAAGCGGGGCGGCGCGCCGAGCGCGGTGAGGACGCGGCGGGCGTAGGCCACTTCGTCGGCGGTGCGGTGGTACTGGGACACGTTGGTGAAGATGCCGTCCCCGTGGCGCACCGCGCCCACCGCCCGCAGCGTCTCGGCCGTCCGGGCGGGCGGGTGCCAGCCGGAGCTGCCGGCGTCGAAGTAGACACGGGCCTTCGGGTTGGCCGCCTTCATCGCGCGGGCCGCGCGGGCCAGGGACGCGAGGCGGGCGGCGCGCTCGTGCTCCGGGAGGCAGCCGGCCTGGGCCAGCGAGTCCGGTTCGAGGACCACCAGGACGTGCCCGCTGCCGAGCCCGGCCGCGAACTCCCCGGTCCAGCGGTCGTACGCCGTGAGGTCGGGCGCCCCGCCGCGCGAGGCACCTCCGCAGTCGCGGCCGGGGATCGCGTACGGGACGAGGACCGGCACGTGACCGAGCGCCTCGGCTGCCGACGTCACGGCACGCACCCGGGACCTGATCGTCCCCGGGTCGTACGACGCGAACCACAGGGCCGTCGGCCGGTCACCGATCCGGGACGCGATGACGGGGCGGCGCGGGTCGCCGGGGTGGCCGCGGATCCAGTCGAGCACCTGCGTCCGCGGGTGGCGGTAGAGGGGCAGGTCCGCCAGGGACGGGGCCTCCTCGTCCTCGGGCACGGAGGCGGTGGCCCGTCCGCCGGGCGCGGGTGCGGGTGCGGGTGCGGACGGGCGCCTCGGCCGGTCTGGGGCGCCCGGCGTCCCGCTCGCCCCGGCGGCCGCCGCTGATTCCCGTACGTCG
>NZ_JABWDV010000182.1 GCF_013362995.1 Streptomyces sp. TRM64462 | reverse complement strand
CTTCGCGTACCGGTGCCGCCCCGCCCACCCGGCGGCCGTCAGCGGCGGGCGCCGCTCGTCGCGCAGCGCCTCGTCCCGGCCCCGTACGTACGCCTCGTACCCCTGCGGGCTGGTGAACCACAGCGACGGGTCCTCGCCGAACACCCGCGCCCGCTTGGCGAGCACGTACCCGAACTCCTCCGGCGTCAGATAGCCGAGCTTCTGGCTCGACACGGCGTCCTCGCGGTACGCGTCCAACAGCAGCCACCCGGCGCCGAGATACGTGGTCGCCGTGTCCGTGAGGATCTCGTTGTCCCGCGTCCCCGGGAAACCCAGCCCCAGCCGGTGCAGCAGCACATGCGTGATCTCGTGGGCGAGCGCCGCCCCGATGTCCCGCCGATGCCTGCGGAACCGGTCGTTCAGCTCGATGAAGTACTCGGGCCCCGCCGCCAGTTCGACGCTCGCGGCGTGCTCCATGGCCCGGAAGCTCACGATCATCCGCGCCTCCGGCAGCCGGAGCTGCCGCACCAGCGCGCCGGCGACCCGGTGGGCGCCGAGGTACAGGTCGTCGTCGTCCGCGAACGCCACCTCGCCGGGCGGGACGCTCGCCGCGTACGCGTACAGCCCCTCGTACGAGACCCTCCGGTACAGCGCCGTGATCGCCGCGCGCACCGTGCCGAGGTGCGGGAACCCGTGGACGACATCCCCGCCGGGTGCCGCCGCCCTGCCGTTCGTCACGTCCCGTACCCCCGTACCCGTGTACGACGCCGAACCCTCCGGACCCTCCGAACCACAGTACGACCCGCACGGGGCGTTCAGCGAAGGACGCGGCCGCCAGGGCCGCCGCAGCGGGCGCCGCAGCGGCCGCGCATGGCCGAAAAGACAGGCTTGTGGCCCTTCCCCGTACCTCCGGATAATCCCGGACCAAGCCTTGACGGGCGCATGACAGCCACTCATGCGCTCCTCGTTGGACAAGGCCCAACCCCCCACCGAAAGGCAGAGAGTTGAAGAACACACTGCTCCGTGCCCTGAAGAGATTCGCCGTGGTCGGCGCGGTCGCGCTCGCCGCCGTCAGCCTCCAGCCGAGCTCCGCGTCGGCGGCCCCCGCCCCCGTCGTCGGCGGCACCCGCGCGGCTCAGGGCGAGTTCCCCTGGATGGTCCGCCTGTCCATGGGCTGCGGCGGCTCCCTCATCGCCCCGCAGATCGTCCTCACCGCCGCCCACTGTGTGAACGGCTCCGGCAACAACACCAGCATCACGGCCACCGCCGGCGTCGTGGACCTCCGGAGCGGCTCCGCCATCAAGGTCCGCTCCACCAAGGTCCTCCAGGCCCCCGGCTACAACGGGCAGGGCAAGGACTGGGCCCTGATCAAGCTCGCCCGGCCCATCGACCTCCCCACCCTCGACATCGCCACCACCACCGCCTACAACACCGGCACCTTCACCGTCGCCGGATGGGGCGCCAACCGTGAGGGCGGCAGCCAGCAGCGCTACCTCCTCAAGGCCCAGGTGCCCTTCGTCAGCGACGCGAGCTGCCGGGCGTCGTACGGCAACGAGCTCATCCCCGCCGAGGAGATCTGCGCCGGCTACACCGCGGGCGGCGTCGACACCTGCCAGGGAGACTCCGGCGGCCCCATGTTCCGCCGCGACAACAACGGCGCCTGGATCCAGGTCGGCATCGTGAGCTGGGGCTACGGCTGCGCCCGCCCGAACTACCCCGGCGTCTACACGGAGGTCTCGACCTTCGCCTCCACCATCAAGTCCGCCGCGGCGAACCTGTAACCCACCGGGCCCCGCACCCCTGAGGGGCAGGCCGGCCCGGCCTGCCCCTCACTCCCGCATGCCGCATCCGCATCGCGTATCCCGTATCCCGAACACCCTCGGACGGACGCCGCGGCACCCGTCTAAGCTCGCCGCATGAGCACGAGCGACATCGACGACACCGTCCGCGCCGAACTGACCCGACTGCGCGAGAGCATCGACAACATCGACGCAGCCGTCGTGCACATGCTGGCCGAGCGCTTCAAGTGCACCCAGCAGGTCGGCCTCCTCAAGGCCCGCCACCACCTGCCCCCGGCCGACCCGGCCCGTGAGGCCCGCCAGATCGCCCGGCTCCGGGAGCTCGCCGAGAACGCCAGGCTCGACCCGGCGTTCGCCGAGAAGCTGCTCAACTTCATCATCGCCGAGGTGATCAGGCACCACGAGCAGATCGCCGTCGACCCGCTGGCCAATGGCGCGGCGACCGCCCCGACCACCCACGACT
>NZ_JABWDV010000181.1 GCF_013362995.1 Streptomyces sp. TRM64462 | reverse complement strand
ATGACGCCGACGTCCGCGGCCGCGTGGCGGCGTCGCCCGTCTCCGGGGCGCCTTGTGCGCGTACGAACCCCCCGGCCCCCTTCGACGCAGCGGCACCCGCAGCGGCCGACGCCGACCGATCGCCCCCGGTGCCCGGGCCGGTACCGGCGTCGACCGGCCGCGTGGTCGCGGCCGCCGGGCGGGACGGTACGAGCGGGCCGGCGCCTGCCCCTGAGCCGACGGGAGAGGTGGTCGTCGCGCCCGGCGCCTCCGGCGGCGGCCCGCCCGAAGGAGCGGACGCGGCCCCGGGTGCCGCCCGTCCGGACCGCTCGGATCCGGCAGCGGGAGCGGCCGGCGCCTCCCGCCGGATGGACGCGACACCCGTGGCCCAGGCGACCGGGGCGGGAGC
>NZ_JABWDV010000180.1 GCF_013362995.1 Streptomyces sp. TRM64462 | reverse complement strand
GCCCCCGCACCCGGCATCGGCGCCGACCTGTCAGGCGGCAGCGCCTCCAGCACCCTCGCCCTCCTCGCCGCCGGCCTCCCCGGCGTACCCGGAACCCTCCTCGGCCACGGCGGCACCGGCGCCGGCGAACGCCTCCTCGCCGTCACCTTCAACGACCTCACCGCCGGCACCCGCGACCCCGGCCGGACCGCCGAACTCGAACGCGCCCGCGCCCTCGCCGAGGACCCCCGCCTCCACCACGTCGTCGTCGCCGCGGCCGAGGAAGCCCTCCCGTACGCCGACCTGGACATCCCGCTCACCGACGAACCCGGCCCGTCCCTCGTCACCGCCGCCCGCCACCGCCGCCGCCTCGCCGCGGGCAGTGCCGACCACCTCACCGGGCACGGCGCCCGGCAGGTACTCGACGCCCACCCGGCGCGCCTCGCCGACCTGCTCATGGACCGCAGACGCCGCCACCTGCTGCGGCCCGTCACCGCACTCGCCAAGGCCTCCGGGCCGTCCGCCGGCTCCCTCCTCGTACCGCTCACCGTCTACCGGGCCGCCCGCCGCCTCGCCCGCACCCCGTACCGCGCCGGTCTCGAAGCCGCCGCCGGCCGCCTCCTCGAAGCCAACCGGCCGACGGCTGCGGACACGGCCGCGAACGGAATGAACGGCACAAACGGCGCAAACGGGGCGCATGGCGGCACCGACGGGGCGGACACCGCACAGAGAGCCGCCGGCCGAGGCGCCTGGGGAGCCGGCCGCGGCGGAACCTGGGGCGGCGCCCCCGGCGGCCCGGGCGGCCCCGTCGACGCCTCACTCGCCGCCCTCGCCTGGTCCCGGCCCGGCCCCGCCGCCCGCTGGCTCACCGGCGAGGCGCTCGCGGAAGTATCGATCCGCCTCCACCAGGCCGCCACCCGCCCCACCTCCGTACAACGCCCCGGCGAAGCCCGCGCCCGCGCCGCACTCGCCCGGCACGCCGCCGACCTCCGCGTCCTGGAACAGGCCGCCGAGATCCGCAGCCAGCGCCTGCACGCCCCGTTCCTCGACAACCAGGTCGTACGGGCCTGCCGCGACCTCCCGGAGGCGCTCCGCGTCCGACCCGGCGCCCGCGCCGAGATCCTGCGCGCCGTCCTCGCCGGCACCGGCATCCACGACCTGCCGCCCGGCTGGGGCGCCACCTCCCACGCCCCCTCCGCCGCGGCCGCCGCCGCACGCACCGGACTGCGGGCGGCCCTGCCGCACCTGCTGGCCCTGTTCGACGCACCGCTCCTCGCGGACGCCGGGCTCATCGAGGCGCGCGTCGTCCGCAAGGCCCTGCGCGCCGCAGCCGACGGCGAACCGGCCGGCCTGGACGGCCTCGACGGCATCGCGGACCTCGTCTCCACCGAGCTGTGGCTGCGCCGCCTCCTGGCCCGCCGCGGCACCTGCTGGACCGGCGCCGCCGCCCCACGCCAACGCGCCGTCGCCGGCGGCATCCCCCTCCGCCCGGCCCTGGGCCACGCGACGACCCACGGCTGACACCGGCCGCCCGCGCAGGCGCCGGGCGGGCGGCGCGCGGCGGCACGAGGGCTGAACACGGGCGCCAGAATCGGGGGCTGAACGGGCGCCACCAGACCGCGTACCGCGGTAGGTACCCACCCTCACCGACAGGTGATCCGGGCCTCCGCCCAGTCCGCGAGCGCGGCCCCGCCGAACGGCTTGGCGGGCTCGACGACCAGCCGGATCGACGTACGGCCCGCGATGTCCACGTGCACGCGCACCGCCTGGTCCCCACCGTCGACCACGGGCGACCGCCACAGCCGCACCCCGTCCCCGTACACCGAGAAGCGCACCGACCCGAGCCCCAGCGTCATGTCGTCGACACCGGCGAACGCCTCGTACGTCGTGCACTCCCGGTTGAGGTCCACGATCACCGACGAGCGCGGGTGCACGGTGATCCCGTGCCCGTACTCCTTGCCGCCCATCGACATCCCGTACCGCTGCCACACCCAACTGGAACCGCCGAGCCGCACCTCGGGACCGGTGTGGTCGCCGAAGACGTTGAACGGCAGCTGATTGACCTGGTACGTGACGGGCGCCGGTGGCGGGGTCGGCGTGGGCGTGGGAGTCGGTGACGGGCTGGGCTCCGGCGGGGGCGGTGCGGTCGGCACCGGCGTCGGGCTCGGCGTGGGCGTCGGGCTCGGCGTCGGTGTCGGTGTCGGCGTGGGCGTCACGCGGGGCTTCGGCGTCGGCGTGGGGTCCGGCGCCGGCGCGGCCTGCGGCGCGGGCGACGGCGACGGCGACGGCGAGGCCACGGGCGGTTCCGGCGCGGGCGGCGGTGTCACGACGGGCTGCGCCACGGGCGGACGCGCCTCCGGCTCCGGTACGGGCTCGGGGTCACCCGACAGAGCCCACACCAGCCCGGCGGTCGCCGCCACGGCCAACGCCGCCGCGACCCCGGCCTTGGCGGGGGCCCCTAGCCCTTCCGCAGCCGCGCCTCCCCCGGCGG
>NZ_JABWDV010000179.1 GCF_013362995.1 Streptomyces sp. TRM64462 | reverse complement strand
CAGCCCGTCTGGGGGTACCCCCTGCTCGAAGAGCTTGGGGGAGTTTGAGGACGAGCGCCGTTCAGGCGCGAACGGGGGTCTGGGGGCGGAGCCCCCAGTTTCGGGAAGGGGCGGGGTGGGGGAAAGACCGCCGGACACGCCCCCCACCCGGACGGCACGGCGAGAGGACCCCCATGTCAACGACCCCCAGCGATCCCGCGGACGCCCCTGCGCGGCGGGGCCGGCCGCGGAGCGCCGGGGTCGAGCGGGCGATCCTGGATGCCGTCGTACGGCTCCTGGAGGACGGCGTACCGCTCGGTGAGGTCTCCATGGAGCGCATCGCCCGCACCGCCGGAGTCGGCAAGGCCGCCATCTACCGGCGCTGGCCCGGCAAGGAGGAACTGCTCGTCGACCTCATGCGGTCCGCCGAGCCCCCGGAGCCCGAACTGCCCGGCACCTCCGTACGGGACGACCTCGTCGCCCTGTTGGAGGCGCTGCGCCGGCGCGGTGTCGCCAAGCGGTCGTCGGCCGTCCTGCACACCGTGTCCGCGCAGCTCCGCGCCTACCCCCGGCTCTGGGACGCGTACCACCGCGCCGTGATCCAGCCGCACCGCCGCGCCACCCTCGACGTGCTGCGCCGCGGCGTCGAGACCGGCGAACTCCGCCCGGACGCCGACCTCGACCTGCTCGGCGACCTGTTCGTCGGGCCCCTCATGCTGCGCACCCTCGTCACACCGGACGCGGCACTGGACGAGGACCTCCCCGCCCGGGTCGTGGACACCGTCCTCGCGGGCGCCGCAAACCCTGCCGCCCCCGGATCACCGTGAAACCCCAGGCCGCGAGTGTGCGCGTTCTGTCACAGACCGCGCCCCGACCGCAACCCTCGGAACCCCCCGCGGCACCGGGTCGTCATCGAGGCAGTACGGCCGTTCCGTGATCGCCTACTGTCGTGGTCCGGGACGGGAAGCAGGGCAAGCACGTGAGGACGACGGAATGGCGCGGGTGGACGACATGACGGAGACGGGGAACGGCGCCGCGGAGCCGCGGCGTCCCGGATCCCGGGTCCGGTCGCTGGTCGACCGCTGGAGGCGCGACCCCGGGATCTGGCGGCGCGGCATCGTCCTCGCCGTCTGCGCCGTGCTGCTGGCCCTGTTGATGCTGATGCACGCCCATGTCCCGAACACCATCGGCAACCTGGGCAGCCTCACCGAGACGTTCCTGCCCTGGTTCGGCGTGTTCGTCCCGGTGCTGCTCGTCCTGGCGCTGCTGCGCCGCTCGGCCACCGCCGTCATCGCCGTGCTGCTCCCGGCGGTCGTGTGGGCCAACCTCTTCGGCGGGCTCGTCATCGACAGGTCCGGCACCGGCGGCGACCTCATGGTCGTCTCGCACAACGTGAACGCCGACAACCCCGACCCCCAGGGCACCGCCCGCTCCGTCGCCGCGTCCGGCGCGGACGTCGTCGGCCTCGTCGAACTCAAGCCGGCGATGGTCCCGGCGTACGAGCGGGCGCTGGCCGACACGTACCCGTACCACTCCGTACAGGGCACGGTCGGCCTGTGGAGCAAGCACCCGCTGACCGACAGCCGCCCCGTCGACATCCGCCTCGGCTGGACCCGCGCCATGCGCGCCACCGTGTCAGCCCCGGCGGGGTCCGTCGCCGTGTACGTGGCCCATCTGCCGTCCGTACGCGTCAAGTTGAAGGCCGGCTTCACCGCCAACCAGCGGGACGCCAGCGCCGACCAGCTCGGCGAGGCCATCGCCGCCGAGCGCACCCACCGCGTGATCCTCCTCGGCGACCTCAACGGCACCATGAACGACCGTGCCCTGAACGCCATCACGTCGCAGATGCGCTCCACGCAGGGCGCGGCCGGCGACGGCATGGGCTTCAGCTGGCCGGCCGCGTTCCCGATGGCCCGCATCGACCAGATCCTCGTCAAGGGCGTGGAACCGGTGGCGTCCTGGTCGCTGCCCCGCACGGAGAGCGACCACCTCCCGATCGCGGCGCGCGTGACGCTCTGACGTGAACAGAAGGGGCCTTCCGACCGGAAGGCCCCTTCTGTTCCCGTCGTCCTACGCCGTCGGCGTCTCCCGCCAGCGGTTGCTGATCGGCAGGCGCCGGTCCTTGCCGAAGACCTTCGCGGAGATCTTCGTACCCGGCGGGTACTGCCGCCGCTTGTACTCGGCGGTGTCCACGAGCCGCAGCGTCCTCGCCACCAGCTCCGGGTCGAAGCCCGCCGCGACGATCGCCTCCTTGCCCTGGTCCCGGTCCACGTACAGCTCCAGGATCCGGTCCAGGACGTCGTAGTCCGGCAGCGAGTCCGTGTCGACCTGGCCCGGGCGCAGCTCGGCGCTCGGCGGCTTCGTGATGGAGCTCTCCGGGATCGGCGGCGTCTGGCCGCGCTCCTCGGCGGCCCGGTTGCGCCACTTCGCCAGGCGGAACACCGCCGTCTTGTACACGTCCTTGATCGGCCCGTACGCGCCGACCGAGTCGCCGTACAGCGTCGAGTAGCCCACCGCCAGCTCGGACTTGTTGCCCGGCGCCAGCACGATGTGCCCCTCCTGGTTGGAGATCGCCATGAGCGTCGTGCCGCGCAGCCGCGACTGCAGGTTCTCCTCGGCGAGCCCGGTCAGCTCCAGCGACCCCATGTACGCGTCGAACATCGGCTCGATCGGTACGGTGCGGAAGTGCAGCCCCGTACGGCGCGCCAGCTCGGCCGCGTCCGACTTCGAGTGCTCCGACGAGTACTTGGACGGCATCGACACGCCGTACACGTTCCCCGCGCCCAGCGCGTCGCAGGCGATGGCGGCGACGAGCGCCGAGTCGATACCGCCGGACAGGCCGACCAGCACGGACCGGAAGCCGTTCTTCGCGGCGTACGCGCGCAGGCCCACGACCAGGGCCGTGTACACCTCCTCGTCGTCGTCGAGCCGGTCCGCGTAGCCGCCGCTCAGCTCCGGCTCGTACGCGGGCAGCGGCGCCTCGGACAGCACCAAGCGCTCGACGCGCAGTCCGTCGTCCACGACGGTGCCGTCCACCGGCCCCTCGGCAGCCGCCGGCAGGTCGAGGTCCAGGATCACGCTGCCCTCGGCGAACTGCGGCGCCCGCGCGACGACATCGCCGTTCGCGTCGACGACGATCGAGTCGCCGTCGAAGACCAGCTCGTCCTGCCCGCCGATCATCGCCAGGTACGCGGTGGTGCAGCCGGCCTCCTGGGCGCGCTTGCGCACCAGCTCCAGGCGCACGTCGTCCTTGTTCTGCTCGTACGGAGACGCGTTGATCGACAGCAGCAGCCCGGCGCCCGCGGAGCGCGCCGCCGGGACGCGGCCGCCCTCCTGCCACAGGTCCTCGCAGATCGCCAGCGCCACGTCGACGCCGTGGACGCGGACCACGGGCAGCGTGTCGCCCGGCACGAAGTAGCGGAACTCGTCGAAGACCCCGTAGTTCGGCAGGTGGTGCTTGGCGAACGTCAGCGCCACCGCACCCCGGTGCAGCACGGCCGCCGCGTTCTGGGGGGCGCCGGCCGGCTGCCCGAACTTCGGCATGGCCTTCTCGGCGCGGTCCAGGTAGCCGACGACGACCGGCAGCTCCCCGAGGCCCTCGTCGGCCAGGCGCACGGCGAGCGCCCGCAGCGCGTCCCGCGACGCCTCCACGAACGACGAGCGCAGCGCGAGGTCCTCGACGGGGTAGCCGGTCAGCACCATCTCGGGGAACGCGACGAGGTGCGCCCCCTGTCCGGCGGCGTGCCGGGTCCAGTGGACGACCGCCTCGGCGTTGCCGGCGAGGTCGCCGACGGTCGAGTCGATCTGATTCAGGGCGAGGCGAAGTTGAGGCACGCGCCCCAGTGTAATCGTCAGACCGACGCGATGCCCTGGACCCGGCGTGTGGCCCACCCCACCTCCGGGGCGGCCCGCCGAAGCCGCCCCGACCGGGGGAGTACGCCCACCTCAGCGGCGGTATCCGAGCACCGTCATCATCCCCGCCTCCGCGTGGTAGACGTTGTGGCAGTGGATCATCCACAGCCCCGGGTTGTCCGCGTCGAAGTCCACCGTGAGCGTGCCGTTCGGCAGGATCACCGCCGTGTCCTTGCGCGGCCCGCCCGCCGCGTTCGCCAGGGCGAAGGTGTGGCCGTGCAGATGCAGCGGATGCCACATGGTCGTCCCGTTGGCGAACACCAGCCGGACCCGCTCGCCCGCCTTCACCGCGTGCCGCTGGTCCGCCGTGTACGGCTTGCCGTCGAAGGCCCAGTCGTAGCGCGCCATCCCGCCGGTCAGCCGGATCCTGACCGTCCGGTCGGGGGTGCGGGCGGCGAGCGCCACCGACGGGTCGGCCTTCAGCCGGTCCGCCGTCAGCACCCGGCCGCTCGTCAGCTCCCCGGGCCGTACGGACGCGGCGGGCGCGGCGCCCGCGCCTGTCCGCAGCACCGCCAGCGCGGCCGCCTTCTTGCCCTCGGCGGCCGCGACCAGCGGGAAGACCCCGTCGCCCGCCGTGACCAGCACGTCGTACCGCTCGCCCATGCCGATGAGCAGCGCGTCGGTCTCCGCGTGCCGCACCGGGAACCCGTCCGTGTGCGTCACCGTCAGGCGGTGGCCGCCCAGCGCGACCCGGAACGCGGTGTCGCCGCCCGCGTTCACGATCCGCAGCCGGATCCGGTCCCCCGGCTTGGCGCGGAACTCCGAAGGCGCCTCGGGCGTACGGCCGTTGACCAGGTAGTACGGGTAGGCCACATCGCCCGCGTCGTCGCCCAGCAGGTCGCTGCGCGCGCCCATCATCATCCGCGACGGCCCGGACGAGCCGGACGGCCCGGACGAGCCGGACGGGCCCGGCTCCGGCGACGGGCCGCTCTCGCCCGCGACCGCCCCGTGGCCCTCGTGCCCGCCGCCGTGGTCCATGCCGCCGCCGCCCATGCCCTTGCGGAGCTCGGCCAGGACGGCGTCCGGCGTCGAGCCGTCGACCCCGTCGAGCCAGTCGTCCAGGACGACGACCCACTCCTTGTCGTACGAGAGCGGCTCCTTCGGGTCGTCGACGATCAGCGGCGCGTACAGGCCCCGGTCCTGCTGCGTGCCGGAGTGCGGGTGGAACCAGTACGTGCCGGGGTGCGGCACGGTGAAGCGGTACGCGAACTCGGCGCCGGGCTTGATGTCCCGCTGGGTCAGCCCCGGCACGCCGTCCATGTCGTTGCGGAGCGCGAGCCCGTGCCAGTGCAGGGACGTGGCCTCGGGCAGGTGGTTGGCGAGGGTCAGCGCCAGCGTGTCGCCCGCCGTGACCCGCACCTCCTTGCCGGGCAGCCGGTCCCCGTACGCCCAGGACTTCACGGTGCGGCCGCCGCCCAGGTCGAGGGTGGTGGCCGTGGCGGTGAGCCGGACCTCGCGGACGGGACCCGGGCCCCGGGCGGCCTCGGCCGCGGCGACCTCGGGCCCGTCGGGCGCGACGAAGCCCGCGGGCGCGGACGGGGGCGCGGCCGACGCGCCGTGCCCGCCGTGCCCGGAACCCGACGCGGATCCCGACCCGGAGCCCGAGCAGGCGGAGAGCGCCGCCGTCCCGGCCACGGCGAGGCCGGCGCCGAGCACGGTACGGCGCGAAGACGACGCAGACGACGCAGACGACGCAGAGGAAGCGGAGGAGGCGGAAGAGAAGGTACGCATGGTGAAGTGCACCTCGAATCGGTGTGTTTCCTCGGAAAAGGTACGTACGGAGGTACGGGTGGACGCGCGGGCGCGCAGGTCCGCCCCGTCCGTCGTTCCTAGATCCGCAACACCGAGAGTTCCGCGAGGGCCACGCGCAGCCGCGGCGGCGGTGGCCACTGCGGCCGCACCACCCGGGCGGCGCCGCGGCCGGTGCCCGAGGCCGTCCCCCTACCGCGCCGGGCGCGGCACGGCAGCCGCAGCAGGGCCAGGGCGCCGAGGCCCACGCCGGCCGAACCGAGCAGGGCGAAACAGATCGCGGCCGCATCCATACCGCCCGGCGGAGCGTCTTCAGGTGCGTCATGCACCCGGGTGCCGTGCGCGGCCGGGTGTCCCGAGTGCCCCGCGCCGGCCGCGGGCGCCGCCACCGAGTGCGTCCCCGCATGCTCCGAAGGATGGCCCCACGTGTGCATCGTGACGATGCCGAGCAGCAGCGCGGCGAGCAGCAGCAGCTGCCCGTACCGTGCCGCGCTCCGCGCGCACCGCCCTCTCGCCCCGGCGACCATGGGCCGCAGCCTACCCCCTCCGGGTATGGACTTTGCGGCGGGAGCGTACGGCACGGATCATGGGGCCATGACACCGACGCACCCCCGCCGGAACGACCGGCGCCGGTCCGTCGCCGCCCCCGTCACGCTCCTGGCCGCCCTGCTCGTCCTCGGGGCCCTCTCGTACAGCGCCTGGCTGCTCGAACCGTTCCTCGGCACCGGCCTCGACCCCGTCGAGTCGTACGTCAGCGAACTCGCCGCCACCGACCAGCCCCTGAGCGGCTTCTTCCGCGCCGCCGACCTGGTCGCGGGCGCCCTGCTGCTGACCGCCGCGCTGCTGGCCGTCGCGCTGCCGGCCGTGCGCACGCTGGAGCGCCGGTTCTGGTCGGTGACCGGCTGGGTGGCCCTCGCGGTGTTCGGCGCCGCCACGGTCGCCGACTCGCGGCTGCCGCTGAGCTGCGCGCCCACCGCCGATGCCGCCTGCGCGGCCCGCGAGGACGCCGGGCTCGTCCCGGCCACGCACGCCGCGCACGCCGTCAGCTCCAGCCTCGCCATGGCGGGCGCCGTCACGGCCGTCGTGGCGCTCACGGTCGCCGCCCGCCGCTACGGCCGGTGGCGCCCCCTCGCCCGTACGGGCCCCGCCCTCGTCGCCCTGGAACTGGCCGCCACGGCCTGGACGCTCGCCGCCGTCACCGCGTTCGAGGCGGAGCGCGGCCACTGGGCACTCGGCGCGGCCCAACGCGCCCAGCTCCTCCTCCTGGCGATCTGGCTCCTGGTCCTGGCATGGTCCCTCGCCCGCGGGGCCTTCGGCCCGAGGCAGGGGCGGTCGGGGCGGTCGGACGTGTCGGGCGAGGACGAGAGGCGGCCCGGCGTGGCGGGGCGGGGCGAGGAGGCGCGGGGATGACCCGGTTCGTACGGGTCGGGGGAGTGGCCCACCATGTGGCCGTCGACGGGGCGGGGCCCGTCTGCGTGCTGAGCGCGGGGCTCGGCATGGCCTGGTTCGACTGGGACCCGGTCGTCCCGCTGCTCACGCCGCACCGCACGGTCGTCCGCTTCGACCGGCCCGGCCACGGCCTGAGCGGCCCCGCCGCCACGGCGCCGACGGCGGAGGGCGAGGCGCACCGGATCGCGGGCGTGCTGGACGCACTCGGCTGCACGAACGAGCCGGTCACCGTGGTGGGGCACTCCATCGCCGGGTTCCACGCCGAGGCGT
>NZ_JABWDV010000178.1 GCF_013362995.1 Streptomyces sp. TRM64462 | reverse complement strand
CCGGGCCTGTGCGGCTGCGCTGGCGGTACGCGACGGACGGGCGGTACGCGGGGCGCGGCGTGTACGTGGACGGGCTGCGGGTGCTGGACGGCGACCGGGTCCTGTTCGACGAGGCGCGGCCCGGGGACGCGGCGCGCGTCGAGGCGGACGGGTGGGCGGCGTCGGCGGACTGAGGGCCGCAGGCCCTGCGGCGGCGGGCAGGATGCCCCGATGAATCGCCGTGGAGATCGCCCGTTAGGCTTAATTCTTATGATTCCAGAGGGATTTGAGGGATATCTGGGGCGGCTCGGTGTCGTTCCGTCCGGGACGCCGTCCGCCGCGGAGCTGTTCGCGTTGCAGCGGGCGCACCTGGAGCGGGTGCCGTACGAGAACGTGGACATCCAGCTCGGGCGGCCGCCGGGCATCGACCCGGAGCTGTCGGTGCGGCGGTTCGCGGCGGGTGCGGGCGGCTACTGCTTCCATCTGAACGGGGCGTTCGCCGCGCTGCTGCGGGCGCTCGGGTACGACGTCACGCTGCATGTGGGCGGCGTCCACATGGAGCCGGAGGGGCGGGGTGCGAACGGCAACCACCTGGCGCTGACCGTGCGGATCGGCGCGGACGCCTGGTTCGTGGACGTGGGGCTCGGCGACGGGCCGTACGAGCCGCTGCCGCTGCGGGCGGGGACGTACGAGCGGCGCGGCTTCACGTACCGGCTGGAGCCGTCCGTGACGGAGCCGGGCGGCTGGACGTTCCACCACGACGAGCGGGGTGCCTTCCCGGTGGTGGAGTTCCGCGGGGAGCCGGCGGGCATGGCGGATTTCGCGGAGGAGCACCACCGGCTGTCGACGGCGGAGGACTCGCCGTTTCTCACGACGTTCACCGCCGTGCGCCGGGACGCCGACGCGGTGCTGCTGCTGCGCGGCCGGATGCTGGTGCGCATCGAGCCGGCGGGCCGGTCGGAGCGGGCGGTGGACACCGCCGACGAGTGGTTCGCGCTGCTCGCCGGGGAGTTCGGGCGCGAGCTCGGCGGTCTGGACGCGGCGGACCGGGCGGCCCTGTGGGCGCGGGTGTCCCGGGCGCACGAGGAGTGGCTGCGGTCCCAGGAGGAGGAGAAGGAGAAGGAGGGCGCGGACGCGGCGGCGTTGTCCGGCGGGCACGTGGCGCCGTGACGGCGGGGCGCGTCGCCGCGTGACCGCGAGGCGGGTCCGGGTGACGGGCGGGCGGCGGTGGCGGGGCCACTCGCAGGGGTGGTGCCGCCGTGGTTTCGGCACGCCGGGCGGTGCGGATGCGAGAGGGTGGGCGGACCTCCGTACCCCTACCCCCACCCCGGTCCCGTACGCGTATCCGCTTCCTTCGAGGAGGAGACCTCGTTGCACCTGCTGCCGCCCGCCGAGTACGTCCAGACCCTCACCCATGCCACCGTGTACGCGGCGCTGTACGTCCGCGACGAGGCCGACCGGCCGGTGCAGCTGCGTGCCACCTACGGCACGCACGGGTGGCTGCTGCCGGGCGGGAACCTCGAACCGGACGAGGACCCGTGGGAGGCCGCCGTGCGGGAGGGCATCGAGGAGACCGGTCTGGAGCACTTCCGCGGCCTCACGCCCGAGCTGCTGCTCACGCACTTCCAGCACCCGGATCCGGCGTGGCCGATGCCCGGTGTCGGGTTCGTGTTCGACGGGGGGCGGCTCACGCCGGAGCAGCTGTCCTCGATGCGCCTGGACCCCGCGGAGCACTCCCGCTGGGACGTACGGGAACTGGCCGCGTGGCGGCCGCTCATGCCGCCGGCCGGGTACGAACGGCTGGCGGCCGTCGAGGCCGCCCGCACCGGTGCGGGGCCGCGGCTGCTGATCTCTCCCGGATGCGGAGGAGGGGCGGTGCGGGGAGACTGGGGGTCAGGGGGCAGCTCATCGAGAGGATGACCCATGTCCGTGATGGACAAGCTCAAGCAGATGCTGAAGGGGCACGAGGAGCAGGCCGGCAAGGGCGTCGACAAGGCCGGCGACTTCGTCGACGAGAAGACCCAGGGCAAGTACAGCAGCCAGGTGGACGCCGCCCAGGAGAAGCTCAAGGAGCAACTCGGCGGCGAGCAGCCGCCGGACCGCCGCCAGGAACCGCCGCCGCCGCAGGGCTGACCGGCCCCTCACCTCTCCTTCAGTCACACGTCTCGACGGCCCCGGACCCGGTCGCCTCTGCGGCCGGGGCGGGGCCGTCGGCGTGTCCGGGAACGTCGCGTGGCCACGCCCGGTGCGGACACGCCGGGGCGGACCACCCGGTCGTACGTCTCGGCGTGCGGTGCGGTGGCGGCTGGTGAAGAGTCGTGGCGAGTACCCCAACGTACCCCCACTCGAAGGAGAGAAACATGCTTCGGCGCATCTCGATCGCTCTGGCCGGCCTGCTCGCTGCCGGCTTCTTCGCGGCCTCCCCCGCCGCCGCGCACGATGACGTCAACGGTGACGTCAGCGGCTGCTGGTTCAGCGGCGGTCACGTCCAGGCGGGCAGTGTCCATGTGGGCGGCTTCGAGGGCACCTGCTGGCACGTCGGCTGACGGACCGCCGACGGACCGACCACGGCCGTCCGGCCGGTCCCGGGTGGGTGCCCTGTGGGGGTGCCCACCCGGACCGCTGTTCCGGGGCGGGTCAGGGGGTGCCGGGAGCGCGGCGCTGCCGGACGGCGGCGACGCGGCGGTACAGCTCGACGGCCTCGGTGTGGCGGCCCAGTTGCTCCAGGCACTGGGCCTCGTCGTGGTGGCCGGCGAGGGTGTCGGGATGGTCGGGGCCGAACACCCGTTCGCGGGTGCGGGCGACGCGCTGGTAGCCGGTGAGTGCCTCCGCCCAGCGGCCGAGCCAGCCCAGGCACACGGCGACCTCGCGGTGGCTGAGCAGTGTGTCCGGGTGATCGGGGCCCAGGGCCCGCTCGCGGGCGGCGGCGACGGCGCGGGCCTCGGCGAGCGCGTCCTCCCAGCGGCCCAGGCGGCCCAGGTTGACGCCGAGTCCGTGCCGGGCGCGCAGGGTCTCCGGGTGGTGGGGGCCGTGCGCCCGGGTGCGGGCGGCGACCAGGTCGACGTACAGCTCCAGCGCCTCGTGGCCGCGGTCGAGGCGGCCGAGGCAGATGCCGGCCTCGTAGCGGGCGGCGAGCGTGTCCGGGTGGTCGGGGCCGAGGGCGCGCGTGCGGGCGGCGGCGACCTCGCGGTAGGTGCGCAGGGCGTCCGTCCAGCGGCCCAGCTGTCCGAGCGTGTACGCCACTTCGTACAGCGTGACCAGCGTGTCGGGGTGGTCGGGGCCGAGGATCCTGGCGCGGGCGGCGGCGACGTCGTGGGCCATGCGGTACGCCTCGTCGAGGCGGCCGAGTCTGCCGAGCGTGCAGGCCAGGTTGTGGCGGCAGTGGAGGGTGTCGGGGTGGTCGGGGCCCAGCGTGCGTTCGCGGGCGGCGAGCACGGCGGCGTACGTCTGGTGGGCCTCAGCGTGGCGGCCGAGGCGGCCGAGTGCGTACGCCGTCTCCTGACGGGCCGTGAGGGTGTCGGGGTGGTCGGGGCCGAGGACGCGGGCGCGGCCCTCGGCGACGCGGCCGAGCTCGCGCAGGGCGTCGGCGGCGCGACCGGTGCGGCTGAGCGTGAAGCCGGCCTCGTAGCGGCTGGCGAGGGTGTCGGGGTGGTCGGGGCCCAGGATCCGCTCGCGTTCGGCGGCGACCGCGCGGTGCACCTCGCCGGCCTCCTCCCAGCGGCCGAGGCGGCCGAGGCTGAGGCCCGCGCTGTGCCGGCCCGCGAGGACGGCCAGGAGGCCGGGCGGCGGGGTGGCGTGTCCGGGGGCGGGCGGGGCCGTGGAGGGAGGCGTGGCGGTGGCTGTGGCAGCGGGCATGGCGGGGTCGGGGTACGGGGCGGTGGATGTTGCGGGGTCGCGGTACGGGGCGGGGTACCCGGTGGGGTACGGCGTGGCGGTGGTCCATTCGCCGGTGAGGCCCGCGGCCGGGCCCTCGTGCGGGGCGGGGCGCAGGGCCGTGGCGCCGACGGCCTTGCGGCCGGTGGTCATCCTGCGGGTCCAGGAGGGCAGGAGCGGCGCGGCGTGGGCCGCCGGGGCGA
>NZ_JABWDV010000177.1 GCF_013362995.1 Streptomyces sp. TRM64462 | reverse complement strand
GTCGTACCCGGTGAACAGGTCGGCGAGCCCCGCCGGGGGCTCGCGCCAGCCCGAAGGCGCGGGGACGGGCTGACGGCGTCCGATCCGGACCGAGCGGAGCCTCGGCAGATCGGTGCGGCGCCGCAGATCGGCGGTCGCCAGGGCGATGCGCACGCCGGCCCAGTCCTCGCCGGTGCGCTGCGCGACCGAGGCGCGCAGCACCAGCCGGCCGCTGTCGTCACCCTGACGGTGGGTGAGCCGGTAGGCGGGCACCCAGACGGCGCCCGGCACCCCGTACTCCAGCTCCAGCTCCAGCTCCGCCTCCGCGTCGCCGGTGCCGTCGAGGGTGCCGTCGAGGGTCAGGACCGCGGAGACCGTGGTCCGCACGTGCGCTGAGGGCGCGTCGGTGGAGGCGCGGGCGAGCCGGTCCGCGGCGACGGTGAGTTCGTGCTCGGCGCGGCGCAGCGCCTCCTCCAGCTCGACGAGGCGTGTGTGCAGCCGCGTCAGCCGCTCGTCGACGAAGTCGGCGAGCTCCAGCCACGCGTCGGCGGGGGTGCGGCGGTGCGGGTCCTCGCGCCTGCGGGCCGGCGGGACCGGCTGCAGAGCCCTGACCTCGTCGATCAGGCTCATCTGCCGGTCCCGGCGGCCCTGCGCCGCCGCGTACGCGTCGCGCAGCCGCTCGACCTCGCGCTCCCACTCGTGGGGCGTACCGGTGCCGGGGCCCGTGCCGAGCGGCTCCGCCTCGACGTCCACCCGGGCCTCGGTGACGCGCACCCCGGGGGCGCCGAGGACACGGGCCCGCAGGGAGCCGGGGTCCAGTGAGCGGGGGAGCCCCGTCACCCGTACCCGGCCGTCCGGCGGCACGCTGCCCCGGGCCAGCCGGCGGCAGACGGCGCCCTGCGCGTACACCACGACCGCATCGAGGCTCGACGCCCACCTCTGCTGTGCCGTCCCAGCCGTCATGTGCCACGCCCCCCGCCGTGTCGGTGCTGAGCGCAGCCTACGCCCGGGCGGTCCGCGCGTCCGCGCCGCGTCCCGATGTCAGTGGCCTGTCGTACGGTCGGAGCGTGTGCACGTCTGACGAAGTTCGCGAACTCGCCCTCGCCCTGCCGGAGACGACCGAGAAGGAGGCCTGGTCCATGCCCACCTTCCGCGTCGCCGGGAAGATGTTCCTGACCCTGCCCGACGACGAGACGTCGATGGCCGTCCGCTGCCCGAAGGAGGAGCGCGGCGAGCTGGTCCTCGCCGAGCCCGAGAAGTTCTGGGTCGCGGACCACGAGGCGTCCTTCGCCTGGGTGCGGGTGCGGCTGGCCGCGCTCGACGACGCGGACGAACTCCGCGCGATCGTCGTCGACTCCTGGCGCCAGGCGGCTCCGCCCAGGCTGCTCAAGGACCACCCCGGCCTGGCGTCCCCGGCATAGAGGTCCCGCCGCGTCGAGATCCTCGGCACCGCTCCGCGCCCTCGCCCGTGCGCTGACGCGGAGCCGGCCGACTCCGGGTCCCGGTGGTCAGGGGCGGCCGGTGAGGTAGCCGCCCATCGAGGTGAAGTACTCGGTCGCGGGCAGTTCGCGGCCGTCCTCGGTGCGGACGCGGGTGATGGCCAGGCCGTGGTTGCGGCCCGTGCGGGCGTCGGCGCCGGCCACGACGACCACGCCGTCGCCCTCGCGGTAGAAGATGCGGCCGGGGGTGCCGCCGTAGCGTCCCTCGGACACGAAGGCGGAGAGGATTTCGAGGCGCTTGCCCTTGTGGAAGGTGAACGCCGCCGGGTACGGCGCGGACTGGGCGCGGACCAGGCGCTCCAGGGCGTCGGCGGGCCAGTCCCAGTTGACGCGGATGTCCTCTTCGGACCGCTTGTGGTAGAAGCTGGCCTGCGAGCGGTCCTGCCGGGTGAACTCGGTCTCGCCGGAGGCGATGCGGTCGAGCGCGCCGACGGTGACGGGGGCGATGAGGTCGACCGTCTTGTGGAACAGGTCGGTCGCGGTGTCCTTCGGCCCGACGGGGACCGCCTGCTGCAGGACGATGTCGCCCGCGTCGAGCACCTCGTCCATCATGTGCGCGGTCACGCCGACCTCGGACTCGCCGTTGATGAGGGCCCAGATGATGGGGGAGAACCCGGCGTACTTGGGCAGCAGCGAGTCGTGGACGTTCAGCGTGCCGTGGCGGGGGAGGGTGTAGACGCGGGGCGGGATCCACGTGCGCCAGTTGTTGGCCACGATGATGTCCGGGTCGGCTTCCTTGAGGAGCTGGAACAGCTCCTCGTCGTCCGGCCGGTTGCGGATGACCACGGGGACGCCGTGCTCCTCGGCCAGCTCGGCGACGGAGTCGCTCCAGATCTTCTCGTAGGCGTGCTCGCTCTTGGGGTGGGTCACGACCATCACCACGTCGTGCTCGGAGTCCAGGAGCGCTTGCAGGGTGCGGTGCCCCCAGGTCTGATAACCGAACATGACGACCCGCATGGGGGTTCCTCCTCAAGAGAGCGAATGACCGGCGACAAGTAAAGCAAGGCTTACCTAACGGTGCAACACGCCACGATTCCACGGTGATTGGTGGCGTGATCAACGATTTGCCCGTTTTGCCCACGTCGACAGCCTGGCCAGATCAGGTTAGCTTTACCTAAGTTCCGCTCGGTCGCCGGTTCCGGCGTGCCCGATGTCTCGTTCTCACCACGCCTCACAGGCGCTGTCCCGCACGATGGGAGTGACATGTCTCAGGTTCTTCCTGGCGACGCCCCTCTGGTCCACGACCTCATAGGTATCGGCTTCGGGCCGTCCAACGTGGCCATGGCGATAGCGCTCAGCGAGCACAACGCCCGCGTCGGCAGGCAGGAGGCGGTCACCGCGCACTTCTTCGAGCGGCAGCCGTGCTTCGGCTGGCACCGCGGCATGCTCATCGACGACGCGACCATGCAGGTGTCCTTCCTGAAGGACCTCGTGACCCTGCGGAACCCGTCCAGCGAGTACAGCTTCCTCTGCTACCTGCAGAGCAAGGGCCGGCTCATCGACTTCGTCAACCACAAGAACCTCTTCCCGCTGCGGGTCGAGTTCCACGACTACTTCGAGTGGGCCGCCGCGAAGGTCGACGACATGGTGTCCTACGGGCACGAGGTCGTCGCCGTCGAGCCCGTCGTCAGGGACGGCGTGATCGAGTACCTGGAGGTGACGGCACGCTCCGGCACCGAGCTCGTCGTCCACCGGGCCCGCAACCTCGTCATCGGCACGGGACTGCGCCCCCTCATGCCCGAGGGCGTCGAGCGCAGCGACCGCGTGTGGCACAACTCCGAGCTGCTCGCGAAGGTCGAAGGCCTGGAGGGCACCGACCCGCGCCGCTTCGTCGTCGTCGGCGCCGGCCAGAGCGCCGCCGAGAACGTGGCCTACCTGCACCGCCGCTTCCCCAAGGCCGAGGTCTGCGCGGTCTTCTCGCGCTACGGCTACAGCCCCGCCGACGACAGCAGCTTCGCCAACCGCATCTTCGACCCCGCCGCCGTCGACGAGTACTACACGGCGCCCGAGGACATCAAGCGCAAGCTGATGGACTACCACGGCAACACCAACTACTCCGTGGTGGACATCGACCTGATCGACGACCTCTACCGCCAGGCGTACCAGGAGAAGGTCCTCGGCACCGAGCGCCTCCGCTTCATCAACGTGTCCCGGCTCACCGGCGTCGAGGACACCGGCGACGCGGTACGCGCCAGCGTGAAGTCCCTCGTCACCGGCGAGACGTCGACCCTGGACGCCGACATCGTGGTCTACGCCACCGGCTACCGCCAGGCCGACCCGCTGGGCCTGCTCGGCGACGTGGCCCGGCACTGCCACCGCGACGACGAGGGCCGTCTGCGCGTCGAGCGCGACTACCGCGTCGCGACCGACCCGAACGTGCGCTGCGGCATCTACCTCCAGGGCGGCACCGAGCACACCCACGGCATCACCTCCTCGCTGCTGTCCAACACCGCGATCCGGGTCGGCGAGATCCTGGACTCGATCGTCACCGGTGCCCTCAAGGACACCGGAGACGTGGCCCGGCCGGTCGCCGAC
Organism: Streptomyces sp. TRM64462; assembly: GCF_013362995.1. Taxonomy (GTDB): domain Bacteria; phylum Actinomycetota; class Actinomycetes; order Streptomycetales; family Streptomycetaceae; genus Streptomyces. The sequence goes on along the minus strand of NZ_JABWDV010000177.1, from coordinate 15,990 downwards.
GAGATCGGCAGCGCCGCCCTCTGACCGCTCCCCCCGCCACCCGGAACGCCCCGGGCCGAGCCCCCCACACGCCTGCCCGCCGGTAGCGCCGTCGTACTCGGCGGATCGGGCACGCACAGTGAAACCCCCGTGAAAGGAACCTTCGTGTCCACTGGTACACGCCCCGCGCTGACGCGGCTCGTCAGAAACGTCCCCCGTGTGGCCGTTGCCGCCGTCGCCGCGCTCGCTCTGACCGCCTGTGGGGGCGGCGCCGAGAAGAAGGCCGAGTCCAAGCCCTCGACCGGCGCGAGCGCGGAGAACAAGTCCGCCGCCTTCCCGGTGACCGTCGACCACAAGTACGGCAGCACGACGATCGACAAGGAGCCGAAGCGGGTCGTCACGCTCGGCCTGTCGGACCAGGACGCCGTCCTCGCGCTCGGCGTCAAGCCGGTCGGCGCGGTCGACTGGTTCAAGGAGGACCCGTACGGCAAGTGGCCGTGGGCCAAGGACAAGTGGGGCGGCACGAAGCCCGAGATCGTCGGTGAGCGCGACGAGTACAACATCGAGAAGATCGCCGCGCTGAAGCCCGACCTCGTCGTCGCCCAGTACTCGGGCATGAAGAAGGAGCAGTACGACACCCTCTCCAAGTTCACCAAGGTCGTCGCCCAGCCCAAGGAGCACCCGGACTACGGCGCCCCCTGGCAGGTCATGACCCGGCAGATCGGCAAGGCGCTGGGCAAGGACGCCGAGACCGAGAAGCTGATCGCGGACGTGGACACCCGCTTCAAGGCCATCCGCGACAAGCACCCCGAGTTCGCCAAGATGACCGTCGCCGTGGCCGACAGCTTCGAGGCCGGCAAGTACTCGGCGTTCACCAAGACCGACCCCAAGGCGATCTTCTTCAACGAGCTCGGCTTCAAGCTGAAGCCCGAGATCGACACCATGGCCAAGCCCGGCTGGAACGTCGCCGAGCTGAGCGCCGAGAAGCTGAACGTCCTCGATGTCGACCGCCTCGTCTGGGTCACCTCCAGCACCGAGGCCAACGACCGTATCAAGGCCGAGCCGCTCTACAAGAAGCTGAAGGTCCACCAGGAGAAGCGCGACCTCTTCGTGCCGTACCAGGACCCGGACATCGGCGCCGCGTTCTCCTTCAACACGGTCCTGTCGATCCCCTACGCGATCGAGCAGATCGAACCGCTGCTGGCGGACATCAAGTAGGCGTCGGCACCCCGACTGTGCGTCCCGCCCGTCCGCCACCGGCCCTGCGGACGGGCGGGACGCACGCCGTGCGGTACACACCCGCTCTCCTCCCCCATCACTGACGCACCACCAGGGAAAGGCCCTTTCGCACGATGTTTGACGTCGAGTCGGACCGGACGTCCGCTTCCGGGATACCCGTCACGGGCGGCCAGAAGGGCGTCTGGCTCGCCCAGCAGATCGAGCCCGACAGCACCGCCTTCAACATCGTCTTCGTCCTGGACCTGAACGGCGGCGTCATCGACCTCGGCCGGCTCACCACCGCCGTACGCCAGGCGGTGACCGAGGCCGAGTGCCTGCACGTCAGCGTCACCCCGGCCGACGGCGGCGCCGTCCAGACGCCCACCGCGGCCGCTGTCGGCGTCCCCACGGTCGACCTGCGCGACGCCCAGGACCCCGAGCAGGCCGCCGCCGACTGGATGGCCGCCGACCGCGACCGTCCCGTCGACCTCGCGGCCGACCCGCTGCACGCGCAGGCCCTGCTGCGCATCGCCGACGACCGCGTCCTCTGGTACCAGCGCTACCACCACATCGCCGTCGACGGCATGGGCGTCGCCCTCATCACCCGCCGCGCCGGCGAGATCTACACCGCCGCCGTGGAGGGCCGCCGGCCCGCCCCCGTCGACTGGGCGCTCACCCGGCTCGTCGACGACGACCACGCCTACCGCGCCTCCGCACAGCACGAGCGGGACCGCGCGTACTGGCTGGACCGCCTGGCCGACCGCCCTGAGCCCGTACGCCTCACCGAGCGCGCCACGTCGGCCACGACGCGCCGCCTCCGCCGCACCGTCGAGCTGCCGCCCGCCCGCACCGACCGGCTGAACGCCGCCGCCGCACGCGCGGGCGTCCGCACCTCCCGCCTCCTCATCGCCGCCGTCGCCGCCTACCTGCACCGCACCAGCGGCGAGCAGGACCTCGTGCTCGGCCTCCCCATCGCCGCCCGCAAGGACGGCGTGTCCGTCACCACACCCGGCATGGTGTCCAACATCGTCCCGCTGCGCGTGACCGTCCGCCCGGGCACGACCGGCGCCGAACTCCTCGACCGCATAGGCCGCGAGATCGACGACGCCGTCACCCACGGCCGCTACCGCGCCGAGGACCTCGCCAGGGAACTGGGCCTGCCCGACGGCGTCCACGAGCTGGTCGGCCCGACCGTCAACGTCCTGCCCCGCGGCGGCGGCCTGCGGTTCGCCGGTCACACCACCCACCTCGACCCGGTCTGGCTCGGCCCGGTCAGTGACCTGGCCGTCAGCGTCGCGGAGGCCGACGGCGGCCGAGGCCTCCGCCTCCACCTCGACGCGGACGCCGCCGTCTGCGACGAGGAGGCCCTGCGCGTCCACGAGGTCCGCTTCCTCGCCGTACTGGAAGCGCTCGCCGACGGCCTGGACCGGCCCGTCGGCCGGATCGAGCTGACCTCCGCCGACGAGCGCGGCCGACTGCTCGGCGAGTTCGGCGTCTCCCCGTGCGACGCACCCGAACTGTCCTGGCCGGCCGCCTTCGAGCAGCAGGTGAGGCGCGACCCCGACGCGGTCGCGCTGGTCTGCGAGGACCGCGAGCTGACGTACGGCCAGCTCAACGCCGCCGCCAACCGCCTCGCCCGCCTCCTCACCGCGCGCGGCGTGCGCGCCGAGGACGTCGTCGGCGTGGCCGTGCCCCGCTCACCCGAACTCGTCGTCTCCCTGCTCGCCGTGATGAAGGCCGGGGCCGCGTACCTGCCCCTCGACGCCGACCACCCGCAGGACCGCATCGCCTACATGCTGGACGACTCCGGGGCCCGCACCGTCGTCACCACCGGCGAACTGTCCGGCGCCCTGCCGGACGCCCCCGGCGTCACCCGCCTCCTCCTCGACGCCCCGTCCACGACCGCCGGCCTGGCCGCGCAGGACCCCTCCGACCCGGGCCTGCCGATCGCTCTGGCCCAGGCCGCGTACGTCATCTACACCTCGGGCTCCACCGGCCGCCCCAAGGGCGTCGTCGTCTCCCACGACGGCGTCGGCAGCCTCGTCGCCACCGCCACCGAACGCATCGGCGTCACCGCCGGCAGCCGGGTCGTGCAGTTCGCGTCCGTCGGCTTCGACGTGACGGTCTGGGACCTGATCATGTCGCTGTGCGTCGGCGGCCGGATCATCGTCGTGCCGACCGAGCGCAGGGTCGCGGGCCCGGCCCTCACCGACTACATCGGGCGCCACCGCGCCACCCACATGATCCTGCCGCCGTCACTCGTCTCGGCGCTCCCGCAGGACTGCGAACTCCCCGAAGGCGCCGTGCTGATCGTCGGCACCGAGGCCGTCCCGAGCGAGCTGATCGCCCGCTGGTCGGACCGGCTGCGGGTCGTCGTCGCGTACGGCCTCACCGAGGCGACCGTCAACTCCACCCTGTGGCTCGCCGACCCCGAGCGACCCGGCGCCGCGCCCATCGGCCGCCCCGACCCCAACACCCGCACGTACGTCCTCGACTCGGCACTCCGCCCCGTGCCGGTCGGCGCCGACGGCGAGCTGTACGTCGCCGGGCGCGGCCTCGCCCGCGGCTACCTGGGCCGCCCCGGCCTCACCGCCGAGCGCTTCGTCGCCGACCCGTACGCCGACGAGCCCGGTGCCCGGATGTACCGCACGGGCGACCGCGTCCGCTGGGGCGCCGACGGCAACCTGGAGTTCCTCGGCCGCGCCGACGGCCAGATCAAGATCCGCGGCCACCGCATCGAGCCCGGCGAGGTCGAGAGCGCCTTCATGGCCTGCCCCGGCATCGCCCAGGCCGCCGTCCTCGTGCGCGAGGACCACCGGAAGGCCAAGCGCCTCGTCGCGTACGTCGTGGCCGGGACCGGCGCGGACGCCGACGCCGCCGTGGCGGACGCCCGCAGCCGGGTCGCCGAGTCACTGCCCGACTACATGGTGCCGTCCGCCCTCGTACGCCTCGACGGGCCGCTGCCGCTCACCCCGAACGGCAAGCTCGACGCCCGCGCACTGCCCGAACCCCGGTGGACCGCGATGACCGGCGGCGACGCGCCCACCACACCCGCCGAGACCGCGCTCGCCACACTCTTCGCGGACGTCCTCGGCCTGCCGTCGGTGGGCGTCCACGACAGCTTCTTCGAACTGGGCGGCGACAGCATCGTCGCCATCCAGCTGGTGAACCGCGCCCGCGATGCCGGGCTCGCCCTCACCCCCCGCGACGTGTTCCGGCAGCGCACGGTGGCGGCACTCGCCAGAGTCGCGGGTGAGGCCCACCGGGTCGCGGCACCCGTGGCGGAACTCGACGCGGACGCCCTGCCCGTCTCGCCGCTCCAGGAGGGCTTCTTCTTCCACGCCGCGTTCGACGAGCAGGCCGGCGACCTGTACCTCGTCCAGGAACTCCTGGACCTCGACGGCACCGTCGCCCCCGACCGGCTGCGCCAGGCCCTGCAGACGCTGCTGGACCGGCACGCGCTGCTGCGCGCCGCCTTCCGCCAGCTCCCCGACGGCAGCGTCGTCCAGCGGATCGCCGACCACGTGACCCTGCCGTGGCGCGAGGCCACCACCGAGCACACGACCCTGAAGGCGATCCTGCACCAGGACCGCGCCGAAGGCTTCGACCTCGCTCGGCCACCGCTCATGCGGGCCACGCTCGTCCGGGACGGGCAGCGCCACCGGCTGCTGCTCACCCTGCACCACATCATCGCGGACGGCTGGTCCGTGTCCGTGCTGCTGCGCGAGCTGACCGCCGCCTACCAGGGCGACACCCTCCCAGCGCCGCCCGCACCCGAGCCGTACCTGACCTGGCTGGCCTGCCGCGACCGCGACGCCGCCCGCGACGCCTGGCGGCACGCCCTGGCCGGGCTCGACGAGCCGACCCGCCTGCCGGACGCCCTCCTCACGGAGCCGTCGGACGGCACGGCGCCCGCGCGGCCCGAGCACGTCGACGTCACGCTGCCCGAGGCGCTCACCGCCTCCCTCACGGCCCGCGCCCGTACGCACGGGCTCACCCTGGGCACGATCGTCCACGGCGCCTGGGCCCTCCTGCTGAGCGGCCTGACCGGCAGCGGAGACGTGGTCTTCGGCACCACCGTGTCCGGCCGCACCACCGAGGTCCCGGGCCTGGACACGGCCGTCGGCCTGTTCATCAACACGCTGCCCGCCCGCGTCACCCTGCGCGCCGGGGACACCCTGGCCGAACTGCTCCGGCGCCTCCAGGACGAGCACGCGGCACTGCTGGACCACCAGCACCTCGGGCTCGCCGAGATCCAGCGCCTCGCGGGCGGATCCGCCGGACCCGGCGGCGGTGAACTCTTCGACACCCTCGTCGTCTTCGAGAACTACCCCACCGGCGACCACCCCGCCGACAGCGAGTCCGGTACGCGGCTCGTGACCGGCGCCGAGGTGTTCGACGCCGTCCACTACCCGCTCGCGCTGATCGTCGAGCCGCACGACGGACACCTCGCGCTGCGCTTCAAGTACGACGCGGCGCGGCTCGGCCGGACACCCGTCACCGCCCTCGCCGACCGCTTCCAGGCGCTGCTGCGCACCCTCGTCGCCGACCCGGACCGCCCGGTCGCACAGGTCGACCTGCTGTCCCGGCGGGAGCGGGAGCGCCTGACCGAGCTGAACGCCACCGCGCACCGGCTGCCCGACCCGGACGCGACGCTCGCCTCCCTGTTCGCCGCCCAGGTCGCCCGCACCCCGGACGCGCCCGCCGTCGTCTTCGAGGGCACCACCCTGTCCTACGCGGAACTCGACCGGAGCGCCGAGGCCCTGGCCAGGCGGCTGCGGGCGCGCGGCGCCGGCCCCGAGCGGTTCGTCGCGGTCGCGGTGCCCCGCTCGGCGGAGCTGATGGTCGCGCTGCTCGCCGTCCACAAGGCGGGCGCCGCCTACCTGCCCGTCGACCTGGACTACCCGGCCGACCGGGTCGCGTTCATGCTGACCGACTCCGGGGCCCGCACGGTCGTCACGACGGCCGACGCGGCCGCGCGGCTGCCCGAGGTACCGGGCCTCGAACGGGTCGTCGTCGACCGGGACGAGGACCCGCCCGCCGTGCCCGCGGTTTCCGCCGCGCCCGCCTTCGTGCAGGCAGGCCCCGACCACCCCGCGTACCTGATCTACACCTCCGGCTCCACCGGCCGCCCGAAGGGCGTCTCCGTCACGCACCGGGCCATCGTCAACCGCCTCGCCTGGATGCAGGCCGAGTACGGGCTCGTCCCCGACGACCGGATCCTCCAGAAGACGCCGTCCAGCTTCGACGTGTCGGTGTGGGAGTTCTTCTGGGCGCTCGTCGAGGGCGCGACCGTCGTCCTCGCCCGGCCCGACGGCCACCGCGACCCGGCCTACCTGGCCGAGCTGATCCGCGCCGAGCGGATCACCACGATGCACTTCGTGCCGTCCATGCTGGCCGCGTTCGTCCAGGTCATGGCTGCGGCCGACGCCGCGGACTGGGCGGCGAGCCTGCGCCGGGTGTTCTGCAGCGGCGAGGCGCTGACGGGCCCGGACGCGCGGCGCTGGACCGAACTGACGTCCCGCCACGGGCGCGGCCCCGTGCCGCTGCACAACCTGTACGGCCCCACCGAGGCCGCCGTCGACGTCACGTACTTCCCGTACGAGGGCGGGGACGAGCTCGCCGTTCCCATCGGCCGCCCCGTGTGGAACACCCGCCTGTACGTGCTGGACTCCTTCCTGCGCCCCGTCCCTGACGGCGTGCCGGGAGAGCTCTACCTCGCCGGCGTGCAGCTGGCGCGCGGCTACCACGACCGGCACGGCCTCACCGCCGAACGGTTCGTCGCCGACCCGTACGGCGAGCCGGGCACCCGCATGTACCGCACCGGCGACCTGGTGCGCCGCCGCGCCGACGGCGCTGTCGAGTACCTGGGCCGCACCGACCGCCAGGTGAAGATCCGCGGCAACCGGATCGAGCTGGGCGAGATCGAGGCCGCCCTGGCCGGTCTGCCGGGCGTCGCCCGCGCGGCCGTCATCGTCCGGGACGGCGCACTCGTCGGCTACGCGGTCCCGGCGGACGCCCCGCTCGATGCCGACGCCCTGCGCGAGGCGCTGGCGGACGCGCTGCCCGCCACCATGGTGCCCGGCGCCGTCGTGACCCTCGACGCCCTGCCGCTGACACCCAGCGGCAAGCTCGACCAGAACGCCCTGCCGTCGCCGTCCGTCGCCCCCCGGGGCGGCGGACGCGCGCCCCGCGACGAGCGGGAGCAGGCCCTGTGCGAGATCTTCACCGCCGTCCTCGGCATGCCGGGGATCGGCGCCGACGACGACTTCTTCGTGCTCGGCGGCGACAGCCTCACCTCGATCGCCGTCGTCACCCAGGCCCGCGAAAGGGGACTGACGATCAGCCCGCGTGACGTGTTCGAGCACCGGACGCCCGCCGCGCTCGCCGCCGCAGCCGCTCAGGACGAGACCGCCGCCGACGCTCCCGCCAAGACGCCCGCCGAGGCGCCCGCCGACGGCGTGACCGTCTCCGCCGCCGACGCCGGGCAGGCCGCCGCCGCCCTCCAGGCGATGCTCGCGCAGCAGCAGCAGTCCGGCGCCGCGGTCGACCCCGCCCTGCAGGCACTCCTCGCCCAGCTCACCTCCGCCGCAGGCACCACCCCGCGGCCGCAGGAGGAGCCCGCCCAGGCCGCGCCGCTCGGCGGACTGGAGCTGACACCGGAGGAGACCGCCCGCGTCGAGGCCGCCGCCGGGCTGCCCGTCGCGGACATCTGGCCGCTCTCCCCGCTCCAGGAGGGCATGTACTTCCACGCCACCTACGACGCGGGCGACGCCCTCGACGTCTACCTCTCCCAGGAGACCCTGGACTTCGACCACCGCCTCGACGCCGACCGCCTGCGCGCCGCCTGCCGGGCCCTGCTGGAGCGCAACACCAGCCTGCGCGCGGCCTTCACCAGCGACGGGCTGCCCCGCCCCGTGCAGTTCATCGCGGACGGCGCGGAGATCCCGCTCGTGGAGACCGACCTGTCCGGGCTGTCCGCCGAGGAGCGGCGCTCCCGCGTGGAGGAGCTGCTGGCGGCCGACCGGCGGCAGCGCTTCGACCTGTCCGCCCCACCGCTGTGCCGGCTCCGGCTGATCCGGCTCGGCGACGGCCGCGACCGGCTCGTCGTCACCCACCACCTCATCCTCTGGGACGGCTGGTCCGCATGGCTGTTCCTGGAAGAGCTGTTCACCCTGTACGAGCGGGCCGGTGACACCACCGGCCTGCCCGCCGCCGGCTCGTACCGCGACTACCTCGCCTGGCTGGACGGCCAGGACACGGAGCAGGCCACCGCCGCCTGGCGCGAGGCGCTGGCCGGGTTCGACGAGCCGACCCTGGTCGCCCCGACGGGCCGCGACGCAGGCCCCGTGATCCCCGCCGACCACGACATCACCCTCACCCAGGACACCAGCGACCGGCTGCGCACCCTGGCACGGCGCCACGGGCTCACCCTGAACACCGTCCTCAACGCCGCCTGGGGCCTGGTCCTCTCCGCCATGACCGGCCGCGGCGACGTGGCCTTCGGCACCGCGGTCGCCGGACGGCCCGCCGACGTCCCGAACGTCGCCGGCATCATCGGCATGTTCCTCAACACCATCCCCGCCAGGGTCTCCTTCGCCCCGGACGAGCCGCTGCTCGACCTGCTGCGGCGGATGCAGTCCGAGCGCGCCGCCGTCATGCCGTACGAATACGTCGGCCTCGGCACCCTCCAGCAGGAGACCGGCCACCGCCGCCTCTTCGACACGCTGTTCGTGCTCCGCTCGGCCGACGGCGAGGACCGTGCCGCCGCGCTGCGCCAGCGCCACGGCATCACCGACGTGTCGAACGTGGACGGCACCCACTTCCCGCTCACCCTGATCGTCACGCCCGAGACGCGGCTGCGGATCACCCTGGCGGCCCGGCCCGACCTGTTCGACGCCGACGCCGCCACCACGATCCTCGCCCGGTTCGAGCAGATCCTGGAGCGGATCGCCGAGGCCCTGGCCGCCCCCGACGCCGCCTCAGCCCGCACCGTCGGTGTGGACCTGCTGCTGCCGTGCGAGCGCGCGGCCCTGACGGCCGAGTGGGCCGGCAGCCGCGAGCCCCTGCCGGACGACACCATCGCCGACCTGCTCACCACCCAGGTCGCCCGCACCCCGGACGCGGTCGCGCTGGTCTTCGGCGAGCGCGCCCTCACGTACGCGGAACTCGACGCGCACATCAACCGGCTCGCCCGGCTGCTGCTCGCCCGGGGCGCCGGTCCTGAGAAGGTCGTCGCGCTGGCGCTGCCCCGCTCCATCGACATGGTGGCCGCGCTGTTCGCCGTCCTGCGCACCGGCGCCGCCTACCTGCCGCTCGACCTGGACCACCCGGCCGACCGGCTGCGGCTCATGGCCGAGGACACCGGCCCGCTGTGCCTGGTCTCCACGACGGCCGTCGCCCCCACCCTGCGGGACGGCACCGGCCGGCCCGCAGCGCCCGAACTCCTGCTGGACGACGAGGCCGTGGCGGCCGAGCTGGCCGGCCTGGACGGCGGCGACCTCACGGACGCCGAGCGGCCCGCGTTCGCCCACGGCGTGCCGGACCGCCTGGAGCATCCGGCGTACGTCATCTACACCTCCGGCTCGACCGGCCGCCCCAAGGGCGTCGTCACCCCGTACCGGGGCCTGACGAACATGCAGCTCAACCACCAGAAGGAGATCTTCGACCCGGCCATCGCCTCGGCCGGAGGCCGGCGCCTGCGCATCGCGCACACCGTGTCCTTCGCCTTCGACATGTCCTGGGAGGAACTGCTCTGGCTCGTCGAGGGACACGAGGTCCACGTCTGCGACGAGGAACTCCGCCGCGACGCCGAGGCCCTGGTCGCCTACTGCGACCGGCACCGCGTCGACGTCGTCAACGTCACGCCCACCTACGCCCAGCTCCTCATCGAGGAGGGCCTCCTCGACCACGACGAGGCCACCGGGAAGCACCGGCCGGCCCTGGTCCTGCTCGGCGGCGAGGCCGTGTCCGACACCGTGTGGACGAAGCTGCGCCGCACCGACCGCACCTACGGCTACAACCTGTACGGGCCGACCGAGTACACGATCAACACCCTCGGCGGGTCCACCACCGACAGCGCGACCCCGACCGTCGGCATGCCGATCCGCAACACCCGCGCCTACGTGCTGGACGCGATGCTGCGGCCGGTCCCGCCGGGCTGCCCCGGCGAGCTGTACATCGCCGGCACCGGCCTCGCCCGCGGCTACCACGACCGGCCGGGACTGACCGCCGAGCGGTTCGTCGCCGACCCGTTCGGGGAGCCCGGCGAGCGCATGTACCGCACGGGCGACCTCGTACGGCAGCGCCCGGACGGACTGCTGGACTTCCTCGGCCGCACCGACGACCAGGTCAAGATCCGCGGCTACCGGATCGAGCTGGGCGAGATCGCCACGGCCCTGTCCGCGCACCCCGACGTCGCGCACGCGGCCGTGGTCGTGCACGAGACGACCGGCACCAAGCGCCTGGTCGGGTACTTCGTACCCGAGTCCGGCGACGCGGACGCGGGCGAGGAACTGCTCCAGGCGCTGCGCGACCACCTGAAGGCGGGCCTGCCCGACTACATGGTCCCGTCCGCGCTCGTCGCCGTGGAGACCCTGCCGCTGACCGTGAACGGCAAGCTGGACGTACGGGCCCTGCCCGCCCCCGACTTCGCCGGCACGGGCACCAGCCGCGCCCCGCGCACCCCGCGCGAGGAGACCCTCTGCGCCCTGTTCGCTGAGGTGCTGGGCCTGCCGGAGGGCAGCGTCGGCATCGACAGCGACTTCTTCGAGCTGGGCGGCCACTCCCTCCTGGCCACCCGCCTGGTCAGCCGCGCCCGCACGGCCCTCGACGCCGAACTGGCCATCCGGGACCTGTTCGAGGCGCCCACCGTCGCCGAACTCGTCGAACGCGCCGACCGCTCCGGCGGCGCCGCACGCCCGGCGCTCACGGCCGGCGAGCGGCCCGACGAGCTGCCGCTCTCCCACGCCCAGCAGCGGCTGTGGGTCGTCCAGCAGATCGAGTGCACATCGGCCGCGTACAACTTCCCCCTGGTCATGCGGCTGCGCGGCGCCCTCGACCGCGACGCGTGGGCCGCGGCGCTGGCCGATGTGACCGACCGGCACGAGGCCCTGCGCACCGTGTTCGCCCAGCGGGACGGCCAGGTGTTCCAGCGGGTCCTGCCCGCCGGGGAGGCCCGGCCGGAGGTCTCGCACGTCCGGGCGGCGGAGGACGAGCTGCCCCGCATCGTCGACGCGGCCGTCAACCGGCCCTTCGACCTGGCCGCCGAACTGCCCCTGCGCGCCACGATCGTGGAGCTGGCGCCCGAGGACCACGCCGTGATCCTCCTGCTGCACCACATCACGACCGACGAGTGGTCGGACCGCCCGTTCCTGCGGGACCTGGCCGCCGCCTACCAGGCGCGCGTCTCCGGCACGGCACCGGAGTGGGAGCCGCTGCCCGTCCAGTACGCCGACTACGCCCTGTGGCAGCAGCGGCTGCTCGGCGACCCGGCGGACCCGGACAGCCTGGCCGCCCGCCAGCTCGCGTACTGGCGGACGGCTCTGGAGGGCGCCCCGGAGGAGCTGGAGCTCCCACTGGACCGGCCGCGCCCGGCCGGCCCCTCCTTCTCGGGTGCCGAGCTGGACATCGCGTTCGACGCCGAGGTCCACGAGGGCCTGAGGCGGCTCGCCCGCGAGACCGGCGCCAGCATGTTCATGGTGGTGCACGCCGCCGTCGCCGCCCTGCTGCACCGGCTGGGCGCCGGCACGGACATCCCCCTCGGCTCGCCCATCGCCGGGCGCGGTGACGAGGCGCTGGACGATCTGGTCGGCTTCTTCGTCAACACGCTGGTGCTGCGCACCGACCTGAGCGGCGACCCGAGCTTCACCGAGCTGCTCGCCCGCGTCAGGGAGACCGACCTCGCGGCGTTCTCGCACGCCGACGTGCCGTTCGAGTCCGTCGTCGAGAAGCTCAACCCGACCCGGTCGCTGTCCCGCAACCCGCTCTTCCAGGTGATGGTCGGCTACCACGCCCGCACCGGCGACGGGCTGGAACTCCCCGGACTGAGCGCGGAGTACGTGCCGTTCCGGATCAGCTCCGCCAAGTTCGACCTGGTCTTCAGCTTCACCGAGTACCTCGACGGCGACGGGGACGACTCCCTCACCTGCCGCCTGGAGTTCGCCACGGAGCTGTTCGACCAGGAGACCGCCGAGCGGCTCGGCGAGCGGCTGCGGGCGCTGGTCGCGGCCGTCGTCGCCGCGCCGCAGCGGCCCGTCTCGGAGGCACGGGTGCTGACCTCCGGGGAGCGGGAGCTGGTCCTGGAGGACTTCAACGCCACCGCCCGCGAGGTCGACGAGGCCACGTTCCCGGCCCTGTTCGCCGAGCGGCTGGCCGAGCGGCCCGACGCGGTCGCCGTCGTCGACCGGTCCCGGTCGGTGACGTACGCCCAGCTCGACGCCCGCGCCAACCGGCTCGCCCGGCTGCTGGCCGCACGCGGCGTGGGCGCTGAGAGCGTGGTCGGCGTGGCGGTGCCCCGGTCGGTGGACATGGTGGCCGCGGTGCTGGCCGCGCTGAAGCTGGGGGCGGCGTTCCTCCCGCTGGACCTGGCACACCCGGGCGACCGCCTCATGTACATGATCGAGGACTCGGGCGCGGCGCTGGTGGTCGGCACCGAGCCGGTCGCCGGGAAGATCCCGGCCGTGCCGGGCGTCCCCGTCGTCCTGCTCGACGAGCCGTCGGTGGCCGCGGAGCTCGACACCCTGCCGGACACCGCCGTCGACGCCGGCGCGGCCGCGCTGGACCAGGCCGCGTACGTGATCTACACGTCCGGCTCGACCGGCCGCCCCAAGGGCGTGGTCGTGCCCCACGAGGGCATCTCCAGCCTGGTCGCCACCGCCGTGGACCGCATGGGCCTCGAACGCGACAGCCACGTCCTGCAGTTCGCGTCGATCGGGTTCGACGTGTTCGTCTTCGAACTGGCCATGGCCCTGTGCCACGGCGGCCGGCTCGTCCTCATCACCGACGAGGCCCGGGTCGCGGGACCGGCGCTGACGGACTTCCTCGCCGAGCAGCGGATCAGCCACATGATCCTGCCGCCGTCCCTGGTGTCCGCCCTGCCGCCCGGCTGCACCCTGCCCGAGGGCTCGACCGTCCTCGTCGGCACCGAGACCGTGCCGCCGGACCTGTTCGAGCGCTTCGGCACCACCGCGCACCTCATCTGCGCGTACGGGCTCACCGAGGCGACCGTCAACTCCACGCTGTGGCGCTCCCGCGACCACGGCGGACGGCCCTCCGGCCGGGTGCCCATCGGCCGCCCGGACCCCAACACCCGCTGCTACGTGCTCGACGAGCACCTGCGGCCGGTGCCGCCCGGCGTGGCCGGCGAGCTGTACGTCTCCGGACGCGGCCTCGCGCGCGGCTACCTCGGCAAGCCGGGGCTCACGTCGGAGCGGTTCGTCGCCGACCCGTACGGCCCGCCCGGCAGCCGCATGTACCGCACCGGCGACCGCGCCCGCTGGCGCGCCGACGGCGACCTGGACTTCCTCGGCCGGGTCGACACGCAGGTGAAGGTGCGGGGCTTCCGCATCGAACTGGGCGAGATCGAGGCCGCGCTGGTGTCCCACCCGGCGGTCGCCCAGGCGGCCGTGCTGCCCGACCGGGACGGCGACATCGTGCGCCTGGTCGCCTACGCGGTGCCCGACGCGGGAGCGCTGGACCCCCAGGCGCTGCGCGCCCATGTGGCGGGCGTCCTGCCCGAGTACATGGTCCCGGCGCTCGTCGTGCCGCTCGACGGCCCGCTGCCGCTGACGCCCAACGGCAAGCTGGACCGCAAGGCGCTGCCCGCGCCGGACTGGTCGGCGATGACCGGCGACGCTGCCCCGGCGACGGAGACGCAGGCGAAGCTCGCCGAGCTGTTCTGCGAGATCCTGAAGCTGGAGAAGGTGGGCGTCCACGACAACTTCTTCGCGCTCGGCGGCCACTCCATGGCGTCGATGCGGCTCCTGGGCCGGATCCGCGCCGAGTTCGGGGTGGAGCTGAGCATCCGGGACGTCTTCGACGCGCTGACCGTGGCCGGCATCGCGGCCAAGCTGGAGGGCGCGGAGGCGGCCCGCCCGGCGCTGCGGCCCGCGGAAGACCGTACTGAGCCGCCGCAGGCAGCGCCGGTCCAGCGCCGGCAGTGGGACGCGTACCGCCGCGCGCCGGGCTTCGACCACGCGCTGGTGCTGCGCGCCGCGGGCGGCGGAGTGGCCGCGGAGGCCCTGTCGGCCGCGCTGGCCGACGTGGTGGCCCGGCACGAGCCGCTGCGGACGGCGTTCGCGGAGCGCGACGGCCTGCTCCTGCACCGGACCGCGGACGCCCCGGCGCTGCGCGTGGAGGAGTGCGCGGACCTGGACGCCCTGGACGCCCGCCTGACCGAACTGGCCGGGCAGGCCCCGGACCTGGAGCGGGAGGCCCCGCTGCGGGCCCACCTGCTGACGGCGCCGGACGGCGCGCAGGCGGTGCTGCTGTCGATGCACTACCTGGCGGTCGACGAGTGGTCGGTGGTCCCGCTGTTCCGGGACCTGACGGCGGCGTACGCCGCCCGCGCCGACGGCCGGGCGCCCGACTGGGAGCCGCTGCCCGTCACGTACACCGACTACGGCCGCTGGGCCCGCGAGGTCCTGGGCGACCTGGACGACCCGGAGAGCCGGGGCGGCCGGCAGCTGGCGTACTGGCGGCGGACGCTCAAGGACGCCCCGGCGGAACTGGCCCTGCCGCAGGACGGCACCGCACAGACCGCCGGAGGCGCCGGATACGCGGGCTTCGTCCTCGACGAGGAGCTGCACGCGGCGGTGGACGACCTGGCCCGGTCGACCGGCACCAGCATGTTCATGGTGCTGCACTCCGCGCTGGCCGCCGTCCTCACCGCCCACGGCGCGGGCACGGACCTGCCCATCGGTACGATGGTCGCCGGACGCACCGACGACCAGCTCGCCGACCTGGTGGGCTGCTTCTTCAACACCGTTGTGCTGCGCACCGACACGGCGGGCGACCCGGCGTTCACGGAGCTGCTGGCCCGCGTCCGGGAGACCACGCTGAGCGCGCTGGACCGCCAGGAGGTCCCCTTCGAGGAGGTGGTCCGGGCGACCGGGCTCGCCCCGGAGGGCCCGCAGGTCATGGTGATCCACCACGAGCAGGCGGACCTGGAGGAGCTGGAGGGCGGTATCGGTTCCCTGGAGGCGGTGCCCACGGGCTCGGCCCGGGCCCGGCTCACCCTCAGCTTCTACGAGCCGCGGGGTGACGGCCCCGTGCACTGCGGGCTGATCCACGCCACGGACCTGCTGGGCCCGGCGAAGGCGAGGCGGCTCGCCGACGAACTTCTGAGGCTGCTGCAGACCGCGACGGCCGACCCCGAACAGCCGCTGTCGGAGCTGTTCACCGCACTTTCGACAAGGAGTGACAACGCATGAGCACCAACCCGTTCGAGGACCCGCAGGGCACCTTCCTGGTCCTGGTCAACGACGAGAACCAGCACTCGCTGTGGCCGTCCTTCGCGGACGTCCCGGCCGGCTGGCGCACCGTCTTCGGCCCCGAGGCGCGCGAGGCGTGCCTGGAGTACGTCGAGACCCACTGGACCGACCTCCGCCCCGCGAGCCTGACAGCCGCCCAGGCCTGACGCTCGCGCCCCGATACGCCGCCGCCCCCGTGGAACCTCTCCACGGGGGCGGCGGCGCGTGTTTGTCCCCTATCCCGCCCCTTCCCGAATCGGGGGGCTCTGCCCCCGAACCCCCGCTCCTCAATCTCCCCCAAGCTCTTCGAGCAGGGGGGACC
>NZ_JABWDV010000176.1 GCF_013362995.1 Streptomyces sp. TRM64462 | reverse complement strand
GCCGCTTCGGCGCCGCCCGCGCCGCCGCCGAAGGCGCAGAGCTGGGGCGCCCAGCTCCGGACGCTGGTGCGGCGGTACGCGGCGGCGCTCAGCGCCGACCGGACGTTCCTGGCGATCATGGTGGCGCTGCCGTTCGTGATGGGCGCGATGGCCCGGGCCCTGTCCGAGGGCCGTCTCGGGCCCGAGTCGACGCTGAACGTGCTGCTGATCCTCTGCGTGGGCGGCGTCCTGACGGGTGCGGCGAACGCGGTGCGGGAGCTGGTCAAGGAACGGACGATCTACCGCAGGGAGAGAGCCGTCGGCCTGTCCAGGTCCGCGTACCTGATGTCGAAGGTGACCGTGCTCGGCCTGGTCACGGTCGTGCAGGCCGTCGTCCTGACGCTGGTCGCGCTGATCGGCGTACCCCTGGAGGTGCCGGACGGGCAGGGGGTGCTGCTGCCGCCGCTCGTGGAGATCACGCTGGCCGTCGCGGCGCTGTCGTTCACGGCGATGATGCTGGGCCTGTTCGTGTCGGCGTTGGTGCGGAAGGAAGAGGTCACCATGCCGCTGCTGGTGCTCCTCGCGATCGTGCAGGTGGTGTTCTGCGGGGCGCTCCTGACGGTGCGGGGGACGCCGGTGCTGGAACAGCTGGCGTGGCTGGTGCCGTCCCGGTGGGCGTTCGCCGCGATGGCGTCGACCGTGGACCTCGGGGCGCGGGTGCCGGGCGAGAAGGGCGCGGATCCGCTGTTCGACCACACCGTGCAGACGTGGCTCCTCGACATGGGCGTGCTGCTCGCGCTCGCCGTCGTCCTCGGGTTCGTGGTGGCGCGGCTGCTGCGCCGGCACGAACCGGTGATCATGCGAAAGTAGGCGCTTCATGGCTTCTCCCGCCGATTCCCGCACGCCCGCCGCCGATGCCGTGGTGGCCGGGTTCCGGCCGACGCACGTCGTCCCGCGCAGTGGGATGCCCGCCTGGGAGACGCCCGGTACGTCCCGTCCGGCGGCGCTGCTCGACGCGTTGCTGCCGGTGCAGCTGGTGGACCGGATGGGCGACTGGGCGCGGATCGTCTGCTCGAACGGCTGGACGGCGTGGGTCGACGGGCGGCTCCTCGTGGCCGTTCCGGCCGATCCCCCGGCGGCGGCGCAGGACATGGCGCGCACGGCCGATCCGCGGCCGCTGCTGGCGCGGGCCGAGGAGTCGGTGGCCCGCTACCGGCGCGCGGCGGAGGACCTGGCGGCGGGGCGCTCCGACGCGGAGGCCTTCCGGCGGGGCACGGGCGGGCTGCGCGCCGGCGTCGTCGTGGAGGGCGAGGCGATGTGGCTGTACGAGGCGGAGCACGAGCGGTGGGTGTACTGCGACGGCAGACGGCTGAGCACGTACGCCGTGTCGGCCGCGCCCGCGGAGGCCGCCCCTGCGGGCGCGACACCCCCTGCGGCGGAGGCGCCCGCGGCGGAGGCGACACCGCCCCGCGCACCTGCCGGGCCCGCCGGAGCCGACCGGGCTGCCGGGCCCGCCGGACCGGCCGAGTCTCGGCCCCCGGCCGCCGACGCCCACGAGCCGACGCGCGTCGTGACCCACGAGCCCACCCAGGTCGTGCCGCACCCGGGGCAGGACCCACCCGCGCGCGGCGGCGGGGCGGGTGACGCGTGATGAACCGGGCGACGCGCGAGGAGGCGCTGCCCGCGGGCCGGCCGTCCGGTCTGGTGGGCCGTGAGGTCGCCGCGTACCGCATCGAGGCGGAGATCGGCCGGGGCGGCATGGCGGTCGTGTACCGGGCGAGGGACCTGCGGCTCGGCCGTACGGTGGCGCTGAAGCTGCTGGCGCCCGAGCTGGCCCGCAACGACACGTTCCGCAGGCGCTTCGCGCACGAGTCGCGGGTGGCGGCGGCCATCGACCACCCGAACATCGTGCCGGTGTTCGACGCCGGTGAGACGGAGGGCCTGCTGTACATCGCGATGCGGTACGTCCCCGGGCAGGACCTGCGGGCGCTGCTCGACCGTGAGGGCCCGCTGCCGGTGGACACCGCCGTACGGATCGCCGTCCAGGTGGCGTCGGCGCTGGACGCGGCGCACGCGCACGACCTGGTGCACCGGGACGTCAAACCGGGCAACGTCCTGGTCGCGGAGGGCACGGACAGCGACCACCCGGAGCATGTGTACCTGACGGACTTCGGACTGACGAAGAAGTCGCTGTCGCTGACGGGCTTCACGAGCGTCGGGCAGTTCGTCGGAACCCTCGACTACGTGGCGCCCGAGCAGATCTCGGGGCGGCCGGTGGACGGCCGCTGCGACGTGTACAGCCTGGGGTGCGTGGTGTACGAGACGCTGGCGGGCGCTCCGCCGTTCCGGCGCGACGACGACCTGGCGCTGCTGTGGGCCCACCAGTACGACCCTCCCCCGCCGCTGAGCGGTGAGCGGCCGGGCCTGCCGGGCGCGGTGGACGGGGTGCTGGCGCGGGCGCTCGCGAAGGCCCCGGAGGACCGGTACGACACGTGTCTGCGGTTC
>NZ_JABWDV010000175.1 GCF_013362995.1 Streptomyces sp. TRM64462 | reverse complement strand
CCCCCGAACCCCCGCTCCTCAATCTCCCCCAAGCTCTTCGAGCAGGGGGGACCCCCAGGGGCTCAATTTGAGCCCGTCCGGGAAAGAGCGCACTGGCGGCACGTCCGTGCCGATCCCGCCGTCACCGCGTGCGCGGCCGCCGCGAGAGCCCCGGCCGCCGCGGCGACCGGCCAGTCCGTGACCGCGACGGCCAGCACGGCCAGGGCGAGCGCGGCCAGCGCCATCGCGACGCTTGCGGCCGTCCCCGTCCACGCGACGGCCAGCGGCAGCCGGTGCGGCGTCGGCAGCCGCCGGGCGAGCGGCCCGGTCGCGGCCAGGGTGACCACGGCCAGCAGGGCGGCGGTGGCGGCGGCCGTCGCCAGGTGGGCGGTCAGGTACGGGGCCGCGGCGTCGCCCACGCTCCGTACCAGCAGC
Organism: Streptomyces sp. TRM64462; assembly: GCF_013362995.1. Lineage (GTDB taxonomy): Bacteria > Actinomycetota > Actinomycetes > Streptomycetales > Streptomycetaceae > Streptomyces. The sequence goes on along the minus strand of NZ_JABWDV010000175.1, from coordinate 28,108 downwards.
CAGCACACGGCCGCGACCGGCACCGTCAGCGCTGCCGTGCGCGCGGTGCGCCGGGCCTGCGCGATGGTCAGCTCCCGCTGGAGCGCGGGCGCCAGTTCCTGGGGCGTGCCGAAGTCCCGTACCGCCGCGGTGGCGGCCTGCGCGGCGGGCAGGCCGGCGCCGGCGTAGGCGGCCACGGTGTCGTGCAGGCCGTCCCGTATCTCCTCCAGCATCCGCGCCTTGAGGCGGGCGGGGCCGTGCAGTACGGCGGCCAGGGCCTCGACGTACCCGTCGGTGGCGGCGCTCACGGGGTGAGCCCCGGGGCGCCAGGGTTCAGCACGGAACCGATGGCCTGCGTGAACTCCTGCCAGGCCGACCGCTCGTCGGCCAGGCTCCGGCGGCCCGCGTCCGTCAGCTCGTAGCAGCGGCGGCGCCGCTCCCCGACCGCGTCCCACGTGCTGCGCAGCAGCCCGAGCCGCTCCAGGCGCTGCAGCGCCGGATAGATGGTGCCCGTGCGCAGCTCCAGCGCGCCTCCGCTGCGCCGCTGGACGGCCGCGATGATCGCGTACCCGTGCAGCGGGCCGGGTTCGAGCACGGCCAGCAGGAGCCCGTCCAGGTGGCCTCGTACCGCGTCTGCCCTCATGCGTAGGCAGCCTACACAAGGCACGTGTAGCCGTGCTATCTATTGGCAGCCAACATGTCCATCCCCCCGGAGGTCCCGACGTGGCCAAGTTCCTGCTGTCCGTGCACGTCATCGCCGCGATCCTGGCGGTCGGGTCGATCGCCGTCGCGGCCTCGCTCTTCCCGCGTTACGTGAAGCAGTCGGTGACCGTCGCCGCGTTCCTGCACCGCGTGTGCGGCGTCTACGCCGTCGCCGGGGTCGTCGTACCGGTCTTCGGCATCGCCACGGGCGCGCGGCTCGGGGTGCTCACCGACGCGTGGCTCGTCGTGTCGCTGATCCTGACCGTGATCGCCGCGGCCCTGCTGGGGCTCGCCGTACTGCCGCAGCAGCGCCGGCTGTTGGAGCTGGCGGAGCGGCCCGCTCCGGAGCTGCCGCACGCGCGCGTGGCCCGGCTGCACATGGTCACGGGCGTCTTCAACCTGCTCTGGGCGGCGGTCACCGTCCTGATGATCGTCCGCCCCGGATCGACGACCGGCGTGTGACGGTCACTCACACTCGCTCACACTCGCGTCACTTCAGCCTCATTGACACCACCTCTCCTTCATATATTTTGGGCGTGCATCTACGCATGCTGATCAGGCGTGTGTGAGGGGGGATGCGCTGTCGCCCTCGTGGGGAGTGAATCGGGGTGGCACCACAGAGCCAGTGGCCGCATGAGGCCGGCATTCCCGCGTACGCCGGAGCCGGGTCAGCAGTAGTCGACCACTAGGAGATTCTTCGTGTCAGTCAGAAAGTCCCGCACCCTGCGGGGCACCGCGCTGCTCGCCGCCGTCGCCGCGGCGGGCGCGCTCACGGCGACGAGCCCCGCACAGGCCCTCGTCGGTGACGCCGTCGCCGACGGTGCCCACGCCTTCACCGCGTACGTGAACGTCGGTGGCGAGCGTGCCTGCACCGGCGCGCTCGTGGACCCGCAGTGGATCCTCACGGCCAGCAGCTGCTTCTCCGACAACCCGGCGCAGGCGTTCCCGGTCCCGGCCGGCGCTCCGGCGCTGAAGACCTCGGTGGTCGTCGGGCGCACGGACCTGAACGGCACCGGCGGTACGGCGACCGAGGTCGTCGAGATCGTCCCGCGCGCCGACCGCGACGTGGTCATGGCCCGGCTGGCCCAGCCGGTCACGGGCGTCGACCCGGTGCTGCTCGCCTCCACCGCGCCCGCGCAGGGCGAGACGCTCCGCGTGCTCGGCTACGGCCGCACCAGCACCATGTGGGTGCCGGACCGGCTGCACAGCGGCGCGTTCACCGTGAAGGAGACCCCGACCGGCGCCACCGTCGACGTGGCGAGCGCCGGCGGCAGCATATGCAAGGGCGACTCCGGCGGCCCCGCCCTGCGTGAGAAGGACGGCAAGGTCGAGCTGGTCGCCCTGAACAGCCAGTCCTGGCAGGGTGGTTGCTACGGCACCGAAGAGACCGAGACGCGCACGGACGCCGTGGAGGCACGGGTCGACGACATCCGTACCTGGGTCCAGCAGGTCCGCCTCCTGCCCCAGCAGGCCCAGGCGGTGTCCGGCGACTTCAACGGCGACGGCAAGGCCGACTTCGCCGGGTTCTACGACAACGGCACATCCCCCGACGGTAAGAACCGCTCCTCGCTGTACACGTGGCTCAGCAACGGCACCGGCTTCCAGGCCCCGCGGAAGGTGTGGGCCAGTGGCGCGTTCACCTGGGCGAAGTCCAAGGTGACCGCCGGGGACTACAACGGCGACGGCCGCGACGACATCTCCGTCTTCTACGACGGGGGCACGTCCGCGGACAACAAGAACATCTCCACCGTCTACACCTGGTACAGCACCGGCACGGGCTTCGCCTCGCCGAAGATCACCTGGACCACGCCCGGCGGCTTCACCTGGGGCGCGAGCAAGGTCGTGTCCGGCGACTTCACCGGCGACGGCAAGGCCGACATCGGCGTCCTCTACGACCGCGGCCGCGGCACGGACGGCGTGATCCGCACCGCGCTGTTCACCTTCGCCAGCACCGGCACGGCGTTCACCCCCTCTCTGGAGTGGGAGAGCCCCGGCAACTTCCGGTGGAGCGCCGCCCAGCCGACCGCCGGCGACTACAACGGCGACGGCAAGGACGACGTGTCGATCGTCTACGACGCCGGCCTGTCGCCCGAGAACAAATACGTGACGAGGATCTTCACGCTCTACAGCACCGGCAGCGGCTTCGGCGCCGCCCAGAACACATGGACCTCCTCCGGCGCCTTCAACGCGTCGGTCAGCAAGGTCGCGTCCGGCGACTACAACGGCGACGGCAAGACCGACATCGGCGTCTTCTACGACCGCGGCCTCGGCGATGACGGCCGGTACGGCTCGAACCTCTACACCTTCACCAGCACCGGCAGCGGCTTCAGCGCCGCCCAGAAGTGGGCCAGCACCGGCAACTTCGAGTGGGCCCGCAGCCAGTTCACCACCGGTGACTACAACGGCGACCGCAAGGCCGACGCCGGCGTCTTCTACGACCTCGGCACCACGCCCGACGGCCGCACGATCGACGGCCTCTACACATGGCTCAGCAACGGCACCGGCTTCGGCGCCCCCGCGGCCCGCTGGAGCGGCCCGGTCGGCTGAACGTAAGCGCCCAGGGACGCTGAAGTGCCCGCGTACCGCCCCCGGTACGCGGGCACTTCGCGCCGTATGACGCGTGCCGCGCGTCACATCCCCCGCCGTCCCCGGACGCCCGCGAACCGTTCGATTACAGTGCTGCGCCGGAGCCACGTCGTGGGGGAGGGGCCTCCTGGTGAGTACCACAGCGGCAGCCGTATGGGGCCGGACCGAGCAGCAGGACTACCGGTCCCGGGTACGGGGCTGTCTGCTCGGCGGCGCACTCGGCGACGCGCTCGGCGCGGCCGTGTCGGGCCTGTCCGTCGAGGCGATACGGGCCGCCCACGGCGCCGACGGCCTCACCGACCTCGCCCCCGCCTACGGGCGGCGCGGCGCCGTCACCTCCGCCACGCAGCTCGGCCTGTTCACCGTCGACGGCCTGATACGCGCCCAGGTACGCCGCGACACCGGCGCCTGGCACCCGCCGACCGACCTGCACCGCGCCTATCTGCGCTGGGCCGCGACCCAGCGCGACTGGGGCCCGGACGAGCGCCGCAAGGACAACGGCTGGCTGGCCCGGGAGGAGTGGCTGTACAGCCGCCGCGACCCCGCCCGCGCCAGCCTCACGGGCCTCGGCGACGACGTGCTCGGCACCCTCGACCAGCCGAAGAACCCGGCCGCCCGCGACGCCGGGGCGCTCGTGCGCTCCGCCCCGTTCGGGCTGCTCGTCGGCTGGGAGCCGCACCTGGTGTGCCAGCTCGCCGTGGAGTGCGCCGCCCAGACGCACGGCCACCCCGGCGCGTATCTGGCGGCCGGCGCGTACGCCGTCGTCGTGCACGGTGTGGCCCGCGGCCAGGACATCGCGACGGCCGTGCGGGGCGCCCTCGCCCAGCTCGCCACCCGGCCCGGCCACCAGCCGGTCACGGACGCCCTGAACCAGGCACTCGCCGCCGTACGCCAGGGTGCGCCGTCCGCGGACCGCATCGCGTCCCTGGGCGACACGGACGGCGAGGCCGCCGAGGATGCCCTGGCCATCGCCGTGTACTGCGCGCAGGTCGGCGAGGACGTACGGCACGGGCTGCGGCTCGCCGTGAACCACGACGGCCCGTCCGAGGCCACCGGCACGCTCACGGGCGCGCTGCTCGGCGCCCTGCACGGCGAGACCGCCCTGCCGCCGGCCTGGCTGGCCGAACTGGAGGGGCGGCCCACGATCCTGGAACTGGCCGACGACTTCGCGATGGAGATGACCCAGGGCCCCGCCCTGCACAGCCCGTCGGCCGCGTCACCCGGCTGGCTGGCCCGCTACCCGCGCTGAACGGCGGCTGCCGGGGTGCGGCTGCCGGGACGCGGGTCCAGGGATGCCGTTCCCGGGCACGGCAGAGGAAGGGGGAAGTGGCTGCGTTCGCGAGCGACGTGCGGGGAGGCATGCGTCGCGATCGCCGTCCGACCCACGCCCCACAGTGCCGGGTACCAGCTGGTAAGTCGACCGACTTCACCTAAAGGGCCGGAAAGAAACGGCAAAGGCCGAGCCCCCTCGGCCGGGACGGCGACCAGTCGAGAGGGCTCTTCGTCGGTGCGGGGAGGAGTCGGCGCGGACTCAGATCGCGCCGGTGCTCACTTCACGGACGAACGCGTTCCACGCGGTGGGGACGAACGTGAGGGACGGGCCCGCGGGGACCTTCGAGTCGCGGACGTCGATCGCGGCGACGACGGGGGACTTGACCTCGACGCACGCGCCGTTCCCGCCGGAGTAGGAGGACTTGGTCCAGGTGTCCGTGGCGCCCTGAATGATAGCCATGGTTCTTCGCTCCCGGTTCTGGCTGATTCTGGCTGGTAGGAGTCGCGCCGGCCGTCAGGAACCTTCAGGCTGGCGTGATCGACGCTACTCGCCGACTTCCTTGCGCGGAGCGGGCGTTCACTCGACCGGATGGCATATTCCGGTGTGGTCTTCCGCTGGGAGCCGGCAGGGGTGTACCGTGCCGGCTTCCTCAGTGGCGGATCGGTCAATTCCGGAAATACCGGGGTACGAGAAGGGTACTCAGCTCTCGGCGTGGTCCTTGGCGACCCGGGCGATGAACTGCCGGGTCTGCTCGACGCCGAGGGCCTGGGCGCGCAGATGCTCGTACATCACGCTGTACCGCTGCACGTCGTTCGGCTTCTCCAGGTACAGATCACTGGTGACGCCCTCGATGTAGACGACGGACGAGTCGGTCGCGTCGGGAAACTCCAGGATCGCGTAGTGCCCGCTGATCCCCGGATGGGCGCCCATCTCGAACGGCAGCACCTGCACCGTCACATGGGGCAGGTGGGACTGCTCGATCAGCGACTCCAACTGCTCCACCATGAGCTGCTTGCTGCCGACGACCCGGCGCAGCGCGGACTCGTCGATCACGGCCCACAGGCGCAGCGGCTTGTCCGTGTCGTTGATGCGGTCCTGGCGGCGCGTGCGGACGTTCACGCGTTTCTCGATGTCCGACGCCGGCGCCTCCGGCAGCGCCCCGGTGATCACGGCCTCCGCGTACGAGCGGGTCTGCAGCAGTCCCGGAACGATCTGCGGCTCGTACACGCGCAGCGAGGCCGCGTCGGTCTCCAGGCCGATGTACACGCTGTACGGGATGTCGCCGAACGCGTGCCACCAGCCTTGCTGCCGCGAATCCTTCGCCATCTGCATCAGCGAGTCCACGACCCGGTGGTCCTCGACCTCGTACACGCCGCACAGGTCACGCACGTCACGCTGGCTGATGGAGCGGCGGCCGTTCTCCAGGCGGCTGATCTTCGACTGCGACACCAGCAGGCGCTCGGCCACCTCCTCCGCCGTCATGCCCTTCTGTTCTCGCAGCCTGCGGAGCTCCATGCCCAGTCTGCGTCGCCTGACGGTGGGGTTGACATTGGACGCCACGGGAACTGCACCTCCGGCTGCCTGCTCTGTCGCTGGCGTTGCTCTGCGTATCTACCGCTCAGCAGACTGCCACCAAAGCCCGTGCGGCGCTGGAGAATTGCCACACGGGTGAGCGACCGCGAACGCGCGGGACGGCCCGGAGGCCACCCCGCGCGTTCCTGCGGCTCCCGAACCGGGTCTCAGGGGGACGTCGGTGCGGTGGACGTGCGGATGTGCGGTTCAGCGGTTCAATGGTTCAGCGATTCTCAGCGCGCGGCGACGCGGGCCATGGACGACCCGGGGCGCGACGACCCGCGCATCGGTACGGAGGGCGCGGCCTGCCGGCCGGGTCCTCCCGATGCGGCCGCCGACCGGCGCGGCTGCGCGGCCGCACCGTTCTGGACGTCCATCACGGCATGCGCCACGAGGCCGCCCATGGGGTCGTGCCGGATCAGATCCCGGAGCCGGGAGCGCGACGAGCGCCCCTCGTTCCCGGGGTAGAGGTGCTTGCCGAGCCCGACGGCGTGGGCGAGCGCGGCCAGCGCCGCGGTCCGCGGGTCCGGCGGGACGCCGGTGCGGATCGCGCTGTCCAGCCGGGCCCTGATCTCCCGGCTGATCGCCGTCTCCGTCGCCTGGTAGCGCGTCGTCGGCAGCACCCCGCACATCTGGCTCTCGACGGCATGCACCATGCCGCACCGCTCCAGATGCGAGAGATAGGTCTGGCGCAGCCCCAGCCGGGGCCCGCCTATCCAGTGGACGGCCCGTACCGGACTGCCGCGCCTGCGCAGCAGCTCCAGTGCGGAGTCCAGGGTCGGATCTCCTGTCGGCCGTGGCATCACCACGGCGATACGATCCCCGTCAGGGGCTATCCGCCCTGCCAGAGCCAGCTCCACTAGCTGGGCTCCGGCAAGGCCGAGGTCGAGCGACTGCGGCTGCGCTGTGGTACCCGTGGTCGGGTCCAGAGCGAGCAGCAGAAGCTCCTCCGGAAGTGTTCTGCGGCTCCTGCCCATCCATGCCTCCCCGCGTGGATGAATGACAGGGTGACCCCTCTCACATTCATCTGTCGAGAGTGCCTGGGTGCTTCGTGCGGGAACCAGTAGGTATGTCGTTCTCGTCTTGCACGGGAGCCAAGGGCCCACACAGGACACTGGTACATGGTTCGGACAACTCGTTTTTGTTGAGGAGGCACGGTGGCGGGCGAGTCCCCCGACAAGTCGGAGCAGCGGAAGTCGCCGGGGGAGACGGCTTCGGGCGGGCGCGACCCGCGACTTTCCGCCTTCGGCGCCGTGGACCAGCCGACGGCGGTCTTCCGCGCCCCGAAGCAGGAGCCGGATGAGTCCGAGAAGCCCGACAAGTCGGGCAAGTCTGACAAGGCGGATGAATCTGACGATTCTTCGGCTGTCGCGGACGAATCGAGTGAGCCGGACGCATCCGACGACTCCGGCAAGGCCGAGGCCGAGGAAGAGGCCGAGGACGAGGACGAGGCGAAGGACGCACCCAAGGCCGGGGCCAAGGCGAAGGACGCACCCGAGGACGAGTCCGAGGCTGAGCCCGAGGCTGAGACCGAGGGGGAGTCTGAGCCCGAGCCCGAGCCCGAGGGCGAGGCGAAGGGTGATGAGGCGAAGGACGAGCCCAAGGCCGGGCCCAAGGCCGGGCCCGTGGATCAGCCCACGGCGGTGTTCAGCGCCTTCCAGAGGCGCTCGCCGTCCGCCCCCGCGCCCGATCAGCCGACGACGGCGCTGAAGGCGGCCACGCCGAAGCCCGCGCCGAAGCCCGCGCCGAAGCCCGCGCCCAAGTGGGCGGCGGGCGACAGCGACGCCGAGCGGACGAGCAAGTTCGTGCCGCTGCGCTCCGACGACGTACGCCCGGCGGCCACCGCCGCGTCCGCCACCCCGGCGAAGGCGACGACCACCACGACCGTGGCGGACCCGGAGCCCGAGGCGGAGCCCGGGGCGGCGCCCGTCGCCGCAGCGACCGCCGCGCCCGCAGCGACCGCCGCGCCCGCAGCGGCCCCGGTTCCCGCGTCGCTCACCGAGGCCGAGCGGACCAAGCAGCAGCCGATGCCGCCGCGCCCGCCGCTGGACCTGCTGGCGGAGCTGACGAACACGCCGCCCCCGCCGGAGACCCCGGTCCGTACGGTCCTGCGGCGCGTCAAGATCTGGACCCCGCTGGTGCTGCTCCTGGCGATCGTCTTTGCGACCGTGCAGCTCCTGCGCCCGCTGCCGGAACCGTCCCTGCGGATGTCCGCCGACGCCTCGTACACGTTCGAAGGCGGCGAGATGCAGATGCCGTGGCCGACCGAGGGCCAGGGCGCGGTCGAGGTCGAGGGCGTCGGCATGGTCGGCACGTACGGGCCGCAGAAGCCCGCGCCGACCGCGAGCGTCGCCAAGACGATGACCGCGTACGTCATCCTCAAGGGCCACCCGATCAAGGACAAGGACGCCGGTCCGAAGATCGAGATCGACCAGCTCACGGAGGATCAGGCGAGCAACCCGGACTGGTCGGTCGCACCGGTCAAGAAGGGCCAGACGTACACGCAGGGCGAGCTGCTCCAGCTGCTGATGATCCCGTCCGCGAACAACGTGGCGCATCTGCTGGCCCGCTGGGACGCGGGCTCCGAGGAGGCGTTCCTCAAGAAGATGAACGACGCCGCCAAGGACCTGGGGATGACGAACACCACGTACACGGACCCCAGCGGCTTCGAGAAGACCACCGTGTCCACGCCCACCGACCAGTTGAAGCTGGCCAAGGCGGCCATGCAGATCAAGGCGTTCCGCGAGATCGTCAACATGCCGAACGTCACCCTGCCCCAGATCGGCAAGCGGCTGGAGAACGGCAACACGATCCTGCTGGAGCCCGGCGTCGGCGGCATCAAGACCGGTACGTCGACCCCGGCCGGCGGCAACCTGCTGTGGACCGCGTACACGACGGTCGACGGCAAGACGCGCCGGGTCATCGGCATCGTGATGGGCGTCCAGCAGGGCCGATGGCTGAGCGAGAAGGCCGCCCGCGCCATCAAGACGTACAGCCTGGGCCTCATCAAGGCGGCGCAGGACGGCGTCACGTCCGCGACGGTCGTGAAGAAGGGCGAGGTCGTCGGGTACGTGGACGACGGGCTCGGCGGGCGGACGCCCGTGGTCGCCACGGCGGACCTGAAGCCGGTCGGCTGGGCCGGGCTGACGGTGGAGCTGGAGCTGACGGAGGGCGCCACGGGCCTGCCGCGCTCGGCGGCGGAGGGTACGGTCGTCGGCGAACTGGCCGTCGGCACCGGCGAGGGACGCGTGAGCGTGCCCGTCGCGCTCCAGCACGACCTGTCGGAGCCGGGCTTCGGCGCGAAGGTGACCAGGCTGGGCTGACGGCCTTACGGCCTTACGGCCTGACGTACACACGAGGGCGCCCCGGGATGTCCGGGGCGCCCTCGCTCACGGAACCGAAGGAACCGAAGAGGGGGGGTCGGGCGCAGTGACCGCCATGGGGGCGACGGACGAAGCGGACCGCGGCGGCACGCGCGCGTGGAGGGGGCTCTCGGCGGAACTCGCCGGGCGCCCTGTCGTGACGGCGACGGCGCTCGCGGCCGTGCTGCACGTGGCGTGGTTCCTGTGGGCGGCGAACAGCGGCGGCGACCTGGCCGCGCAGGACGCGTGGGCGGAGTTCGCGGGGCGGTACCCGGACTCGGCGTACAACCTCGCCTGGTACGGCGGGATGCACCCGGTCTCGTACAGCGTGCTGTCGCCGTACGTGATGGCGCTGATCGGCGTACGGACGACGATGATGGCGGCCGGGACGGTGTCGGCGGGCCTCGTCGCGCTGATCCTGGTGCGGACGGACGCGGTGCGCAACGTCCTGGCGTGCTCGCTGGCGGCGGTGTTCGCGCTGCTGTGCAACGCGGCGTCGGGGCGGGTGACGTTCGGGCTCGGCCTGATGGTCGCGCTGGGCGCGGTGGCGGCGCTGTACTGCCGGCCGCCGCACGGCCGGGGCGTGTGGGGCGTGCGCTCCGTGCAGGGCGTGCGGGTCTTGCGGGGCGCGGCGGTGGCGGCGCTGTCCGGCCTGGCGACGGCGGCGAGTCCGGTGGCGGGCCTGTTCCTGGGGGTCGTGGCGGCGGCGCTGTTCCTGACGGGGCGGCGCCTCGCGTCGTACGCGGTGGGGCTGCCGCCGGTGGCGGTGGTGGGGCTCTCGGCGTGGCTGTTCCCGTTCTCCGGTACGCAGCCGATGGCGTTCGGGACGGCGGCGCTGCCGGTGCTGTTCGGGATCCTGGCGGTGGTGCTCGTACCGAGGGAGTGGCGCACGCTGCGGGCCGGCGCCGGGTTCTACGCGGTGGGCACGCTCCTGACCTGGCTGTTCGACTCGCAGATCGGCTCCAATGTGACGCGGCTGCCGATGCTGTTCGCGGGCGTGGTGCTGCTGGCGGCGCTGCCGTACGCGGCGCGGGAGTGTCGTAGGAGGAGCCGCCGCTGGTACGCGCTGGTGACGGCGCTTGTGGTCTTCCACGCCTGGGTGGGCTTCAAGAGCGTCGACGACGTGGTGCGGACGGCGCCGCAGGCGTCGTGGGCGCATGACGCGGCGCCGCTCGTCGAGGAGCTGCGGCGCAGGGGCGCGGACCAGGCGCGCGTGGAGGTCGTCCCGGCGCGCAGCCACCGGGAGGCGTCGGCCCTCGCCCCGTACGTCAGCCTCGCGCGCGGCTGGAACCGGCAGGCCGACCTGGAACGGAACCCGCTGTTCTACGACGGCTCCCTGAACGCCGCGAACTACCGCGCCTGGCTGCACCGCTGGGCGGTGCGGTACGTCGTCCTGCCGACGGGCGGCACGCCCGACACGGGCGCCCGCGAGGAGACCGCCCTGGTCGCTGCGGGACTGCCGTACCTGGAGCCGGTGTGGTCCGACGCCCACTGGCGCCTGTACGCCGTCCAGGACCCGACGCCCCTGGCGGCCCCCGACGCCACCGTGTCCCGCACGAGCCCGGGCGGCCTCACCCTCCGCGTCACGGAACCGGGCCGCATACTGATCCGGGTCCCGTACTCCCCGTGGCTGTCCCTGGTCGACGCCGAGGGCCGCCGACTCGCCGCGACCCCCGCCACCGGCTGCCTCCGCGAGGCCCCGCAGCCGGGGACCGGCGACACCTGGACGGAACTCACCGCGCCCAAGGCGGGCGTGTACCACCTGGGCTCGCCGTACTCGCTGTTCGCGCGCGGGACGGCGTGCTGAAGCGTTATCGGGGCCTGCCCCGAGCGTGACCTGCGGTGCGTAGCGTCCTCTGCGACCGCGTCACACGAACACCGGGGGACCCAGCATGCGCATCGCACGCGGACTCGTGGCCGGCAGCGCTGCTGCGGCCCTGCTGAGCACGGCGGCCGTCGGCTGCGACGGCGCGGACGCCGCGCAGAGCCCTCCGGGGGTGGTGCCGTCGGCGTCGGCGTCGGTCACGGCGAGCCCTTCTCCGATCGCGAGCGCAAGCGCGTCGGCGTCCGCGTCGGCGTCTGCCTCCGCGTCGGCTTCCGCCTCCGCCTCCGCCTCTGCTGGTGCGCCGCCGGCGTCGTCGCAGTCGTCGCCGACGCCGGGCCCCGAGCGGAGCACGCGTACGCCTGAGTCGCGCCCGACACCCACCCGTACCGAGGCGACGAAGCCGCCCGTCCCCACCCGGCTGTCCATGGCCGTCACCACGGCAGGGGGCCGGTTGAGCCTGGTGCGCGGCGGAGCGGCGCAGGAGTTCACGGTCACGCTGCGCAACGGCAACACGCGGGAGTACGGGAAGCTGCGGCTGGGCTTCCAGATGGAGATGCTCGTGGACGAGTCGTCCGCGGGTCAGCAGGTCGCTCAGGACGGGTTCGTGCTGCAGCGCTGGGACGCGGCGTCCGGGAGCTGGCGGGACGAGAAGCTGCGGATCGCCAACGACTACATGCCGCCGCACATGTACACGGGCGGTTCGTCGCTCGCGCGGGACGCGGTGCGCACGGTCCGGTACCGGCTGCGGGCGCTGGAGCAGGGGCCGGCGGGGAGTACGCCGCTGATGGTGACGCTGGTCGACACCGAGCGCGACGCGCAGGTCTCGTACCACTCGCTGCCGCACACCACCCGGCGGTGACCGGTGCGGCCACCGCCGGGCCGGTGGCGGAGGCCGGGGGTCAGCGGGTGGTGTAGCCGCCGTTGGCGAAGAGGGTCTGGCCGGTGACCCACCAGCCGTCGGTGGCCAGGAAGGTCACGAGCGGCACGATGTCCTCGATCTTGGTGAGGTCGTCGCCCATGGCCTGGGACTTGTGGAACGCGACGCGCTCCGGGGTCTCCTGGCCGTAGAAGAACGGGGTGTCCATGGGGCCGGGGGCGATGTTGTTGACGGAGATGCCGCGCCCCGCGAACTCCTTGGCGGCGGCCCGGGCGAAGTGCTCGACGGGGGCCTTGGCGCCCGCGTAGGTGGAGTATCCGTCGGTGAACGCCGCGAGGAGCGAGGTGAGGATGGTGATGACCTTGCCGTGGTCGTTGAGGTGCCGGCCCGCTTCGCGGATGAAGAAGTAGGCCGCCTTGGAGTTGACCGCGAACATCCGGTCGTACTCCTCCTCCGTCGTCTCCACGATGGGCTTGCGCAGCACCATGCCCGCGGTGTTGACGGCGACGTCGAGGCCGCCGAAGTGGTCCTTCGCGGTGGCGAAGAGCCGTTCGACGTCGCTCACGCGCGTCAGGTCGCCCTGTACGGTCAGCGCCTTGCCGCCCGCCGCCTCCACGGCGTCGGCGGTGGCCGCCGCGTCCGGGGCGGTGGCGTCGGAGTGGTAGTGGACGACGACGTTCGCGCCGTACGCGGCGACGGTGGTGCTGATGAGGCCGCCGAGGTTCTTCGCTCCCGCACCGACCAGGACGGTCTTGCCGGACAGCGAGTGCTTCGGGCTCATGGTGGTTCCTTCCGGTGATGTCGGCACAACGTGCGGGACCACCGTCGCGCGGCGGGGGTCGGCGGTTCTTGAACGATCCGCCGACCATGGAACAAACGGACCACGGACCGTGGGGCGCGCGGGCCACGGAGCGGCGGGCCGCCTTCCCGCCGCCGACGGCGACCGATGCGATCAACGAGCCGTCCGGAGAGAATGGGCAGGTGTCCAGCTCCATGATCAAGCCGCATCTCGTGCATCTGTCGGGCAGCGGAACCGGCCTCGGGCACGCCGTCGTCGAGCGTGACGTGGAGCTCGCGGCCGGCAAGCACCCCGTGGCACAGCCGCCGGTGGGCCCGGGGGCGCACGTACTGGTGGTCCACTCGGGCGCGTCCAGCACGCTGAGCTGGTCCGCCGACGGTTTCGCGCGCCGGGAGCGTTTCCACCGCGGCCAGGCGCTGATCAACCCGGCGGGCTGGGCGTCGCGGCCGCGCTGGGACGAGGACGTGGAGCTGATGCTGGTCGCGCTCGAACCGGCGTGGCTGGAGAAGCTCGCCGACGAGGGCGGCTTCCGGGGCACGCTGGAGATCACCCCGAGCTTCCACCTCAGCGACCCGTTCCTGGCGACGCTGGTGGAGCGGCTCGTCCTCGAGTACGAGCAGAAGGGCCCGGCCGACGCCCTGTACGCGCAGTCGCTGCTGCAGGCGGTCGCGGCGCACGTGATCAAGGTGTCGGCGGCGCGGCGCGACGGGCTGAGGGACAGGACCGGCGGATCGGCGTCCCCGGGCCTGCCGCCGCGGCGGATGGCGCACGTGGTCGACTACATCCAGGCGAACCTGGCCGGCCGCATCACGCTGGACGACCTGGCCCGCGTCGCGGGCGTCAGCGCGTCCCACTTCACGCGCGTCTTCCGCGCGTCGACCGGCCAGTCCCCGCACCAGTACGTCATGCGCCGACGCCTGGACCGGGCCCGCGAGGCGCTGCTCGCGTCGGACGCCCCGATCGCCCACATCGCGGACGCCTGCGGCTTCGCCGACCAGAGCCACCTCACCCGTACGATGCGCCGCCACCTGGGCGTCACCCCGAGCGCCCTGCGCGCCACGTACTCGTCCTGAGCACCACGCTGCTCGCGCGCTGACGGGCACAGGTGTAGAACCCTTCACTCGCACAGGTCAAAAACTGTCGTGGCTGCTGTAGACATGCAGCCGTGACGGGGTTAACGTGTTTGTCGTAGCCAGGAAGTCAGTGAGGCGCGGCAGACACGAACTGCCCGCATGCGGAACAGAGTTGTGGCACGGAGGGTGGAGTGGTGGGGCCGGAGCAGGTTTTGAGGCTCCGTCGCTGACCCCCGGGCTCGGTGGCCTCGTAAGGGCTGCCAGCAGTACGCAGGATCCGCAGTACCAAGCAGTATCCAGCAGTATCAAGAGGTTCATCAGAAGGAAGAGAGAGGGAGGCGGACACCATCAGGATCGCCCGGCGAGAACGGTCGCCGGGTACCGCAGGCCCCGGAACGGAAGGTGGTCCCACGGTCACGCAGCCGCGATCCCCGCACTCTCCGCCCCTCGTCGGGGCCCGGTGCGGAAACAGAAGGCCGGCACCACAGTAAAGTCGGCCGGTGGTGTTACACATCCTTCGGGGCCTTGGTGCCGTACGGCACCAAGGCCCCTCGACGCGTTCCCCGATCAGAGGTGCAGATGACCGCAGACACACCGTTCGACCGAATCGACGACGACGACTACCCCGCTTACACCATGGGCCGAGCAGCAGCGATGCTCGGTACCACGCCCGCCTTCCTGCGGGCTCTCGGTGAAGCCCGGCTGATCACACCCCTGCGCTCCGAGGGCGGCCACCGCCGCTACTCCCGCTATCAGTTGCGTATCGCCGCCCGCGCCCGGGAGATGGTCGACCAGGGCACCGCCATCGAGGCGGCCTGCCGCATCATCATCCTGGAAGACCAGCTAGAAGAGGCCAGGCGCATCAACGACCAACTGCGACGCGGTGATCTCGGATCCGGCCACAAGGCGGACGCCTGACCTGCACCTTCACAGCGGACGCCAGCCCCACCTCTGCGGGAGCGCCCAGTGCTGTGGGCGCCCTCGTCCCGGCCTGATGCGGCGCACTGCTGTCCTGGTGGCGGACCCGCGCCGCCCCCGCGCCGGCCCCCCGCGCCGACCCGGGCCTGCCCCGTCGGTCAGTTGGCCACCGGGGTGCCGAGCATCGCCGAAGCCCGCTGAAGCGGGTCGGCGATCCTCTCGGCTGCCGCCTCGGGGGCGGTGCGGCAGGTGAAGCCGAGGCGGGCCATGGCCCGGAGGACTTCGCCGCCGCTGAAATCACGGCGGTCCTGGTGGGTGATGACCTGGCCGACCTGCTTGGCGGGGTAGTGGCGGCGCCCGATGATCACGGAGTCACCGGTGACCGGCTCGGGCTTGACGCCCTTCATCGATTCCAGGACGCCTCCCTTGCTCAGCTCGAACGGGAAGCGGGCGATGATGCAACGCATGATGCCTCACAGGGAGAAGGGGATCGGCCGACCGCGGTGACGTGATTCAGGGGCAGAGGGAGAAGGAAGGCGAGGGCGAGAGCGTAGACGAGGGCGAGGGCGAGGACCCGGTGGAGGCCGCCCAGGGCGTGCCGTGCTCGCCGACCACGGGCACGGGCCTGAGCCGCCGGTGTCGCCTCGCCTGCTCGGCTTCGGCCACCACCGTGGTCAGCGGCGAGGCTCAGGGCCCACCGCCGCCGGCGATGTCGCGCAGGCGGATCCGGTCCGTGTATCCGGAACTGTCCCGCACAGCGGTGAGCCGGGCCCGCGTGACCAGGTCGGTGCGCCGGCCGTCCTCGTCGCAGACGACGAGGTGACCCGTGCGGGCGGCGGCCATCACGGACAGCGCCACCTCGACGGTCATGTCGTCCCAGACCCGAGGTCCGGACGCGTCCATGGCACCGGCAACCGCTCCGTGCACGGCGTTGCCGCTCGTTGAGCGGCGATGCGTCTGGACCGGCTGGGCCAGCGTCAAAAGGTGCCTCCTGCGGAGATGGGTCGGTTTCCTGATCAGGACGGTCCTAGGCTGCCGAGTCGGAGGCGCACCGCTGCGCGGGCACGCGCCGGGTCGCCGAAGCGGGGCGGCGGCGTCGGCCGCGTGAGGTCGCGCCGCGCTTGGGGCGCTCGACCACCGGTGCGGTGATGACGACCGGGATGCCGGAGGGGGCCTGGGCGCCGGTGATGCGCTGCAGGGCCTCCGCACCGGCGCGGACCTGGGTGGTCTGCGGGACGATGCCGGCCGTCGCCATGAGACGGGTCATGGCGCGACGCTGGTTCGGCGTGACCAGGGTGACGACGCTGCCGGACTCACCGGCGCGGGCCGTGCGGCCGCCGCGGTGGAGATAGTCCTTGTGGTCGGTCGGAGGATCGACGTTGACGACGAGGTCGAGGCTGTCGACGTGGATGCCGCGCGCGGCGACATTGGTCGCCACCAGCACGCTGACGTGCCCGTGCTTGAACTGTGTCAGCGTACGGGTGCGCTGCGGCTGCGACTTGCCCCCGTGCAGGGCGGCGGCCCGCACCCCGCTGTTCAGGAGGTGCTCGGTGAGGCGGTCGACGGCGTGCTTGGTGTCCAGGAACATGATCACGCGGCCGTCGCGTGCGGCGATCTCGGTGGTCGCCGCGTGCTTGTCGGCGCCGTGGACGTGGAGCACATGGTGCTCCATCGTCGTGACCGCGCCGGCCGACGGATCGACGGAGTGCACGACGGGGTCGCTCAGGTAGCGGCGTACGAGCAGATCGACGTTGCGGTCGAGAGTGGCGGAGAACAGCATCCGCTGGCCCTCCGGGCGGACCTGGTCGAGCAGGGCGGTGACCTGCGGCATGAAGCCCATGTCGGCCATCTGGTCCGCTTCGTCCAGGACGGTGACGGCGACCTGGTCCAGCTTGCAGTCGCCGCGTCCGATGAGGTCCTTGAGGCGTCCGGGGGTGGCGACGACGACCTCCACGCCGCCGCGCAGCGCGCCGGCCTGCCTGCCGATCGGCATCCCTCCCACGACCGTGGCCAGGCGCAGCTTCACCGAGCGGGCGTACGGCGTGAGCGCGTCGGTGACCTGCTGCGCCAGCTCACGTGTCGGTACGAGGATCAGCCCGAGCGGCTGCCGGGCCTCGGCGCGCTGTCCAGCCGTACGGGCCAGCAGGGCCAGCCCGAAGGCGAGGGTCTTGCCGGAACCGGTGCGCCCACGGCCGAGGACGTCACGGCCGGCCAGGGAGTTCGGCAGCGTCGCGGCCTGGATCGGGAACGGTACGGTCACGCCCTGCGAGCCGAGCGCGGCCAGCAGCTCCGCGGGCATGTCGAGATCGGCGAAGCGCGCCGCGGCGGGCAGCGCCGGGGTGATCGTCTCCGGGAGGGCGAACTCACCCTGGAACGCGGTGGAGCGGCGGCCGTGACCCTGGGAACGGGTCGGCCCGCCAGAGCGGCTCGGGGCCGATGAGCCGAACCGGTTTCCCTGCTTCCCGTGGGAGGCGTTGCCGTTCCGGGTGCGGGCGAAGCGGTCGTTCGTGCGTGTGCGGTTCATGCGGAACCTTCCTCGATGCGGCACGTATCAAGGAATTCCCGCAGCTTGGAGCGGCATGGAGAATTGCAAGAACAGGCCGAATGGAACGCGAAAGAAAATCGTGTGCTGCGGTGCAGTCGAGAGGGGATGCGATGACCTCCTCGAAAGGGATTCCGCGCGCGTGGTCGGTGCGGATTCCTCGCAGTCGTCCCGCAGGTGAAAACCGCTGCGGGAAGTGCATGCAGCGGGGGCCCGCACCCCGAAGGATGCGGGCCCCAGCTACAAAGTGTGCGTGCAGGCGTCAGGCGGGGACGATGTTCTCGGCCGTCGGGCCCTTCTGTCCCTGCGCGATGTCGAAGCTCACCTTCTGGCCTTCGAGCAGCTCGCGGAAGCCCTGGGCGGCGATGTTCGAGTAGTGGGCGAACACGTCAGCGCCGCCACCGTCCTGCTCGATGAAGCCGAATCCCTTTTCAGCGTTGAACCACTTCACGGTGCCAGTAGCCATGTCAATCTCCTTCGGGGCAGTGAGGCGGCATCCGCACTGTACGGATGCCGTGTCGCCGCGATGATCAGCCCGTCCGGAGGGAACCGGCGCCAAAAAGCACTTCCAGTGGCCAAAAACCGACTGAGAAGGACTTGGAATTCGGGAACCATAACTGCAACTGGGATCGACAGTAGCACGTTGCGGCGGCCGGTGCGCGTCGAATAATTCCGCTCTGCTCGCTGCTGCAAGGAAACTGCCCGCCCGTTCCGTAGAACTCTCACCTCGCGGGTGCAGACATAATGCTGTCCAGGCCCTGCTGATCCGTGAATCCCCGAAGGCACCGGTGCGGACCGACGTGCGCATCCCCCACCGGAAGCGCACGGGCGCACACCCCACGCCGGGCCGAGACACCCAGCCGCCAACCTGGTCACCGTTGCCAGGCGACTCATCGGCGACACCGCGCCCAGCAGCCGAGAGGCAGCAGGGAACGGGGAGCGCCCCGGCGGACACCGCCCACGTCTCGTCTCCACGGAACAGAACGGCCGACACGCGAACGGCCCCGGACGAGTCGCCCGAGGCCGAGTAGAACCCTCCTGGGGGAGACCCCAGTCAGAGCGGCAGCGCGTGGTGCCCCCGGCAGGATTCGAACCTGCGACACCCGCTTTAGGAGAGCGGTGCTCTATCCCCTGAGCTACGGAGGCGGGACGCCTTGGAAGGCGGTCTTCGACAGGGTAGCGGATGTGGATGCGGCGGTGGGGGTGAGGGGCGGGGCGTGGGGCGGTGTGACCCTCACACGAGGGATGGGGTGCATTTCGGGGTGCCGGCGCGGGCAGCTATGGCCGCGACCTGGAGTCGAGGAGGAGAGGGCGTGGTTCCGTTGAGTTGTCGAGTCGTTGCCGCGCTGCTGGTCGGGCTCGCGCTGGCTGTCGCGTTGGTCGCGCAGCCGGTGCCTGTGCTGCCGGAGGGGGTTTCCGTCGAAGGGCCGCTGATCAACAACGTATCGCTGCCGAAGCTGCTGTAGCCGGGCGGGCGGAGGGGGGTTCCCGGTCAGGGGCGGGTGGCTGTGAGGTAGCGCTGGATGGTGGGGGCCAGCCAGGCGATGACCTCGTCGCGGGTCAGTTCTGTGGCGGGCGGGAGTTTCACGACGTAGCGGGCCAGGGCCATGCCGAGGATCTGCGACGAGGCGAGCGCGGCGCGCTTCGGGGCCTCGGCCGGGTCGGGGCAGACGCCGGCGACGATCGGGCCGAGCTGGGTCGCGAAGATGGCCTGCATCCGTTCGGCGCCCGCCGGGTTGGTGACGCCGACGCGGAGGAGGGCGGTCAGGACGTCGTCGGTCTCCCAGCGGTCGAGGAAGTGGCCGACCAGTACCGCGCCGATGTGCTTCGTGGGCAGCGCGCCCAACTGCGGGAGCCGCAGGTCGATTTCGGAGGCGGCGGCGAAGAGCCGCTCCTTGTTGCCGTAGTAGCGCATCACCATCGAGGGGTCGATGCCCGCGTCGCGGGCGATGGCGCGGATGGTGGCGCGCTCGTAGCCGTCGGCGGCGAAGCGTTCGCGGGCGGCTTCGAGGATCGCGGCGCGGGTGGCGTCCGAGCGGCGCGGGGTGGCTTCCGTCATCATGCCAACAAATGTAGGCCAACAGGTGTTGACGGGCGAGGGCGGGTGGGTGCAGACTTGCCAACAAGCGTTGACCAACGGCTGTTGGCCTACGTGTGTTGACTGTTCTGGTGCTAGCAGGGGAGGCAGGCATGAACGGCACGCCGCACACGGATACCTCTACGTCGCGCTTCGACGTCGATGTCGATGTCGATGTCGTCGTCGTGGGCGCGGGACCCACCGGGCTACTGCTCGCCGGTGACCTCGCCGCCGCCGGGCTGCGGGTCGCCCTCGTCGAGCGGCGGCCGAGCGGTACGAGCAACCTCACCCGCGCCTTCGGCGTGCACGCCCGTACGCTCGAACTGCTCGACGCGCGGGGCCTCGCCGACGAACTGGTGAAGACCGGCACGCGGCTGACGGGGGTGCGGCTGTTCCGCCAGTTCTCGCTCGACCTGTCGGCGCTGCGCTCGCGCTTCCCGTTCCTGCTCATCACGCCGCAGTACGAGGTCGAGCGCCTGCTGGAACGCCGCGCCCGTGAGGCCGGGGCCGACATACGGTACGGGACGGAGCTGCGCGCCCTCCGGCAGGACGCCGGTGCCGTCACCGTGGAGCTCGCCGGGCCGTCCGGCGGCGCGGACGAGGAGCTGCGGGCGCGGTACGTCGTCGGCGCGGACGGCGTACGCAGCACGGTGCGGCGGCTGCTGGAGCTGCCGTTCCCGGGGCGTGCGGTGATCCGCTCGATCGTCCTGGCCGACGTACGGCTCGCGGGGGAGCCGCCGGACCTGCTCACCGCGAACGGGACGGGGAACGCGTTCGCCTTCATCGCCCCGTTCGGCGACGGCTGGTACCGGGTGATGGGCTGGAACCGCGAGCGACAGGTACCGGACGACGAGCCCGTCGACCTCGACGAGGTGCGCGGTATCGCCCGCCAGGCGTTCGGCACCGACTACGGTATGCACGACGCCCGGTGGATCTCCCGGTTCCACAGCGACGAACGGCAGGTCCCCGCCTATCGCGTGGGGCGCGTGCTCCTCGCGGGCGACGCGGCCCACGTCCACTCACCGGCCGGCGGCCAGGGCATGAACACCGGCCTCCAGGACGCCGCGAACCTCTCCTGGAAGCTCGCCGCGGCGGTCTGCGGGCGCACCGCCGACGCCGAGGCGCTGCTCGACAGCTACCAGGCCGAACGGCATCCGGTCGGCAGGGCCGTGCTGCGCAGCAGTGGAGCGATCGTGCGGCTCGCCATGGCGCACACGCCGGTCCAGCGCGCCGTCCGTGGACTTGCGGCCAGGCTCCTGAAGGTCGTGCCCCCTGCCTCGACCAAGGCGATAGGCCAGATCAGCGGCATCGGCATCGCCTACCCTGCGGGACGCGGAGCGCACCCGCTCACCGGCCGCCGGGCGCCCGACCTGTCCCTCGCCGAGGGCCGGCTCTACGAGCTCCTGCGCCGGGGGAGGTTCGTCCTCGTCACCCCGGCTGGCGCCCTGGACGTCGACGTACCGTACGGGGGCGCGCCGTTGGCCCCGGCCTCCGCGGGCGACGTCATACGCGCCACCTGGACCGACCCCGCCCGGCGCACCGCCCTCCTCGTCCGGCCCGACGGCTACATCGCCTGGGCGAAGGGCTGACGGGCCTCGGAGAAGCGGTGGGCCGGAGGATCGCTGGGCCGGTGGATCGGTGGATCGGTGGATCGGTGGGCCGGAGGATCGGTGGGTCGGAGGGCCGGTGGGCCGGAGGACCGGAGGATCGGTGGGTCGGCGGGCGTCGCAGGGCTGAAGGGGCCTCGGCGGGACGCGCCGCAACGGTGGCGGCGCGCCGTCAGCGCGTGGCCAGGTCCCGCAGGGCGAGGTTCAGCCTCAGGACGTTGACGTGCGGTGCGCCGAGGAACCCGGCGGTGCGGCCCTCGGTGTGCCGCTCCACCAGCGCCTCGACCTGAGCTGTCGTCAGCCCGTTCCGCTCGGCCACCCGCCGTACCTGGATGTGCGCGTACGCGGGGGAGATGTGCGGGTCGACGGCGGAGGCCGAGCCCGTGACGGCGTCCTTGGGCACGGCCGACTCCGGTACGCCGTTGAAGGCGGCGACCGCCTTCTTGGCGGCCGCGACCGTCCGCGTCAGCGTCGGGTCCGAGGCGCCGAGCTGGCTGGAGCCCGTCGCCAGCGGGTCGTACCCGCTGTTGGACGGGCGCGGCTGGAACCACCTGGGGTCGGGCCTGCCGGTGCCCTTCACGTTCCAGGTCTGGCCGATCAGTTCGGAGCCGACGACCCGGCCGTCGGCCTCGACCAGCGAGCCGTTCGCCCGGCCGGGGAGGGCGGCCTGGGCCACGGCGGTGACGGCGAGCGGATAGCCGACGCCGGTCACCACGGTCATGGCCAGCAGCATGCGCAGCGCGGCGCCCAGCAGCCGGCCGGTGTTTCTCACGGAGGTGTTCATGGTGTGGCGGCCCCTAGCCGATTCCGGGGATGAGGGAGAGGAGCAGGTCGATGAGCTTGATGCCGACGAAAGGGGTGATCAGACCGCCCAGGCCGTAGACGGCGAGGTTGCGGCGGAGCATCCGGTCGGCGCCGGCCGGCCGGTAGCGGACGCCCTTCAGGGCGAGCGGTACGAGCGCGACGATGACCAGCGCGTTGAAGACGACGGCGGAGAGGATCGCGGACTCGGGCGACGCCAGGCCCATGATGTTGAGCTTGTCCAGGCCCGGGTAGGCGGCCGCGAACATCGCGGGGATGATCGCGAAGTACTTCGCGACGTCGTTGGCGAGGGAGAACGTCGTCAGCGCGCCCCGGGTGATGAGGAGCTGCTTGCCGATCCCGACGATCTCGATGAGCTTCGTCGGGTCGGAGTCCAGGTCCACCATGTTCCCGGCCTCCTTGGCGGCCGACGTACCGGTGTTCATGGCGACGCCCACGTCCGCCTGGGCGAGGGCCGGGGCGTCGTTCGTGCCGTCACCGGTCATCGCGACGAGCTTGCCGCCCGCCTGCTCCCGCCTGATGAGGGCCAGCTTGTCCTCGGGTGTCGCCTCCGCGAGGAAGTCGTCGACGCCCGCCTCCTCCGCAATGGCCCTTGCCGTCAGCGGGTTGTCGCCCGTGATCATCACGGTCCTGATGCCCATACGGCGCAGCTCGTCGAACCGCTCCCGCATCCCGTCCTTGACGACGTCCTTGAGATGGATCACGCCCAGGACACGGGCGCCGTCACCGTCCTCGACGGCCACCAGCAGCGGCGTACCGCCGGCCTCGGAGATCCGGCCGGCCAGCGCGTCGGCGTCGTCCGCGACGGTGCCGCCCCGCTCCCGCACCCAGGCCGTCACGGAGGCCGAGGCGCCCTTGCGGATCATCCGCCCGTCCACGTCCACGCCGGACATCCGGGTCTGGGCGGTGAACGGCACCCATCCCGCGTGGGCGAGTTCACCCTGGTGACGCCGGTGCAGCCCATAGCGCTCCTTGGCGAGGACCACGACCGAGCGGCCCTCGGGCGTCTCGTCCGCGAGCGACGACAGCTGCGCGGCGTCCGCCACCTCGGCGGCTGTCACGCCTTCGACGGGCACGAACGCCGCGGCCCGCCGGTTGCCGTAGGTGATGGTGCCCGTCTTGTCCAGGAGCAGCGTCGACACGTCACCCGCCGCCTCGACGGCCCGGCCGGACACGGCCAGGACATTGCGCTGGACGAGCCGGTCCATGCCGGCGATACCGATGGCGGACAGCAGCGCGCCGATCGTCGTCGGGATGAGGCACACCAGCAGCGCGGTCAGGACGATCAGGGAGGTCTGGCCGTCGGCCCCCGCGTAGACCGCGAACGGCTTCAACGTGACGACGGCGAGGAGGAAGACGATGGTGAGCGACGCCAGCAGGATGTTGAGCGCGATCTCGTTGGGGGGCTTCTGCCGGGCGGCGCCCTCGACCAGGCCGATCATGCGGTCGATGAACGTCTCGCCGGGCGCGGCGGTGATACGGACCACGATCCGGTCCGACAGCACCTTGGTGCCGCCCGTCACGGCGGACCGGTCCCCACCCGACTCGCGGATGACGGGCGCCGACTCGCCGGTGATGGCCGACTCGTCCACGGACGCCACGCCCTCGACGACGTCACCGTCGCCCGGGATGATGTCGCCCGCCTCGCAGACGACCAGGTCACCGATACGGAGCTCGGTACCCGGCACCTGCTCCTCTCCCGAGTCGGTGAGGCGGCGGGCCACGGTGTCCGTCTTCGCCTTGCGGAGCGTGTCGGCCTGGGCCTTGCCCCGGCCCTCCGCGACGGCCTCCGCGAGATTGGCGAAGACCGTCGTCAGCCACAGCCAGGCCGTGATGGCCCAGCCGAACCAGTCCGCCGGGTTCTGCGACGCCAGCACGGTCGTGACGGCCGAGCCGACGAGGACGACGAACATCACCGGGGACTTGATCATCACCCGAGGGTCGAGCTTGCGCAGCGCGTCCGGGAGCGACCGCAGCAACTGCGCCGGGTCGAACAGACCCGCTCCGACCCGGCCCCGCCCGGCCGGGCGACGAACGGTGGCCGGCCTGCCGTCGGCCGGCCTGCCGTCGGCGGGCGTGTCGCCGGGCGTGTCGACGGGCGGTGCGGCCGCGGGGGCGGCGGGGGACGGGGAGTTCTCGTGGTTCCGGATGTCGATGGTCATGCCGCCAGCCCCTCCGCGAGCGGGCCCAGCGCGAGCGCCGGGAAGAACGTCAGGCCCGTGATGATGAGGACGGCGCCCACGAGCAGACCGGTGAACAGCGGCTTCTCGGTGCGCAGCGTGCCGACGGTGGCGGGCGTCGGCGTCTGCCGGGCCAGCGACCCGGCCAGCGCGAGCACGAACACCATGGGCACGAACCGGCCGAGCAGCATGCACAGACCGAGCGTGGTGTTGAAGTACGGGGTGTCGGCGCCGAAACCGGCGAACGCCGAACCGTTGTTGTTGGACGCCGACGTATACGCGTACAGGACCTCCGAGAAGCCGTGCGGGCCGACGTTCGTCATGGCCTCCCGGCCGTACGGCAGCGCCATGGCCACGGCGGTGCCGGCGAGGACGAGAGCGGGGGTCACGAGGATGTAGCAGGCGGCCAGCTTGATCTCGCGGGTGCCGATCTTCTTGCCCAGGTACTCGGGTGTCCGCCCCACCATGAGGCCGGCGATGAACACGGCGACGACCGCCATGACCAGCATGCCGTACAGGCCGGATCCCACCCCGCCGGGCGCGATCTCACCGAGCATCATGCCGAGCAGCAGCACCCCGCCCGACAGACCGCCGAACGAGTCGTGGAAGGAGTTGACGGAACCTGTCGACGTCATGGTCGTGGAGACGGCGAACAGCGACGAGGCGCCCTCGCCGAACCGCTGCTCCTTGCCCTCCATCGCGCCGCCCGCCAACTGGGCTGCGGTGCCCGGGTGGGCGTACTCCAGCCAGGTCACCAGCACGACGCCGGTGCACCAGATGACGCCCATCGCGGCGACGATCGCGTACCCCTGACGGACGCTGCCGACCAGCTTCCCGAAGGTGCGGGGCAGCGAGAACGGGATGACGAGCAGCAGGAAGATCTCCAGGAGATTCGAGAAGCCGTTGGGGTTCTCGAACGGATGGGAGGAGTTGGCGTTGAAGTAGCCGCCGCCGTTGGTGCCGAGGTTCTTGATGGCCTCCTGCGACGCGACGGCGCCCGGGGAGAGGTGCTGGGTCTGGCCGGTGACGGTGGTGATCTCCTGGATGCCGCCGAAGTTCTGGATCGCGCCCGCGGCGACCAGGAGCAGTGCCGCGACGACCGAGACGGGGACCAGGATCCGTACGACGCCGCGGACCAGGTCGGCCCAGAAGTTGCCCAGTTCCCCGGTGTGGGACCGGACGAAGCCGCGCATCAGGGCCACGGCGACGGCGATGCCCACGGCGGCGGAGACGAAGTTCTGAACGGCGAGACCGGCGGTCTGCGTGACGTGGCTCATCGCCGACTCGCCGGCGTACGACTGCCAGTTGGTGTTGGAGGTGAAGGAGATGGCGGTGTTGAACGCCTGGTCCGGGCTGATCGGTGCGAAGCCCAGGGACAGCGGCAGCCGGTCCTGGACGCGCATCAGCCCGTACAGGAACAGCACGGACACGGCGGAGAACGCGAGGACCGCGCGCAGATAGGCGGGCCAGCGCATCTCGGTGTCCGGGTCGGCGCCCACACAGCGGTAGATCCGGCGCTCGACGCGCAGATGGCGGCGGGAGGTGAAGACGGCGGCCATGTGGTCGCCGAGCGGGCGGTGCACCAGGGCGAGGGCGGCGACCAGCGCGGTCACCTGGAGCACATCGGCAAGGACGGGGCTCATCGGTGACGCTCAGAACCTCTCGGGCTTGACGAGGGCCAGCACGAGGTAACCCAGCAGGGCGAGGGCCACGAGGAGACCGATGGCGTTGTCGGCACTCACAGCTTCGCCACCCCCCGGGCGATGAGGGCCACCAGCGCGAACGCCGCGACCGTGGCGACGACGAAGGCCACGTCGGCCATCGCGAGCTCCTAACGAGAGGTTGGATCGAACGGACTCCACGAGGAAATCCGCTGCCGGCGCGAAGTCGCCGCCCGTTGACAGCGTCCATACGCACCACCGCGCGGGCTTGACGGGACATTGACGTACGACGGCCGCAGCGCGGCCCGGGGTGCCGTCGGTGTGACCGCCGTCGTCGCCGCCGCCCGGAGTGTCCTGTAGCGTCCGGGCGTGTCGTATGTCGAAGCGTCCGCGTTGCGTGCCGAGGCCCTGCTGACCGCGCCCGGGGCGCCTTTCGCGACCGTACGGGGAGAGGGCGGGCGGCTCGAGTACGCGAGCGGGCCGCGCACGCTGCGCGAGTTCGTCGAGGCCACGTGGGCGTACGGGGACCGGACGTTCCTCGTGGGCGAGGACGGCGCCACGTACTCGTACCGGGAGTTCCTCGCCGCCGCCTGCGACCTCGCGCGTCGGCTGACGGACGCGGGACCCGGCGGGTACGGGCTGCGGCGCGGCGACCGGGCCGTGATCGCCGGGCGCAACCACCCGGAGTGGCAGATCGCCTTCTGGGCGACCCAGCTGGCCGGGCTCGTCGCCGTCCCGCTGAACGCCTGGTGGACCGCGGCCGAGTGCGCGTACGCGCTGGACGACTGCGCGCCGGCCGTGCTGCTGGTCGACGACGAGCGTGTCGCACGCGTACGGGACTGGGCGCGGCGCAACGGCGTACCGGGGCTCGTCTTCCACGGGCAGGCCCCCGAGGGCGGCCAGGGCGACGGCCACGGCGACGGCCACGGTGACGACGGCGATGGCGACGGCGACGGCGACGGCGATGGCTTCGCGTCGTGCTTCCCGGAGTACGAGGCCCGGGACGCCGACCCGCGGCTCGGGCCGCCGCGCGTCGACGTACGGCCCGAGGACGACGCCACGATCCTCTACACGTCCGGCACCACCGGCCGCCCCAAGGGCGCCGTCGCCACCCACCTCGCGCAGGCCGGGGCCGCCCTGAACCCCCGCTACCAGGCCGCCGCGGCCGCCCTTGAGCGTGGCGGCGTGCCCGGGCAGGGCGGCGGCGGCCGGGCGCCGGTGTCGCTGACGACGTTCCCGTTCTTCCACGCCGCCGCGTTCACCTCCGTGTACGGGGTGATGGCGGCGGGCGGCACGCTCGTCCTGATGCGCAAGTGGAACGCCGACAAGGCCCTGGAGCTCATCGACCGGCACGCCGTCACGCACTACGCCGGCGTCCCCGCCACCGCGCTCCAGCTCATCGACGCCGCCGAAGCCGCAGGTCACGGCCTCGCCACCCTGACGAACTTCAACACCGGCGGCGCCGCCGCGCCCCCCGCGATCGTCCGCCGCCTCACCGCCGCGTACGGCGAGCGCGTCGAGCCCCGCAACGGCTACGGCCTGACGGAGACCTGCGGCGGTGTCCTCGCCCACTACGGCGCCGCCTACCGCGCCGCCCCCGACCGGGTCGGCCGCCCCACACCCGTCACCGAGGTGCGGATCGCCGGGCCCGACGGGCGCGCCCTGCCGGACGGGGAGGTGGGCGAGCTGTGGCTGCGCGGCCAGAGCCTGGTGCGCGGCTACTGGCGGGACGAGCGGGCGACGGCCGAGGCGTTCACGCCCGACGGCTGGTTCCGCACCGGCGACCTGGCGGTGGTGCGGGACGACGGGCGGGTCGCGGTCGTGGACCGGGTCAAGGACATGGTGGTGCGGGGCGGCGAGAACGTGTACAGCGTCGAGGTCGAGGCCGCCCTGCACGCCCACCCGGCGGTCGCCGACGCGGCGGTGCTGGGCGTGCCCCACCCGGTCCTGGGCGAGGAGGTCGCCGCGGTCATACGCCTCCGGGGCGCGGCGGAAGGCGCGGGTGGCGCGGACAGGGCAGGCAGGCCGGGCGGTGCGCCCGCCGTGACGCCGGGCGGTGCGCCGGGCGTCACGGCCGATGAGCTGCGGGCGTACGTGGGGCGGGACCTCGCGGCGTACAAGGTGCCCGCGCACGTCCTGCTCCACGACGGCCCGCTGCCCCGCAACGCGGCGGGCAAGCTGCTGAAGGGCGAGCTGCGGGAACTGCTCCTGCGCGAGCTGCTCCCGCACCGGCGCCCGCACGGATCCTGAAGC
>NZ_JABWDV010000174.1 GCF_013362995.1 Streptomyces sp. TRM64462 | reverse complement strand
CCGGTCACTGCCCCGTACCTCGGCGGCGCTCCGGTACGCACCCGGGCGCAGCCCCGCCACGCGCCCCACGCACACCACCCGCGCACCCGCCGCCAGCGTGGCCGGCGGTGCCGGGCGCCCCGCGCAGTCGAACCGGACGCCGGGCAGGCCCCGGTCGGTGAGCCGCACCCCGTACACGGGCCGGTTGCCGGGGTTGGCCACCACGTACCGGAGCTCCGCCCGCGGGCTGACCGCCCGCCGTACGGAGACGCCGAGCGTCAGCGCGCCCGCCACGCCCTGGTAGCCGGCGACCGCCGACGCCTTCGGGCGCTTGCCCAGCGACGGGATACGGCCGCTGACCCGCACGGTCGACGTGTGCCGTCCGGGCGCGGCGGCGACGCGGGACGTGCAGACGACGCTGGTCATGCCCCGCATCCAGAACTTCGGGCCGCCGGGGCAGCGCAGCGCCTTCCCCGGCGCGGCCGGGTCCGTCACCGTCACGCCGTGCAGGTCGGCGCCCGAACGGTTCGTCACGCGGTAGCGCTTCACGACCGGGTGGCCGGTCCGGACACCGCGCCGCTCGGCGGCGCGTCCGGGCTTCGTGTTGACCGTCACGGACAGGCTGAGCCCCCCGGACCCGACCCCGTCGGCGGCGGCGTGCGGCGGCCGGGACGCCGGGGGCAGGCCCAGCGCCTGGGCGCACAGCAGGAGGGCCGCGGCGACCAGCAGCGGCACCTTGAGCAGCGTCCCCTTGCCTTCGGGGCGGTACGTCGACATCGGCCCCAGCGTCCGCCGCACCGCCGGACGCTGAAAGCGGAGGGCATCCGGTGTTGCGCCACCTGTGCGCAAATGCACCACGATGGTCGACGCCGGGTAGCGGACCGCGGGCGGGCGACGGACGGTGGCGGAGCAGGCAGATGCAGAACCCGCCCCCATCCCCACGTGAAGGAGCACCCCGATGCGCATGATCCTGCGCGCCACCATGGACACCCAGAAGTCCAGCGAGCTGATCAAGAACGGCAAGATGCCCGAGATCCTGAAGACGATGATGGAGCAGTTGAAGCCGGAGGCGGCCTACTTCACCCCGGACAAGGGTCGCCGGAGCTGCGTGATCGTCTTCGACATGGACGACCCCTCACAGCTCCCGGTCATCACCGAACCCCTGTACGCGCAAGCGGGCGCCGAGATCAGTGTCCAGCCCTGCATGAACCTCGAGGACCTCCAGCGCGGCCTGGCCGCCATCGGCAACCGCTAGCCGCCCGCCGGCTCGAAGCCGCCCCGCCCGTGGCAAGTTGTCGCCACGGGCGTGTCGCTCTTGCGGCGAGCGGTGTTGTAGTGCGCGGCTGCCCGAGAGCGCGGGCAGCGGGGAGGAGCGCCACGATGACCGCCGACGTCCAGGAGACCACCGTCGCCTTCGGTCACCCCGTCGTCCTCGGCCCCCTGGTGTCATCCTCGACACCGAGCGTCTTCCCCTGGAATAGGCGACTGGCGAGTTGTCGCCACGGGCGTGTCGGGGTTGCGGTGGCTACCGTTGTAGTGCGCGGCTGCCCGAAGAGGAGGCAGCGGGGAGGAGCGCCACTGTGACCGTCGTAGAGAACGACAGGATCGTCATGGCCGAGAGCAGCGACGAGTGGACCTTGGACGCGATGTTCGAGGCGCTTGAGGAGATGCACGTCCCCGAAGGGTTCAAGACCGAGATCGTCGGGGGCACCATCGTCATGACGCCTCAGCGCGCAAACCACTGGGACATCATCCTGGGCATCATCGAGCAGCTCCGGACCAAGTACCCGCGTAAGCGGGTGCTGTCGGACGTCCGGATCGACTACCCCGGCCGCCTCAACGGGTTCGCGACGGACGTGACCCTGATCGCCGAGGGCGCCGGTCCCGACGACAAGGGCCGTTTCCACCACAAGGACGTCGTCTTCGTCGCGGAGGTCATCTCCAGGGGTACCGGCCTCAACGACTACGGCCCCAAGAAGGACGCGTACGCCGCCGCTGGCGTGCCCGTGTACCTGATCGTCGACCCGTACACCGGCAAATGGGTGGTGCACACGCAGCCGAAGGACGGCGAGTACACGGACGAGGCGCGGTCGGTCTTCGGCCGTCCCGTCGACCTGACCGGCACGCCCGTCGGACTCGTCCTTGCCACCGACGACTTCGCCAGGGACTGACCCCAGCTGACCAACCGTCGAACTCGCTCTTGATTCGAGCGCACTCCAAGGCGTTGGCTTACGTCCCATGGAGTACACGCAGCTCGGACGCACCGGACTCAAGGTCAGCCGACTCGTCCTCGGCACGATGAACTTCGGGCCCCAGACGGACGAGGCCGGCAGCCACGCCATCATGGACGCGGCGCTCGGCGCCGGCATCAACTTCTTCGACACCGCCAACGTCTACGGCTGGGGCGAGAACAAGGGACGTACCGAGGAGATCATCGGGTCCTGGTTCGCCCGTGGCTCGGAGCGGCGGGACAAGGTGGTCCTCGCCACCAAGATGTACGGGTCGATGGCCCCCGACGGGCCGGCCTGGCCCAACCACGACAAGCTGTCCGCCGTCAACATCCGGCGCGCCGTCGAGGCCAGCCTCCGCAGGCTGAACACCGACTACATCGACGTCTACCAGTTCCACCACATCGACCGGGACACCCCGTTCGACGAGATCTGGCAGGCGATCGACGTCCTCATCAAGCAGGGCAAGATCGTCTACGCCGCCTCCAGCAACTTCCCCGGCTACAAGATCGCCCAGGCCAACGAGGCCGCCGCGCGGCGCGGCATGGTCGGGCTGGTCAGCGAGCAGTGCCTCTACAACCTCGTCGAGCGGCGCGCCGAGATGGAGGTCATCCCGGCCGCCCAGGAGTACGGGCTCGGTGTCATCCCCTGGTCGCCGCTGCACGGCGGGCTCCTCGGCGGAGTCCTCCGCAAGGAGCGCGAGGGCGCGGCGGGGCCCCGGTCGGGCGGCGGGCGGGCGGCGGAAGCGCTCGCCGACAGCGAGCTGCGCGAGAAGATCCAGGCGTACGAGAACCTGCTGGAGAAGCACGGCCTCCAGCCCGGCGAGGTCGCCCTGGCCTGGCTGCTCACCCGCCCCGGCGTCACCGGGCCCATCGTCGGGCCGCGTACGGCCGAGCAGCTCGACTCCGCGCTGCGGGCGATCGAGCTGGAGCTGGGCGAGGAGCTGCTGGCCGAGCTCGACGCGATCTTCCCGGGCCCGGGGCCTTCCCCCGAGGCCTTCGCCTGGTAGCAGGGGCGCGCGCGAGCGCGGCGCGGTCGGCCGGGCTACTGGCCGACCGCCGCCGCCACCGCGATGATCGCGAACATCATGACGAGTACACCGGCCATGATCCGGTTCCGTGTCTTCGGGTCCACCCTTCGAGGGTAACCGGACCTCACCCGGCATGGCCGAGCGGCCAGGCCTCCACCGTCTCGTACCGGGGCCGCTCGCCCGCCACGCCCGACGTGGGCAGGTTGCTCCGTACGAGAGCGAGCTCGGCCACCTCCCAGCGGGAGCCCTTGAACCGCTCAAGCTCCGCGACGAACGGCCGCAGGTCCGTGTCCACGCGGCTGCGGGCCAGCGTCAGGTGGGCCTGGTAGCGGCGGTGCTCGTCCATCGGGACGCCCGCGCGCCGGGCGGCCGCGTCCGCGCGTTCGGCGAGCAGCCGCATGTCGTCCAGGCCGCCCGCCGCGCCCGCCCACAGGGCCCGGCGACCGAACCGCCCGCCCCCGTGGACGCGCAGCGGGAACCGGCCGGTGCGGTGCGCGGCCCGGGCGAGGCGGTCGGACAGGTCGGGCACCAGCTCGTCGTCCACCTCGCCCATGAACGCCAGCGTGTAGTGCCAGCCGGGCCGGCCCGTCCAGCGCAGTTCGTCCGCGCCGGGCAGGGCGCGCAACTCGTCCACCAGGAGAGCCAGTTCCTCGACCGCCGGTCGCGGCGGCAGCACGGCAGCGAAAAGCCTCATGCTCCCGAGTCTGGCACGCCGGCCGCGGTGTGTGAGGCCCCGATCGGGCCGCGGCCGCGGCCACGGCTCTGCGGCCGTAGCAGTGGCCTTACGGTCACGCCGCGGTGGCCAGCTCCCGCGCCGGTTCGGTACGGCGGGGTGCCTCACGCGGTACGAAGCGCAGGCGCGGCCGCCCGCCCTCCGGCCGCCGCTCGACCCGGAGCCGTACACCGACCGCGCGGGCGAGTACCAGGCCGATCACCGCGGCGGCGGCCAGCGACACGGCACCGCCCGTGGCGAAGCCCACGCGGGCGCCGTACGTGTCGGTGATCCAGCCCAGGAGGGGCGCGCCCAGCGGCGTACCGCCCACGAACACCATCATGTACAGGCTCATCACACGGCCCCGCATGATCGGGTCCGTTGCCAGCTGCACGGACGAGTTCGCCGTGACGTTCACGGTCAGGCCCACCATGCCGATCGGCACCAGCAGCAGCGCGAACAGCCAGAAGGACGGCGAGAGCGCGGCGGCGATCTCCAGGACGCCGAACGCGGCGGCCGCGCCCACCAGCATGCGCAGCCGCGAGGTGCCGCGCCGCGCCGACAGCAGCGCCCCGACGAGGGAGCCGACGGCCATGAGCGTGTTGAGGAAGCCGTACGTTCCGGGACCGACGTGGAAGACGCCGTCCGCGAAGGCCGTGAGCCAGATCGGGAAGTTGAACCCGAACGTGCCGATGAACCCGACGAGGGCGATCGGCCAGATCAGTTCCGGGCGGCCCGCCACATAGCGCAGGCCCTCCCGGAGCTGGCCCTTGCCGCGCGGGGCGCGCTCCACCCTGTGCAGCTCGGCGGGGCGCATCAGGAGCAGGGCGGCGAGCGGGGCCAGGAAGGACAGGCCGTTGACGAGGAACGCCCAGCCGCTGCCGACGGACGCGATGAGCAGACCGGCGACGGCGGGGCCGACGAGCCGGGCCGACTGGAAGTTCGCGGAGTTCAGGCTGACGGCGTTGCGGAGCTGGCCGGGGCCGACCATCTCGGAGACGAAGGACTGCCGGGTCGGGTTGTCGACGACGGTCACCATGCCCAGCAGGAACGCGACCAGGTAGACGTGCCACACCTGGACGTGCCCGGAGAGGGTGAGTCCCGCGAGGGTCAGCCCGCACAGGCCGAGCGCGCCCTGGCTGACGATCAGCAGGCGCCGCTTCGGGTAGCGGTCGGCGATGACGCCGCCGTACAGGCCGAAGAGCAGCATCGGGAGGAACTGCAGGGCGGTGGTGATACCGACGGCGGCGGCGGAGCCGGTGAGGCTCAGGACCAGCCAGTCCTGGGTGATGCGGGCCATCCAGGTGCCGGTGTTGGAGACGATGGCCCCGGTGAAGAACAGCCGGTAGTTGCGGACCTTCAAGGAGGAGAAGGTCCCGTTCTGCTTATGCCGCTTAGACCGCCGGTGCGGCTTGTGCTGTGTGTTGCGATCGTGGTCTGGATGATGTCCGGGGGCGGAGTCTGCTCCGTTTCCCGTCCTCAAAAGGGTTCGCCTCCTCGGCTCGGTCTCTCTACAGGTGCGCGAGCTTCTCCAGTACGGGAGCGGCCTCGCGCAGCTTGGCCCACTCGTCCTCGTCCAGCCCCTCGGCGAGGGATGCCAGCCAGGCGTTCCGCTTGCGGCGGGACTCTTCCAGCATGGCCTCGGCCCGCTCGGTCTGGCTGACCACCTTCTGCCGGCGGTCGTCCGGGTGCGGCTCCAGCCGGACCAGGCCCTTGGCCTCCAGGAGGGCGACGATGCGGGTCATCGACGGCGGCTGCACATGCTCCTTGCGGGCCAGCTCACCGGGGGTGGCCGAGCCGCATCGGGCGAGGGTGCCGAGCACCGACATCTCGGTCGGGCTCAGCGACTCGTCGACGCGCTGGTGCTTCAGCCGCCGGGACAGCCGCATGACGGCGGAACGGAGTGCGTTCACAGCGGCCGCGTCGGCGTCGTCGCCGTACCGCGTGCCACGGGACAGGTCAGGCATAGTCTTTAGAGTAACTCATTACTCTGCCTAAAGACCAGTGGGATTATCTGAGGGATGCATCACTCGAAGGAGTGAGAATCAGTCGAAAAGCGACGCGCGGGCGCGGAGGCCGGCGCGACTCTGTCGGGCATGGGATCGACAGTGCTCAGCCTGCGGATAGACGGAGAGCTGCTCGACCGGGTCAGGCAGCATGCGGCGAGAAGTGGAATGAGCGTCCAGGACTATGTGGTCCGGACGCTCATTCGTGAGGACTTCGACGAGCGCTTCAACGCGGCCGTCGACGAGACGGAGAAGTTCTACGGGCTCACGTGAGGCCGTGGAACGAGGACTGCGTGAGGCCTAGGTGAGGCCGAGGGACGGCATGGCGTAGTAGAAGACGAAGACCGCCGACACGACGTACATCGCGGCGGGTACCTCGCGGCCGCGGCCCGCCGCGAGGCGCAGGACGCTGAACGCGATGAAGCCGATGCCGATGCCGTTCGTGATCGAGTACGTGAAGGGCATCATCACCATCGCCAGGAACGCCGGCACCGCGATGGTGAAGTCGCTCCAGTCGATGTCCTTGATCGACCCGGCCAGGATCAGGAACCCGACCGCGACCAGAGCGGGCGTCGCCGCCTGGGACGGGACCATCGTGGCGAGCGGGGTGAGGAACAGCGCGACCGCGAAGAGTCCGCCCGTGACGACCGAGGCCAGGCCGGTGCGGGCGCCCTCGCCGACGCCCGCCGTGGACTCCACGTAGCACGTCGTCGCGGAGGACGAGGTGGCGCCGCCGGTGGCCACCGCGAAGCCGTCGACCAGCAGGACCCTGTTGATGCCGGGGAAGTTGCCGTCCTTGTCCGTCAGCCTGGCCTCGTCGCCGACGCCGAGGATCGTGCCCATCGCGTCGAAGAAGCAGGACAGCAGCACGGTGAAGACGAACAGGGAGCCGGTGAGCAGACCCACCTTCTCGAACCCGCCGAACGGGCTGACCTGCATGAACAGTCCGAAGTCGGGGCTGGCGACCGGGTTGCCGGGCCAGGTCGGCGTGGTCAGGCCCCAGGACGGGACCTTCACCACCGCGTTGACGGTCATGGCGAGCGCGGTCATCGCGACGATCGAGATGAGGATGGCGCCCGGGACCTTGCGGATGATCAGCGCGAGGGTGAGGAGCGTGCCGATCGCGAAGATCAGCACCGGCCAGCCGGAGAGGTGCCCGTCCGCGCCGAGCTGGAGCGGGACGGTGGTGTGCGCGGCGTCCGGGATGCGGGAGACGAAGCCGGAGTCCACCAGGCCGATCAGCATGATGAACAGGCCGATGCCGATGGCGATGCCCTTGCGGAGGCCGACGGGCACGGCGTTCATGACGCGCTCGCGCAGGCCCGTCGCCACCAGGAGCATCACGATGAAGCCGGCGATGACCACCATGCCCATCGCGTCCGCCCACGCCATGCGGGGCGCGAGCTGGAGGGCCACGACCGTGTTGACGCCGAGGCCGGCGGCGAGGGCGATGGGGACGTTGCCGATCACGCCCATGAGGAGGGTGGTGAACGCGGCGCTGAGCACCGTCGCGGTGACGAGCTGGCCGCCGTCGAGCTGGTGCCCGTACATGTCCTGGGCGGAGCCGAGGATGATCGGGTTCAGCACGATGATGTACGCCATCGCGAAGAACGTCGCGAAACCGCCGCGTACCTCACGGCCGACGGTGGAGCCACGCTCCGAGATCTTGAAGAACCGGTCCAGCGTGCTGCGGCCGGGGTCGGCCGGCTGCTGCCCGGGTGCGGCCGGGGGAGCGGTGACCGTGGACGGCATGGAGAACCTCGTGGTGCGGGGGCGGGGGTGGCGTTTCGCCGCTGGGACCCTTGGGCTTTGTGCGTTCGTACGACTGGGCCGGGTCCACGGCAAACCGTTTCAGTATGAACATATGATCGTGTGATCGCTATCTCCGCGCGTAGAACCGGGGGCCGCATACGATGTGGGGCATGGCCAAATGGACCCCCAAGTACGAGGCACCCGAACCCCTGGAGGGACCGGTCGTCGCCACGATCGTCGGCGGCACGATCCTGTGGTTCGTCCTCTTCCTGGTGCAGGTCCCGTTCCTCGGCTGGTTCGCCGACCGCGACCTCGACTGGTGGGTCTGGACCTGCCTGGCCGGCGGCGGCCTGGGCCTCATCGGCATCTGGTACGTCCGCAAGCGGGACGCCGCCCTCAAGCGCGCCCGGCACGCCCAGGACGCCCGGCAGCCGTAGCGGCGGAGTCGTAGCGCCACGGGAGTATCCGGGTCCTACCTGGGTCGGATCTTGCGGGCGCTCGGGGGGTGAGGGCCGGGTTCCGGCCGTACCGTCGGAGACATGACGCAGCGGGCCAGGACCGACACGAGCGTGGCAGCGGAGAGCGGCGAGACGGCCGAGGCGGCCCAGGAGGCCCAGGCGGCCGAGGCGGTCGTTCCGTACCGGCCCGGTGGGCTGACCGCCGGTGAGGTCGCCGAGCGGGTGGCGCGGGGGGAGGTCAACGACGTTCCCGTCCGCAGCTCGCGGTCCGCCGTCGACATCGTGCGCGGCAACGTCTTCACCCGCTTCAACGCCATCATCGGCGTCCTGTGGGTGATCATGCTGATCGTCGCGCCCATCCAGGACAGCCTCTTCGGGTTCGTCATCGTCGCCAACACCGGTATCGGCATCATCCAGGAGCTCCGCGCCAAGAAGACCCTCGACGGGCTCGCCGTCATCGGGGAGGCCAAGCCCACCGTCCGGCGGGACGGGCGCGCCGTCGAAGTGTCCACATCCGAGATCGTCCTCGGGGACCTCATCGAGCTCGGGCCCGGCGACAAGGTCGTCGTCGACGGGGTGGTGGCCGAGGCCGACAGCCTCGAAGTCGACGAGTCGCTGCTCACCGGTGAGGCCGACCCCGTGCTCAAGCGCGCCGGGGACAGCGTCATGTCCGGCTCCTTCGTCGTCGCCGGCGGCGGGGCCTTCACCGCCACCAAGGTCGGCCGCGAGGCCTACGCCGCCCAACTCGCCGAAGAGGCGTCCCGCTTCACGCTCGTCCACTCCGAGCTGCGGTCCGGCATCTCCACCATCCTCAAGTACGTCACCTGGATGATGGCCCCCACCGCCACCGCCCTCATCATCAGCCAGCTCTTCCTCAAGGGCGCCGACTTCAAGAACTCCATCGCCCGGACCGTCGGCGGCATCGTGCCGATGATTCCCGAGGGGCTGGTGCTGCTGACGTCCGTCGCCTTCGCCATCGGGGTCATCCGGCTCGGGCGCAAGCAGTGTCTCGTGCAGGAGCTGCCCGCCATCGAAGGCCTCGCGCGCGTCGACGTCGTCTGCCTCGACAAGACCGGCACCCTCACCGAAGGCGGCATGGACGTCACCGAACTGCGCTCACTCAACGGCGCCGACGAGGCGTACGTGAAGAAGGTGCTCGGCGCACTCGGCGAGTCCGACCCCCGGCCCAACGCCTCCCTCCAGGCCATCATCGACGCCTACCCCGACAGCGACGACTGGCGCTGCACCGAGGCCCTCCCTTTCTCCTCCGCCCGCAAGTACAGCGGCGCCGCCTTCAGCGAGGGCGACGGGCAGACCAGCGCCTGGCTCCTCGGAGCGCCCGATGTGCTGCTCCCGGAGCACGATCCCGTCCTGGCGGACGTCGACGGGCTCAACCAGCAGGGGCTGCGCGTGCTGCTGCTCGCACGCGTCAGCGGTGGCGGCGGTGGCGGCGGTGCCGGCGGTGGCGGCGGTGTCGACGGCGTCGGCGGCGAGCTCGACGACCCCGAGATCGCCCGCAAGGCGGAGGCCTCCGCCCTCGTCGTCCTGGAGCAGCGGCTGCGGCCCGACGCCGCCGACACCCTCGCCTACTTCGCCGACCAGAACGTCGACGCCAAGGTCATCTCCGGTGACAACGCCGTGTCCGTCGGCGCCGTCGCCGCCAAGCTCGGCCTCGCCGGGGCCGAGCACACCGTGGACGCCCGGCGCCTCCCGGCGGAGCGGGACGACATGGCCCGCGCCCTTGAGGACGGGGTCGTCTTCGGGCGCGTCAGCCCGCAGCAGAAGCGCGACATGGTCGGCGCCCTCCAGTCACGCGGCCACACCGTCGCCATGACCGGCGACGGCGTCAACGACGTCCTCGCCCTCAAGGACGCCGACATCGGCGTCTCCATGGGCACCGGCTCCGAGGCCACCCGCGCCGTCGCCCAGATCGTGCTGCTCAACAACAGCTTCGCCACCCTGCCGTACGTCGTCGCCGAGGGGCGGCGCGTCATCGGGAACATCACGCGCGTCGCCACGCTGTTCCTGACCAAGACGGTGTACTCCGTGCTGCTCGCCGTCCTGGTCGTGGCGTTCCAGGTCGAGTATCCGTTCCTGCCCCGGCACCTCACCCTGCTGTCCACGCTCACCATCGGCGTACCCGCCTTCTTCCTCGCGCTCGCGCCCAACAAGGAGCGCGCCAAACCGCACTTCGTCCGGCGCGTGATGCGGTACGCCGTGCCCGCCGGGCTCATCGCGGCCACCGCCACCTTCTCGACGTACCTGCTCGCCGGCGGCCACTACAGCGGGCCCGGCGCGCTCGCCGCCGAGACCAGCGCGGCCACGCTCACGCTGTTCCTCGTGTCGCTGTGGGTGCTGGCGATCATCGCCCGGCCGTACACGTGGTGGCGGATCGGGCTGGTCGCGGCGATGGCGGCCGGGTTCCTCGTGGTGCTGGTCGTGCCCTGGCTCCAGGACTTCTTCGCCCTCAAGCTCGTGGGCACGACCCTGCCGTGGGCCGCCGTGGGCATCGCGGCGACCGCCGCTGTGCTGCTGGAGTTCGCGTGGCGGTGGGTGGGGAGGCGGTTCCCGGCGTGATCCCCCCGGTGGGACTCTCAGTCGAACCAGCGGGCCGTCTCCAGCTCCTCCGTCCGCGACTCGTCCTCCAGCAGCGCCGCCACCTCGAAGCGCCTCGGCCACTGGCCCGCCGCCCACGCCAGGCCCGCCGCCACGCCCTCCAGGGTGGCGGCGTGCACCGTGCCGTCCGGGGTGAGGCGCCAGTCCAGCTCCGTACCGCCCGCGACGAGCAGCTCCTCGTGCTCGACGTACGTCGCCGGCGTCCCCGCGCCGAGCAGCGTGTGCACCGGACGCGGAACCTCGCGCTCCATGCCCTCCGACGCCACCTCCGCCCGCTCCCGCAGCACCTCGCTCAGCAGCCGTACCTGCAACTGCTCCGCCAGGGCCGCCGCGTGCGCCGGAGGCACCGGCAGCAGGGGCAGCCCGGCCGCCAGCGGCATCAGGTCCGGCGCGTCCGCCACCACCGCGTCGTCCGCGTCCACCACCCGCACCTCGCCGTCCACCACGGCACGCAGTCGGTCGGGGAGACTCAGCTCGTACGGGCCGAACACCAGGATCGTCGTGTACAGGACGTGCAGCTGCGCCGCCGTCACGGACCGCTCCGGGTCCGCGAGCCGGCCCAGCAGCTCGGACGCGCCGCCCGGCTCCTCGCACAGGGCCCGCGCCGACGTCCGTACGCCCAGGGCGTGCAGCACCTCCTCGTCGTGGAAGCCCGCCGTGTCCACCGGGTCGTACAGGCCCTCCAGATGCGACCCCTCGCGCTGCGCGCGCAGCCCCACCGGTCGGCGGCCCCCCAGCACCGGGTGGTCCCGCAGCCACCAGGCGGTGTACGCGTGGACGGTCTCCGTCGTGCCGTCGGGCAGCAGAACCCGTACCGGCTGGGTCAGGGCGTCCCGCAGCGGGGGCTGCGAGAGGAGCGCCAGGGCCTGCGGCCACGCGTCGTCGTCGACCAGGTCCAGGTCCCGTACCGCCACGATCTCCGTCGCCACCGGCGGGACGGGGCTCTCCGGGAGCCGGTCCAGGATGTCCTCGCACCACACGTCGACCGCGTCCAGCAGGCCCACGTCGTCCGGCTCCGCGTAGTCGGTGTCGCGCGGCTCCAGCTCGTCCGGGTCGAGTACGACGTCGGTGGCCCGTACGAGGGCGAAGTTGGCGAGCACGCCGCAGGCGGCCAGCGGCTGTTCGCCCCAGCGCTCCGCCAGCTCGGCGTCGCACAGCGCCAGTTCGTCCTCGCGCATGACGGAGGCGAACGGGCCGCCCGGCAGGACCAGTTCACCGGCCGGGGCGAGTTCGCCGTCCTCGTCGGGGAGGGCGAGGGCGCCCAGCCACGGCTCGTCGCCCGGTTCGAGGCCCGCGTCGCGGACCAGGGCCAGGACCGTCTCGGCCAGCTCGTCGGCGTCCAGGGCGTTCTCGTTCTCGTCCCACACCTCGTCCGCGTCCAGGGACGCCGCGACCGCCGCCCGCACCTGCGGCGTGGTGAGCACCGCGCGGGGCGTCGCCGGGAGCGCGCCGAGCTTCTCCAGGATCGGGTGCGCCGCGTCCGGGTGCGCCACCTTCAGGCCCAGGCGGGCCAGGTCCGCGGGCGTGTCCGGGAGCGGCAGCAGGACCTGGCGCGGGCCGATGGTGGTGCGGTGGTCGGCGAGCGGCACCGGGAGGCCGGTCAGCCGGTCCGGGTCGACGCCCGCCAGCGAGTCGTACAGGCGGTGCCACCACTCCGGGGCCCGCTCCACGCCCGCGAGCCGGTCGATGGCGTCGCCCAGCGGCAGCCGCGCCACGCCCAGGGCGCGCAGCTCTGCGCGGCGCTCCAGACCGGCGGGCAGCAGCGTCGGCAGCACCTCCGCCAGGACCCGTACGGTCTCCGCGCCCCCGCCCTCGACGACCTCCGCCTCGAACGGGCGCAGCGCCGTCAGCTCCTCGGAGGGCGCCGCGGGCGCGAGGAACGCCACACGTGGCAGCAGCTCCAGGACCGCGCCCCGGATCGCCCCGTCGAGCACGCCCTTGCCGAGCGGGCCCGGCACCAGGTCGATGGTGCCGGTCGTCACCGGCCGCCAGGCGGCGAGCAGTTCGGCGTACGCGTCCGCGGCGCGCGCCACGATGAAGTCCGTGAGCGGACCGGGCGCCGGGTGGCGGCGGGTCGAGTCCAGCGGGAACGACGCGATGAGCAGCGCCGGCACGGTCAGCGGCTCGTCGGTCGGCGTCGGCGCGTGGACGACGGGCGCCGTGTCCGGGTACACCGGCGCGCCCTCCGCGTCGACCGGGACGGCCCAGGTGACCGACCAGTGCGGGCGCAGCCGCTCCTCGACCGGGCGGTCCTTGAGCAGGGCGGGCGCGACCGGGCCGTTGTGCGTGACGGTGCGCCAGTGGGTGGGCGCGGCCTTCGCGGTGTCGTCGATCACGACGTACGGGTCGGCGTGCGCGCGCGTGAGGGTGCGGGCGCCCTGCGGGGTCTCCACGACGACCTCGGCCAGGCCCGGGAGGGTCAGCAGCAGGGCGTCGCCGATACCGGCGAGGAGGCGCTCCACCAGGTCCACGGCGGCGGCGTCGCGCAGCGGGAGGACCACCACCGTCTCGTACCCGGCTGGCGGGGTGCCCTCGGCGGGCAGCGGGAGGCGGAGCAGCGGCACGTGGCCGTCGCGGCGGCGCAGCTCGTCGCCCAGGCCGGGGCTGTGCCGCGCGGCATCGGCGGCCAGGTCGCGGGCCTCGGCCAGCGACCAGCGCACACCGCCGTGCCGCCCGATGACCGCGGGCTCGTCGCTCACCGCGAGCACGGCGGCGAAGCCGACGCCGAAGCGGCCGACCGCGCCTTCGTGGCCCTCCCGCTTCGCGGACGCGCGGAGCGTGGACAGCGACTCGACGCCCGTCGCGTCCAGGGGCGCGCCCGTGTTCGCCGCGGCGAGCACGGCGGGGCCTTCGGCGTCCGCCGGGTGCAGGGTCAGCCGGAGCCGGCCCGGGACACCGGCGCGTGCCGCGGCGTCGGCGGCGTTCTGCGCCAGCTCGACGACCAGGCGGTCGCGGTAGCCGCCGAGGCTCAGCTCCTCCTCGGCGTTGGCGTCCTCGCGGAACCTGGCGGGTCCCGCGCCCCACGCGTCGAGCACACCGCGCCGCAGCCGCGCGGTCCCGAACGGGTCGGTTCCCTCGCCCGCCGCCGTCGCCCTCACGCTCACGATGTGCTCCGCTTCTGCTTGCCGTGGTGACCCTTCTGCCGCCGAAGGTACCGCGCCCCCGCCCCGGCCCGGCGCCCGCGCCCCCTGGCGATGACGGCCAGGTCTCTTCACGCCGCGCCGGAGGGGCAGGGGTACCGGGGCCGGAACCGGTGCGGCCGACATCCGACGAGATACACCCCGAGGAACCGCTGCCCGCCGAGCCACCAGCCCCCCGCGACGTCCTCCC
Organism: Streptomyces sp. TRM64462; assembly: GCF_013362995.1. Taxonomy (GTDB): domain Bacteria; phylum Actinomycetota; class Actinomycetes; order Streptomycetales; family Streptomycetaceae; genus Streptomyces. The sequence goes on along the minus strand of NZ_JABWDV010000174.1, from coordinate 7,154 downwards.
CTCCTGCCGCGACGTCGGCGACGGCCGCCAGCCGCTCTTCCAGGACCTCACGGTCGTGACGGAAGGTGAAGGCCTCCTTGTGCGGGCGCACCTGCTCGGCGAACCATCCCGCGGCCTCCTTCGGGTCCTCCCATGTGCCGCGTACGAAGGAGGCGGGTTTCAGCAGCCAGTGCGCGAGCTCCAACGGAGGTACCGGACTGGTGGCGAACTCGGGATGCCCCGCCCTCCGAACACCGGCCCGGACCCGGTGAAGCCCGGAGCCGACCCACGTGTAGCCGTGGTGGTGCATCGAGAATCCCTGAGGGTGGGACGGCTGGGGAAACGACGGCCGGAACAGAACTCACGGGATGCCGGATTCCGTACGAGGGGAAGCGCCCCCTGCCGGATCACGGCGCGTCCGAGCCGACTGCCCGGCGTCTCCCCCTACGGTGGCACCCTCGGGGCTCAGGGCTCGCGCGACCATCCGGGCCGCGTCCTCCGGTAGTTGCCCTATACCGACGTACACCCGCCCCTGGTGAGTGACGATGGGCCGAAGCGTCCGGCACACGGCCGGCGCCATCCCCAGCGCGGCGAACGCGGCCCTCAGTTCCTCAGCCGCCGCCTCGGCCCGCGCCCAGCACGCCCGCCACTGCTCCAGCTCCATCGGCATCGTCAGTGCCTCCTGCCGTGCGCGGCGATCTCGACGTTGCAGTCCGACACGGCCGAGAAGTCCCCCAGCCCCCGAGCCTCGGACCGCTGCCGCGCCAGTGCGGCACAGACGTCGCACCCTTCCGCAGGCGCGGGAGGCGTCGAGGGAAGGGCCAGATACACAGGGCCGGATTGTGCGGCAGGAGGCGCTGGCATGGATTCTCCCTGAACTCGTGTCTTCTGGAGAGCCATGATGGGGCCGCCATCCAAGCGACCCCATACCCTTTCCTGTTAACGTAAGAACCCGTCTCGGATACGCTCCGTCAGAATCCGCATCGCGTCCCCGTAGAGGGCTACAGCGGAAAACCGCTCGAAGACGTCGACGTAAGTCGCGACGTCCTTGGGGTCCCGAGTTGTGATTTCGGAGTGAAAGGTCTCGATCAGAACGAGTCGGGCGTCATGGATGCTGAAGCAGTTCATGGGGAAGTCCGGCATTCTGCCCGTCGCGGGGATGATCCCGATGGAGACGTTCGGGAGCCGAGACAAGGACACGAGCCGGTCCAATTGCACGGCCATTACGAATGGTTCGCAGACCAACCACCGCAGGACGTGTTCGCAGACCACGAAGTGAAATGACCGGCCCTCTTCGTAGAGCGTGGACTGGCGCGCGATCCTCGCCGCCACGGTCCGGGTCTTGGTCTCCTCCGGTAGCTCAGGGGGCAGGGAGAATACCGCTGTGGCGTACTCGGGAGTCTGGAGAAGACCTGGTACGAGCTGTCCCTGAAAGAGTCGGAGGAGGGTCGTGTTGGCTTCAATGGCCTTGATGGTGGACTGATGTTTCCAAGGGCCCATGCGGCGCATGAGCCGCCAGGCCGTGGCCTCTGTGACCGCAGTTCGGGCCGCGGCGAGGAACTCTTCCTTGACCTCTTCTGAGACGCCGAGGGCGGACAGGACCAGATCGACGTCCTGCACGGTCGGCAGGGTCCGGCCGTTCTCGATCTTTGAGAGTTTACCTGCGGACATGGAGGCCCTGCGGGCCACCGCGTCACCGGTCAGTCCCGATGCATCCCGCAGTGCCCGCAGGGCTCTCCCGATCGAGTCAGAAGTCAGTGGCGCCGCTCCCAGTAGGCCGTGAACGGGACAGCATGACTGAGGGCCAGGTCCCGGTAGTTCTGATACTCGGCGAGCCGATCGGCCGGCAGAAGCTCCGCGCCGGCGAACTCGCCGTCCGGGGTGTAGTGCATCCGGTATACGTCACGGTCGTCGAAGAGCCAGAAGTCGTGGTTCGGCAGGCCGGTCACCTCCTGCTCCGCCAGGTCGATGATCCCGATGGACTCCCCTGCCTTGACGTTCCCGGGGTAGGCCGACAGCTCGTACCGCAGGTAGTCGGTGAGCGGGGAGCGCAGGACGTGAACGCGCGAAACGCGCTTGCCCTTGTCAGTCATCGACCGGACCCACGGGTTGTCGTCCCACTCGGGGCCCATGTCCTCACCGGCGAGGAAGCGGGCGATCTCCTCCCGCTCCTCCTCCACGGCGTAGACGGCCAGCGTTTCCAGGCGGAACGCCGTCTGCTCGAAGGTCTCGAAGAGCCGGCCGAATTCTTCAAGGCCGAGCACGGAAGTACCCCTCCAGTACGGCAGCCGGGACCACGACAGCTGTCTCGCCCTCAGGTAGATCCAGCTGTGCCAGTCGCTCAAGATCATTGATCACGTAGCCCTGTACGACGTAGTCCTCGCCGTCCTCCGTGCCCCACAGCGTCGGACACGTGCCATTCCTGCACTCCGGGTCTCCCGACAGCTTCCGCAGCGGTGCCGCCATGGCTTCCCCTCTCGTGACAGCCCTTGTCGAATTCGATGCTTCCGCCCTGTTCGCGACAGGGTCAAGGGCTGATCCTTTCCAGAACGGGAAAGTCGTAGTCCGACTGCCTCGCGCGCCCTCGCAGCGGTTGAGTTGTCGCCTACGGGTGCGAACTGGTTTGCGAGCGAAGGGTGTTATTGCATATGCGTGCCGACGATGCGCTACGGTGACCGTGTCGTCACGCTCCGTGGAAGCGGAGCGGTCCCCGGTGGTGCTCGCAACACCAGCCGAGGACCTTCACCACTCGTGGAGAATGGAGTCCACCAGGGATGCTTCGGCATGCTATCGCGCCTACCCGGTGCTACACGAAGGTTCCGAACAGCCTTATCCGCCATCGGCGGCTGAACAGTGATGCCAAGGTCCTCCTGATGCACGTGCAGTCACTGCCCGAGGGTGGCCGCGACAAGAGCCTCAGCGAGTACGCCGCTGAGCTCGGCATCAAGGGGCGGGCCTACCAGAAGGCCAAGGAGCTGCTGGTGGCCTGCGGGTTCCTGCATCAGTGGCGGTACCAGAGCGGGCGGGGGCGGTGGGCCACCGATCAGTTGCTGGCAGACGTCACCCTTTCGCGTGAGGAGGCGGCCCGGGTCCGGGATGGGCTGCCTCCGAGTGCGCAGGAACCGGCAGTCGGTCAGCCGGGCGGTCGGGACGTCGGTGGCTCTGGACCTGAAGACAAAGACTGTAAGAAGAACGAACTTCCCCACCCACCACCCCAAGTACCTGGGCAGGAAACGGAAGAGGCCGAACCACAGGGCGTGCCCGCGCCCGAAGTGCCCGAAGTCGCCAAAGCCGAGAGGGTGTTGCTTTCGCTACGGTACATCAGTCGCGACCTGTTGCTCGGCGTGCGCGAGGCGCGGGAGCTGGCTGATGCCGCCGCCGAGTGGTTGCGGCGGGGGGTTTCCGTGGGTGACTTGTGCCGGGCGCTGACGACCGGGCTGCCGCCCGGTGGGGTGCGGTGCGCCGTCGGGTTCCTGCGGCATCGGCTGGTGGAGAAGCTGCCCGCCGCCGCCGAGCCGCCGGGGACGGATGCGTGGACGGCCGTCGCGCGGGCCAGGGAGCTCGTCGCCTGTGACGGGGGCGGGGACGAGCACCTGTTCCGGCCCGTCGAGGACGAGACCATCTGTCCCCGGTGCCGTACCGCTGCCGCCGGACCGGCAGAGGCGGGGCGTGTGTCGTGGCGCGACCGGGTGGCCGCTGCCGGCGGGGGTGTGCCGGGGGAGGTGTGAGGACCGCCCCTCGTGGAGTGCGGGGCGGCGTGAGCCCCGGGGCCCCGGGCCGTCAGCTGTGGCCCAGGTCCTCCGAGGTGGGGTCCGGGGTTTCCGGGACCGAGCCGCTGTCGCGGGGCGGGCGGAGGGGGAACTCGTCGGCCGCCATCGAGTCCAGGACCGGCGGCGCCGGGCGCGGGGGCTTCGGCATGACCGCGGCCTCCGAGTGGCCGCCGCAGCCGTAGTCGAGGGACACGACGTGCCCGTCCGCCGGCGAGAACTCGTTGCCGCACACGCCGAAGGCCTGCCCCAGGGAGCCGCCCAGGCGCAGCAGGAAGCCGCACGAGACGCAGGAGGCCGGGGCCGCCTGGGCCATCGGGGTCTTCGCGCCGTACGCCTCCTCCCAGCGGTCCGCCGCCACGTGCAGGCCGTACCGCGACAGGACCCGGGCCCTGCGCATGCCCAGCTCGTCCGCGACCGCCGCGATAGCGCCCCGCGACGGCGTACGCGGCACGAACTCCACGTCCTCCACGTCGGCGAGGTCCGTCATCTCCTCCGACACCGCGGAGTTCGGCGGCGGCTCGTCCTCGCCCGTGTAGCCCGGTTCCAGGCGCAGGTCGTCCGCCTCGGTCGGAAGCAGGTCGCCCGGGCCCATGTCTCCCGGGCGCAGCCGCTCGCTCCACGGCACCCACTCGGGTGCCAGCAGCGCGTCCGGCCCCGGCAGCAGCACCGTCTCGTCGAGCGTGACGGCCTTCGCGCGGGACGCGCGGGTCACCGTCACCGCCCAGCGCCAGCCCCGGTACCCGGCCTCACCGCACTCGAAGAAGTGCGTGACGACCCGGTCGCCCTCGGCCACCGCCTCCACGTACTCACCGACGACGCCGGGCGCCGCCGCCTCGTCGGCGGCCTCCCGGGCGAGATCTACCGCCTCGGCGCACAGGCGGTCGAGGGCGGGGGTACGCCGGGCACGGCTTCGCGTCGTCGCAGCACTCACAGGTCTCGCTTCTCTCCTACGCCGTCTCACAGGTGCGCCGGCCGATGCGCGACAACACGGGCTGCGGACGGAGCGGACCTTCGGACCGCATCGACGCCCACGCCCGACGTGCTCGGGCCCACCTCATGTCATCCATTCTGCGGGATGCCGAAGAGGCGCGCGGCCGAGAACTTTCCGCCGGTGGCGCGCTACGCACGCTACCCCCTCCGCCGCCCTCGGCCCACATGGCCGCCCCAAGTAGCTCTCAGGACCGCTCACGAACGGGGCCCGTGGGGCACTATGGCGACGTGGCAGCCGCGCGGCCGTCCCCAGGGCCCCCCGGGCCCCCGGGACCCCCGAAGCCGACCCGGCGGGCCGGAAACGCCCGGCGCGCCGGGCGGCTGCGCGCTGCGGGCCGCGGCGTCGGCCGGGCCGTGCACCTGCCGTTCACCGGCACCGCCCGCGGCATCCGCCGCGCCACGCACGCCCAGGGCGCCGGGGAGTCCGGGCTCGGCAAACTCATCGAGCTGCACGCCGTGAACGGCGCCGGCGACGTCATGATCACCATCGCGCTCGCGTCGACGGTCTTCTTCGCGGTGCCCACCGACGAGGCACGCGGGCGGGTCGCCCTCTACCTGGCGATCACCATGGCGCCGTTCACTCTTCTCGCGCCCGTCATCGGCCCGCTCCTCGACCACATCCCGCACGGCCGCCGCGCCGCCATGGCCGGCGCCATGCTCGCCCGCGCGCTCCTCGCCCTCATGCTGTCCGGCGCCGTCGCCACCGGCGGCATCGAGCTGTACCCGGCCGCGCTCGGCGTGCTCGTCTCCTCCAAGGCGTACGGAGTGGTGCGCTCCGCCGTTGTGCCGCGGCTGCTGCCGCACGGCTTCTCGCTCGTGAAGGCCAACTCGCGCGTCACCCTCGCCGGCCTGCTCGCCACCGGGGCCGCCGCGCCCCTCGGGATCGGCCTCCACCAGATCGGCCCGGAGTGGCCGCTGTACGGGGCGTTCACGCTGTTCGCCCTCGGGACGTTCCTGGCGTTCACCCTGCCGCACAAGGTCGACTCGGCGCGCGGCGAACGCAAGGCGCGGATCCTCACGCACGGCGAGCAGAAGCCGGGCCTGCGGACCGTCGGGCCCGCCGTGCTGCACGCGCTCCAGGCGAACGCCGCCATCCGCGGGCTCTCCGGGTTCCTGATCTTCTTCCTGGCGTTCCTGCTGCGCGTCCATCCGCTCGACGGCCAGAGCGCGGCCGTGTCCCTGGCCATCGTGGGTGTCGCCGCCGGCACCGGGAACGCCTGCGGTACGGCCATCGGCGCCTGGCTGAAGGCACGCGCCCCCGAAGTGATCATCGCGACGATGCTGACGCTGCTGCTCACCGCCGCGCTCCTCGCGGCGATCTTCTTCAGCGGGCTGGTGGTGGCGCTCCTCGGTGCCGTCGCCGGGCTCGCGCAGGCCCTGTCGAAGCTGTCCCTCGACGCGCTCATCCAGCGGGACGTCCCCGAGTCCGTCCGTACGTCGGCGTTCGCCCGCTCCGAGACGCTGCTCCAGATGGCGTGGGTGGTCGGCGGCGCCGTCGGGATCTCCCTGCCCCTGAACGGCACCCTCGGCATGGCCGCCGCCGCGCTCATCCTGGCCGTCGGCGTCGCCGTCGCGGGGCGCGGGCTCATCAGCTCGGCCCGGCACGGGGGTGGGCGGCATCACGATGGCGGGCACGGGGGTGGGCGCGGTGGCGGGCGCGGTGGCGGGCACCACGGCGGGCGCCCGCCACGCCGACCGCGCGTCGTGTGAGCCCCCCATGCGCCGTCGGCGGCCAGGCCCGATAGCCTTCGCCCCATGACCGTTGCGTTCCTCTCCGGTAGGGCCCGCCGGGCCGGCGTCGCCCTCGGTGCCGTCTCCGCCGGCCTCCTCGCCCTCTCCGCCTGCGACAAGCCGACACCGATCGCGACCGTGACGGTCGGCACCGAATCCGTGCACACCGAGGCCACCTCCGGCTGCTACGACGCCGACGGGCTGAAGCAGTCCAAGGCGCAGGAGTGCCTGCAGAAGACCGGCGGCAAGGTCGTCGAGGTCTCCCTCGACGACCGGATCCGCTTCGGCGTCGACCCGGAGATCGCCGAGAACGGCTGGACGCTGTTCATCAACGGCGAGCCCGCCGAGCCGGAGCCGTACAAGAAGACGTACCGCTCGATCAGCGCCAGCGCGTTCTTCGCCGGGCAGGCGGGCGGCGGGCCCGAGAGCCTCCGTATCGCCGTCGTCGAGACGCACGAGAAGACGAAGAAGCCGGTCGGCATCTGGCACTTCGAGCTCAAGAAGGTGTGACGCTGCGCGTCCTGGTCGTGACCGCGGTGGCGGCGGAGGCGTCCTCCGTCGCCCGCGGACTCGTCCCCCGCGGGCTCGCCTCCCGGGGGCCGGCCGGCCGCGCCGCCGCAGGCCCCGTCGCCGGTGCCGCCGTCGGCCCCGTCGCCGGGCCGTCCCGGACCCTGCCGAGCGGGC
>NZ_JABWDV010000173.1 GCF_013362995.1 Streptomyces sp. TRM64462 | reverse complement strand
GCGAGGGCCGTCCGCGGGTCGGTGGCGCGGGTGATCGCGGACTCGATCGCGGCGATCCGGTCCGCCAGCAGCCCCAGCGCGGCGACCGCCCGCGTCACCGGGTCGTCCTCCGCCCCGCCGAGCACCCGCGCCCGGGTGTGCGCGGCCTTCAGCTCGGCCCAGCGTGCGGCCTGCCCGCCGGTCAGGGTGCCCTGGAGCTCGGCCAGCTTCAGCAGGTTCGCCTCGGCCCCGGTCGTCAGCGTCTGGGCCTCCGCCACGTAGTGGTCCCGTACGAGCGCCGCCACCTCGGCCTCGTTCATGACCGGCCGGATCCGCGCGACGATCTTGTTCATGTCGCGGTACGAGCCCTGGAGCTGGAACCGGGGCTCGGTGCGGGCGTCGTCCGACTGCGCCGCCGACGCGATGTACGCCGCGTTCACGGCCAGGACCGTGCGCCGCGCCGCCAGCACATGGCGCAGCACCGCCAGCACCCCGTCCAGCTCGGACGCCGCGTACGCGTGGCCGAGCCGGTCGGCGCTCGCCGTCGGGTCGCCCGCGGCGAGCCGGACCAGCACGTCGAGGTCCGCCGGGTCCCGGCCGGCCAGCGGCGCCAGTGCGGGGTTCGCGGTCAGCGCGTTCTCGACGAAGCTCAGCGCGAAGGCCTCCTCCTTGCCGGTCAGCACGTCGCCCAGGTTCCACACGTCGGCCCGGTTCGCGAGCATGTCCGGGATACGGAAGCGGCTGCCCGACTCCGTGTACGGGTTGGCGGTCATGCACACCGCGAACCGCTTGCCGCGCAGGTCGTGCCCGTTCAGCGTGCGCGTCGCGTCGCACAGCGGGATGAACTTCTGCAGCAGCTCCGGCGACGTGTGCTGGATGTCGTCCAGGTGCAGCAGCACGTTGTTGCCGGCCGCCAGCGCGAACCGGACCTTCTCCAGCTCGCGGCGCGCGGCCGAGTTCGGCGCCTCGGCCGGGTCGAGGGACGTCACCTCGTGGCCCAGCGCCGGGCCGTCCACCTTCACCAGCAGCATGCCGAGCCGTTCCGCGACGTACTCCATGAGCGTCGTCTTGCCGTAGCCCGGCGGCGAGATGAGAAGCAGCAGGCCGTGGCTGCCCGGGCCCATCTGCTTGTTCAGGCTGTCCCCGACCAGCGGCAGGTACACCTCGTCGACCAGCCGGCCCCGTACGAACGACGCCATCGCGCGCGGCCGGTACGCGTCCAGGTCCAGCCGCTCCCGCTCGGCCGCCACCAGCGCGGCCCGCCGCCGCTGGTAGGCGCGGAACGCGGGCGCGGTGTGCCGCGTGAAGTGGTCCACGCGCGCGAGGAGGTCGTCCAGGCGGACCTCCAGGGTCCGCGCGGCGATTCGCGGATGCGTGCCCAGCAGGCCGTCCACGGTCTCCGTCAGCGGCGCCTCCAGGTCGTACCGCGGCAGCCCCGGGCACAGTTCGATCGCGACGGCCTCCGCGAGGTCGCCGGGCGCCGTGCCGAGGCCGCTCGCCGCGGCGTACGCGGACAGCCACGACTCGATCAGCAGGCGCCGCGCGTCGAGCGAGACGACGCCCGCCAGGTCGTCGCCGTACGCGGCCGTGTCCACCGCGCTGCGGAACTTGTCCACGAGCGTGCGCGCCGCGGCGCCCGTCACGAATCCGTCCGGCGCCGCCGCGAGCTCCTCGACGAGGTACGCGGCGGCCTGCTCGTCACCCACCGCCCCGCACAGCTCGGCCCGCAGCCCGTCCAGGCCCGCCGCCGTGACCGCCGCGCCGAACGCGGCACGCGCGCGTACCAGGGACCGGGCCCGCACCGTCCACTCGTCCCGGGCCGCCGCGTCCGCGCCGTACGCCCAGAACTCCTGCGCCGCCGCACGCGCGCGTGCCGGGTACCGCAGCAGCCCGGCGCCCGCGTGAAGGCGCAGCAGCGCGCCCAGGATCAGGGCCGCGTCCCGGTCGTGGACGCCGTGCTCGTATCCCTCGTCGTAAGCGCTTTCCGCCGCCTCCCGCACCAGCGCCTCCAGGCCCGGCCCGTCGAGCGCCGACAGCGCGTCCGCGCCGTGCTCGGCCAGCAGCCGGGCCGCCAGGAACTCGCCCCGGTACACGTCGGCGTTCTCCGACGGCAGGCTCTGCCCCCAGAACGCCCGGGTCTCCGCGAAGCCCTCGTCCGCGTCCGTCACCGGCGCCCGGTAGTCCGTGCCCGTCACGGCGAACGCGAGCCCGTCGTCGCCGTGCGGCACGAGCGTCAGGTCCAGCGGCTGCGTGTTCACCGCGAACCGGTGCCGGCCCAGCCGGATCGCCGCGCCCCCGTCCGCGTACAGGTCGGTGCGGTCGCGCAGGGCACGCGCCGCCTCCTGCCGGGCGGCCGCGATCCGCCCCTCCAGCTCCTCCGCCCGTACCAGGTCGCCCAGTTCGCGCAGCTCGTCGGCGCTGCGGCGCACCTTGGCGACCAGCGGGTCCGACGCGAAGTACGTGTTGATCTCGTCCGTGTCCGCGAGCGAGGCCAGCCGCCGCGTCACCGTGTCCAGGACCCGGGCGGCCGACGACGCCAGCCGCTCCGCGTGCCGGGCCCGCTCGTCCTGCAGGGTCTGCTTGCGCGCCGCGAACGCCTCGTACACCTCGTCGCGCTTCCCGGCCAGCAGCGACAGCGCGTCGTCGGACGCGCCGAACCGCGCCTCCAGGTTCTCCAGGCGCAGCAGCAGCCCCGCCAGCTGGTCGTCGCACGCCTCGGGTGTGTCCGCGGCGGCCAGCGCGCCCGTCACGGCCTGCCCGAGCAGCGCCGTCTCGGCCGCGAACTCCGCGCGCGACTCGCCCGCCGCCAGCTCCCTGCGCCGCGCGTCCAGCGTGGCCCGCGCCCGGTTCACGCCGCCGAGGACGGCGGAGATCCGCTCCAGGATGGCCGTCCGTACGGTCGCGTCACCGATGTCGAGGCCCGTCACGACCTCCGTGACCGTGCGCAGGCCCTCCGTCTGCGCGTCGATCCGCGCGGCCAGCGGCTCCGCCCCGGCGGCCGTCGCGATGGCCTCGGCCTCCACCGTGAGAACCGCCACCTCCTCGTCGTACGAGGCGAACGCGTCGTCCCGCGCGAGGAACTCCACGGCCCGCCCGCCGAACGCGGCCAGGTCGCCGTCCACGTCGGCGGCCAGCTCGTCGATCCGCTCGACGTCCGCGTACCGCATCTCCTTCAGGGTCGTCAGCCGCCCCTGGGCGCGCCGCAGTTCGGTGAGCCGCTCCACCCAGCCGGGCGCGGTGCGCGGCGCCTCCCCGCGCGTGCGCCGCACGAGCGTCGCGACCCGCGCGGCGGCCTCGGCCAGCGCATCGGCGGCCTCACGCCGCAGCTCCCGTACGGTCGCGAACTCGGCCAGCACCTGCCGCACCGTGTCCCGCATGCCCGTCAGCGGCTCCAGGACCCCGCCGCCGGCCTCCGGGTCCGCCAGCCAGTGGTACGTGTCCAGCGCGCGCACGCACCCGGCGAGCAGCTCCTCGTACGCCTCGCCCGTCGCCGCCTCCGGCAGGTCCGCCGCCGTCGCGGCGAGCGTCAGGCAGTCGGACACGCCGCGTACGAGGTCGGGGTTGCCGATCCGCTCCAGAGGCCCCGTGCCGACGGGCTGCGCGGCCGCGTACGTGTCGGAGACGTACGGCGTGTGCCACACCTGCACCGGGTGTACGCGCGCGGGCTCCCCGTCCGGGCTCTCGCGCAGCACGTGCAGCGTGCCGTCGTCGAACAGCGCGTACCCGTGCCCGGCGACCGGCGTGGCGACGGACGCGCGGATCCTGTTGTACGGCAGGAGCAGCGTCCGCCCGTCCACGCGCGCGTGGAACGCGTACAGCACGTCCTCGCCGTTCGGGGACACGACGGCCCGCTCGAACTCCAGGCCATCGGTGTCCAGGTCGAACGTCTTGTGCGCACCCGTCGCCAGGCAGTACCCGCCGGGGAAGACGACGCCCTGGTCGTCGGGGAGGCGGCGGCAGGCCTGCCCGATGCCGTCGAGCCGTGCCACACGCCGGGTGGGGGAGTGGAACACCAGATACCGGTCCGCGTCCTCCTTGTACGGCCGGACCTTCAGCAGTACGAGGGTGCCCACGCGCGCGTAGGCGACGTCCGCGTCCGCGAGCGACTGCAGCGGCTCGGCCACCGGCTCCGTGTACGCCGTGCCCTCCGCGCCCCGCACCGTCAGCGTCCCGCCCGTCGTCCCGACGAGCAGCTCCACGTCACCCGGCACGCGCACGTACGGGGTGCCGTCGACGGCCGTGTGGTCCTCGCGGGACGTCACCGTCCACGTCACGTCCTGCGCGGCCGGCAGCACATGGTCCCGCTCACCGCGCGCGTCGAGGAACGCGACGGACCCGTCGGCGCCCACCCGCCACCGCAGCACCCGGATGTCGGCGGCCGTGTCCCCCGTACGGAACACCGCCAGCAGTTTGCCGTCCACCAGCCGCAGCTGAAGCAGCCGCGAGCCGCGGTAGTACCGGTACAGCGCCGTGAATTCCCGTACGAAGGCGGGGTCGTCCAGCAGGCCCGGCACCGCGTCGTACGGCAGCGCCTCCAGGCCCTCGCGCGCGTGCAGCGCGAAAACGTCCCCGACCTCGACGTCCCCCGACCCGGTCGCCCCCGACCCGGTCGCCCCAGCCCCGGTCGCCCCAGCCCCGGTCGCCCCAGCCCCGCTCGCCCCGGCGCCTGACGCGCCCGCCCCGTTGCAGCCGAACAGCAGGGCGTCCCCGACGGCCACGACGTCCCGCGCCACCGCCGGACCCGCCGTCCGCAGCCGCTCCGTCCCGGCCAGCCGCAGCTCCCCGGCCCCGAACACCTCCACGCGCCGCGCGTTCAGCGCCTCGGCGCGGCGGGCGAGTTCGGCGCCCTGGGCGGCGAGCCGCTCACGGAGGACGTCGAACGACGCGGCGTCGAAGGTGGTGTGGGTGCTGCTCATCCTCGCTGGTCCCCTCATATCGAAAAGTCGGCCCGGAGCTGCTGCCCCCCGTGACGGCAGCTCCGGGCCCGTACGCCTCAGACGAAATGGCGATCCCAGACCTCAGGGATCCCGGACCCCAGGGGTCTCAGACCTTCGCCGGCGTACCGTTCAGTGCGGCCAGGGGCGTCTCCGAAAGCCCCAGCCGGTCGGCGGCGTCCAGCAGCTTCCGCAGCTCGGGGCTGCTCTCGACGCCACCCGCCTGACCCATCAGCTTCATCAGCAGCGCCGACACGGTCATGTTCTGCACATCGCCCGTGGACAGCGAGCCGAGCACCCGGGTCACGTCCTTCGTGAAGTCCGCGGACCCGTCCAGCCACGGCCCGGCCAGCGTCCGCGCGGTCTTCGACTGGTCCATGAACCCGTCCACGCTCTTGCCGAGCGACATCGCCCCCACGATCCGGTCGAAGAAGGCCGACTCCCCGCCGACGATGTTGATGTCGGCGTTCTCCAGACCGGTGGCGAGCACCGTGGCCTGCGCCTCCGCGATCTGCCGCTGGGCGTCGAGGCCGGCGAGCCGGATGTCCTTCTCCGCCTCCAGGCGCAGCCGGTACTCCTCGTGCCCGCGCGACGCCTCGTCCAGGGCGGCCATGGCCGCGGCCTTCTCGTTGATGCCCTGCGCCTCGGCCTTGAGCCGCTCCGCGATCCCCTCGGCCTCCGCGAGCGCCCGCGCCCTCGCGCCCTCGGCCTCCGCCTTGAGCCGCGCCTCGGCGGCCTGCGCCTCCGCGAGGCCCGCCTTCTCGATGACGTCCGCCTCGGCCTCGCGCACCCGCACCGCCGCCAGCCCCTCGGCGGCCGTCTCCGCCTGGACACCCTCCGCGAGCCGCAGCTTGGCCTGCGCGTCGAGGTCGGCGGCCTTCAGCCGGGCCTCGGCCAGCGTCAGCTCCTCGGCGGCGCGGTGCGTGGCGGCCTGCTCGGCGGCCTCCGCGGCCTTGATGTCCTTGACCAGCCTCTCCTGCGCCTCCGCCTCGGCGGCGATGACGACCGCCTGCCGCTGCCGCTCCGCCTCCTCGACGGCGCGCAGCCGCTTGATCGACTCCTCCTGCTCCGCGACCGTACGGTCCACGGCGACCCGCTCGCGGATGACCTCCGCGATGTCGCGGCGCTCCGCCTCGACCTCCTTCTCGGCGGAGATCCTCGTCAGCGACGTCTCGCGCTCACGGGCGATGGCCTCCAGCTGGCGGTCCTTCTCGATGCGCTCGTTCTCGATGGCGATGACCCGCTCGCGGTTCTTCTCGGCGACCGCGATCTCCCGGGCCTGGTTCTCGCGCTGCACCCCGAGCTGCTCCTCGGTGCGGAGGAAGGCGCTCTGCGCCCGCAGCCGCTCCTCCTCGACGACGCGCGCCGTCTCGGCCTCCTCACGGGCCCGTACGGTCTCGATCTCGCGCTTCTGCTTGATCTCGGCGTCGGCCTGCCGGCGCTCCAGCTCCAGGATGGCCTCGCGGGCGTCGACGTTCTGCCGCGTGATCTCCTTCTGCTCGTGCTGCCGGAACTCGTTCGTGCGGACGTGTTCGGTCGCGGTCAGCTCGGTGATCTTCCGGATGCCCTGGGCGTCGAGGATGTTGCTCGCGTCGAGCTGGTTGAGCGGGGTCTGCTCCAGGTAGTCGATCGCCACGTCCTCCAGGCTGTAGCCGTTGAGGTCGGTGCCGATGACGGCGATGATCCGGTCCCGCAGCTCCTGCCGCTGGTCGTAGAGGTCGGAGAAGTCCATCTGCTTGCCGACCGTCTTGAGCGCCTCGGAGAACTTCGGCGCGAAGGTCTTCTGGAGCATCTGGATGTCGCTGGCGTGCGCCGTGCCGATGGCCTGGGCGACCTTCAGGACGTCCTCGACGGTCTTGTTGACGCGGATGTAGAACGAGATGCGGATGTCGGCGCGCAGGTTGTCGCGGCAGATCAGGCCCTCGCGGCCGGTGCGGCCGATCTCGATGGTCTTCAGCGAGATGTCCATGACCTCGGCCTTGTGCAGCACGGGCAGCACGACCTGGCCGGTGAAGGTCACATCGACCTTGCGCATCTTCGACACGATCAGGGCCTGGCCCTGCGGCACCTTCCGGAACAGCCGGGTGATGACGAGCAGTGTCGCGACGACGATGAGCAGGACAACGGCGATGAGCACACCGATGCCCCAGGTGATGGCATCCATGGGAATCCTTGCGGTGAGGCGCGCGGGGCGCGGGCGGAGGCGCGCGGGCGCGGCGCACGCGGGCGTGTATGTGGGGCGTTGAAGCCGGTTTCAGGGGCGGAGAGCAGCCACAGCGGCTGCGGGACTGCTACGGGGCCGGCTGCTACGGGACAGCGGTGCTGCGGGACAGCGGTGCTACGGGACAGCGGTGCTACGGGCTGCTACGGGGCGACCCAGAAGAACCCGCCGTCGTCGTCGTACGCGTACAGCAGCCCGGTGGCGCCGCGCGTCAGCGGCTGCTCACCGCCCAGTTGCCGTACCTGTACGACGGCCGTGGAACCGTCCTGCGCCGCGACCTCGGCCTGGCCGAACCCGTCGTCCACCCGCCCGGTGCGGATGGTGCAGGTCCGTCCGACGAAGTCCAGCCGGGACGGGGCGGGTTCATGCGGCCGCAGGCGCCGCCAGGCTCTGACGAGCCGCCGCGTCACCTGGTGGGCCACCAGCAGGGCGGCCCCGAGCAGCGCCACGGACAGCAGGGTCCGTACGAGCCCGGGCCCGGTGAGCCGGCCGATCGCGACCGACCCGGCGAGGCTGGTGAACCACCCGGTGAGGGTCACCGCCGACACGGCGACCGTGGCCGGCACGCCGCCGAGACCGACGGCACCGAGCGGGACGTCCGCGTCGAAACTGTCCGTGCCGGCGGCGCCGAACAGCGCCAGCAGCCAGAACCCGACGACGATGACGAGCGCCGCGGTGAAGAAGAGGGTCGGGAAGCCGATCGCCGCGGCGTAGAACTCGCGCATTCCACTTCCCCCTTCGACCCCTGCGGCCCCTTGGTGCGAGGCATGACCGGGTACGGGTCACCGTGTCCGGTGCCGGGTACGGTCTGCCGTATCCCGGCACCGGTTCGGTTGCCCCCGTTTCCGTAGTACGCATCCTGACAGGGGATACAAGGGTCTCGCATTGCCGGATTCCGGCAATCTTTACGGTGCCTTGATGCCGAGCTCCGGAGCCCCGCTACTGACGGGTCATCAACGAACGGGCGCCTCGCTCAGTGCAGGGCGGGCGGCGTCTCCGCCGTGCACAGCGCCCAGATCACGAAGACCCCGATGCCGATGGAGACGATGCCCCAGACCGGCTGGTACGGCAGCCAGATGAAGTTGGCGATGACCGCGAGCGAGGCCAGCGCCACGCCGACCGCCTTCGCCCACGAGGCGGCGCGCAGGATGCCCCAGCCGACGACCGCGAGCAGCAGCCCGAGCACCAGGTGGATCCAGCCCCAGGCCATGACGCTGAACTCGAAGACGTACTGCCCCAGCACCCCGTACACGTTGTCCTCGGCGATCCCGGCGATGCCCTGGAGCATGTCGATCACGCCCAGCACCAGGAGCAGCACCCCGGCGAACATCGCCCCGGCGGACGCCCAGCCGTCGCCCGCGGCGACCGGCGGCGGGCCGCCCTCGTGGTGCGCGTGGGCATGCCCGGGCGCCCGGTCGTGCCCGTGACCGTGACCCGTGGTGTCGCTCATGGCCGCTCCCTCTGCCGGTGCGTCGTCGGCGTCGTACGCAGCAGCCTGCGGCGACGGGCGCGACGCGGCGACGCGGGGCGTCCGCACGGGTGAACGGGACCGGGCGAACGGGACCGCGTGAACGGGACCGTGCGCCGACGGGGTCGCGGCGCCGACTGGGTCGCGGCGCCGGTGGCCGCGTGCTGTCCTGGAGACATGGGCAGCACGCCGGCCGTACGGAGCGGTACGGGGCCGTCGTCGTGGCTGCGGCGCCGCGACATCGCCACGGGCTGGGCGCTGATGACCCTGCTCGCGGTGCTGGCCTGGGTCCTCACGGTCGCCCAGGCGCGCGGCATGGGGCACGTGGAGCCGGGCACGATGGGCCTGGCGCTTCCGCTGTTCCTGCTGCTGTGGCTCGTGATGATGGTGGCGATGATGTTCCCGTCGGTCGCGCCGGTCGCGATCACATGGGCGCGGGCCATCGGACGGCAGTCGAGCGGGGCGGTACGGGCGGCGCGGACGGCCGAGTTCGCGGGCGGGTACCTGGTGGCGTGGACGGCGTTCGGGCTGGTCGCGTACGGGCTGCTGGCGGCGTCCGGCTGGCTGGTGGACCGGGACCCGGACGCGGCCAGGTGGCTCGGGGCGGGCGCTTTCGCGCTGGCGGGCCTGTACCAGCTCGGGCCGCTGAAGCGGGTGTGCCTGCGGCACTGCCGCGACCCGCTGGGACACCTCATGCACTACTCGGGCTACCGGCCACCGGCCAGGGACCTGCGCGTGGGCGTGAACCACGGGCTGTACTGCGTGGGCTGCTGCTGGGGCCTGATGATCGTCCTCGTACCGCTGGGCATGATGAACCTGGCGGCCATGGCCGTGCTCGCGGCGGTGATCTTCCTGGAGAAGCTGTGGCGCTGGGGCCCGTGGCTGGGCCGCGCGGTGGGCGTGGCGTTCCTGGTGCTCGGGGTGCTGGCCGTGTTCCAGGACTGGATGCTGCCGGGCCTGAGCGCGGAGCACGCGGGAATGTGACGCTGACGTACGTAACGTGCTGGCGTACGTAAGGGGCGGGACGCCAGGAGAAGCACGCCCCGCCGTTGGATCCGGGTCCGGCCGCCGAGAGGCCCAAGGAGCCCCAAGCAGCCTCAGGAAGCAGCTCCAGGAAACCCAGGCATCTCAGCCGCGCCCGGTGGGAGCGCCTTCCGCCTGCTCACTGTTGAAGGCGAAGTCGCCCTTCTCCCCGTAGACGGCGTCGAAGGAAAGACCGAACGCCTGGGACTGGCCGGACGCCGTTCCGATCGCGTACTCGGGGGCGAACCCGAACGTCGCGTTCTTGATCGTCGTGGGTCCGCCGTCGGGCCCGGTGAGGCCCTCGTACGAGATCTCGGTCCTGCCGCCGACGGACAGCTTGGGCGCGTCGCCGTCCGACAGGGAGACGGGCGCGCGCTCCATGCCGAGGTACTCGCCGTAGAACTGGGACAGCTGACCGAAGGGGCCGCCCTCGTCACCGGAGAGGATGCGCTCCAGGGCCGAGGCCTGCTCGTCCGTCGCGCCCTCGTCGACGACGACGCCCACCTTCCAGTTGCCGGACGTCAGGTTGGACGGGAACTGGTTGTACAGCGCGAAGTCGACCCCTGACAGATCGACGTCGTCCAGGCGGCCGTCGGCCACGTGGAAGACGTTCACGCCCAGGCACCGCTCGGTGCCCTGCGCGTCACGCGGCTTCGCGTCGACGGCGCACCCGCAGAGAATCGCGCATGAGCAACCGGCCAGGTAATTGCCGGAGATGCTCCACGTCATGACGGTTCACCCCTCACACCTCTCTGTACTGCCTGCGTACTGCCTATACCTCCACGCTAGGCGTCTTCGGGCGCACCTGCGCGACCGGGAACGACCGCCGCCCGCCGCCCGCCGGTGGGGCATCATTGCGGCGGGTACGACGGATTTCGAAACCGCCGGACAGCAGAGGAGAAGGCGCGCGATGAGCGAGCGGCACATGCGGATCGGCGAGGTCGCCGAGCGGACCGGCCTGTCGCTGCGCACGATCCGCCATTACGAGGACGTGGGCCTGGTGACCCCGTCGGCGCGCAGCAAGGGCGGCTTCCGCCTCTACACGGAGGCCGACGTCGAACGCCTCATGGTGATCCGCCGCATGAAGCCCCTGGACTTCTCCCTCGACGAGATGCGCGACCTCCTCCAGATCACCGACCGCCTCACCGCCACCGAGAACGCACCCGCCGGTCCCGAGACCGCCCGCCTCCGAGAACGCCTCGACGCGTTCCGCAAGGTCGCCGAAGCCCGCTGCGAAGCTCTCCGCGCCCGCCTCGCCATGGCCGAAGACTTCGCCACCACCCTCCGCCGCCTCCAGTCGGACATCCACCCACCCACCCACCCACCCACCCACCAGCCGGCCTGACGCCCACGCCCATGTACTCGGAGTACTCGGACAGAGCTGAGTACACGAGCTCTGGTCGCTGACGGTGCGAGCCGGAACGCTCGGGCCATGCGCCAAGGACTCCTGAAACCCCTTCGCCCGCTGATGCCGTTCCTCGTGCCGGCTGTCGCCGCGCTGGCGGCGTGGGCCGCCTGGCTGGGCTGGGACCAGCACCGCGACGTGCAACCCGACGACACGACGACCGGCCCGTACGAGGCGTGGCAGGTGATCGGGCTGGTGCTGACTCTGCTGGCACCGGTGTACTGGGCGGCGTCCCGGCGCCACGTCGCGGGCGCGGTCCTCGGCACCACGACGGGCTTGACCGTGGCTGCTTACTACGACTGGTCGGACGACGCGAGCGGCCTCTTCATGGTGGGCGTGGCGATGGTCATGCTGGGCACCCTCGGCGCGACCGCCGCCGTCTCCGCCGCGATCGCCTTCGCTCGACGGGACGGGCGAGGCACCTCGGAATGAGGTTCGGCAGGCGCCGCCGCCTGCGGTCCAACTGCTGCGGACGCATCGCCGCCGGTGTCAGGGGCCGCTCCTCGCCTGTCCCGTGTACTCTCGCCTGTCCCGTGTACTGGCGGTACTCGCCGGTGAAGCCTGGCGACGAGGGTCCCTTCGACCCTCCACAGCCGACCTGGACGAGGTCGGTGTCGAGATTCATCTCCGACAGCCACACCACGGTGTGGGTGACCTGCTTGGGGAAGTCGGCGGCGATGATCACCTGCCGTGGTCGCTGGAGCAGCTCCGGGCTCCAGTCCCCGTCGACGTGCTCGAGGAGGCGCTGCCTGCACGCGTCGAGGTCGAGGGCCTGCCCTCTGCCGGCGAGGAAGTCGCGGTGGGCTTGGGCCAGGGTGTCGAGGCCGAAGCGGGACATGAGCGCGGCGTACGTGATCGCCTGGTGGTGGACGTCCCGGTAGGCCGTCCCGCGCTTCAGCTCGACGACCACGAGGCGGCCCGTGGCATCCAGCCCCAGGACGTCCAGCCGGTCCCGCGCCGGAACACTGTCCGTGTCCGTCCACCAGTCGAACTCCGCGGCGATCAGCAGCACGGACTCCCCGAGGATCCGCGGGTTGTCGATCACCACTCCTGGAGATGCTGCCGTTCGAGCAATCCCTCCGCGGCCAGCCCAGTCGGTGGGACCGGTGTCGCTGACGGCCCCGAAACCGTGAAGGGATGATCCACCCCCGCCCCCTCGTCCGCCCGGCGGGGGCAGGCCGGGCGCCCAGAGCCTATGGCGCGGACGGCCCCCGGCGCACTCCATCGCGACCCGCCAGAACTGCCACCAGGACTCTCCGCTGCGGCGGGATCCTGGGCGAGCCCGGCCACTCGCCCCACCCGCCCGAGGCCGTCAGGAGTCCGGGGCGGGGACGGTCTCCGGGGTCAGTACGGCGAGGATCTCGTCGGCCGAGACCGTGCCGTGCAGGGTGCACCGAATCTCCTCGATCACCCCAGGGAGTGGGGCGAGGATGCGGTTCTCCATCTTCATGGCCTCGACGACCATGAGCACCGCACCCTGCTCGACCCGGTCGCCCACCGCGCAGGAGAGGGCCACGACCGTGCCGGGCATGGGTGAGCGCACGATGTTGTCGACGGCGTCGGTGTCGGTTTCGCTGTGGGTCCTGGTGGTCAGCGCCGTCCGGTGGCCGTCGATGACCAGTTCGAAGCGGTCGGCGGTGCGGTGGCCGACCCAACCGCGGTCGGCCACCCTGCCCCGGAACAGTCCGTCGCGGTGGGAGACGGTGACGCGGAAGGCGCTGTCGTGGACCAGGACGTCCACCGTGCCGCCGTGGGCGCCCGTCAGGCGGGCCTCCAGTTCGTGGCCGCCGTCGCGCAGGATGAGGCGGCCGAGGGGTGCGTCGGGATCCAGGGACGGGCGGTCGAGGGGCCCGACAGTGCCGCTCCAGGGCGAGGCGGACGGGTTGCCGGGAGGCGGGATCTCCATCGCCGCCGCGCATGCGGCGGCCGCAGCGGACAAGGAGCGGGACGGGGTCTCGGCGACGAAGGTGTCGACGAGGTGCGTGTCGACGCGTCCCGCGACGACGCGGGGGTCACGGAGCAGGTCCCCGACGAAGCCGAGGTTGGTGGTCAGGCCGACGACCGAGGTGGTGCGCGCCGCGTCGGCCAGTCGGCGGAGGGCGGACGTCCGGTCGGGGCCCCGGGCGATCAGCTTGGCGATCATGGGGTCGTAGAAGGCCGAGACGTCTCCGTACGTGTCGAAGGCGGCCTCCACGCGTACGTCGGGTACGTCGGCGGGCCACTCGACCACGTCCGCCCGCCCGGGTGCCGGCTGGAACCCGGCGTCCGGGTCCTCGGCGTAGACGCGGCACTCGACGGCGTGACCGGTGGCGGTGATCTCGTGCTGGGCGAGCGGGAGACGCTCCCCGGCCGCCACGCGCAGCTGCCATTCCACGAGGTCGACACCGGTGATCTCCTCGGTGACCGGATGCTCGACCTGGAGGCGTGTGTTGGCCTCAAGGAAGTAGAACCGGTCGTCGGCGTCGAGGATGAACTCGAAGGTTCCGGCGTTGACGTATCCCAGGGCCTCGGCGCCCCGGACGGCCGTTTCGAGCAGCGCCGCACGGACCTCGGGGGTCAGGCCGACGGCGGGAGCCTCCTCGATGATCTTCTGGTGGCGGCGCTGGAGCGAGCACTCGCGTTCGAAGAGATGGACCAGTGCTCCGTGAGCGTCGCCGAACACCTGGACCTCGATGTGGCGGGGGCGGGGCACATAGCGCTCGGCCAGGAGGCGCCCGTCGCCGAAGTTGCCTCGGCCCAGGCGCACGGCCTCGGCCACGGCATCGGCCATGTCGGCCTCGTCATCGACGACCCGCATGCCCTTGCCACCGCCGCCGGCCACGGGCTTGAGGATCACCGGGTAGCCGATGCGGCGGGCGTCGGCGACGAGCCGGTCGACCGATTCGGTGGCGTCCTCGGAGCCGGGAAGGACGGGGACGCCCGCCTCGGCCATGAGGGCCCTGGCGGTCGCCTTGTCGCCCATGGCCGCGATCAGCGCGGCGTCCGGGCCGACGAAGACCAGACCGGCGTCGGCGACCGCCGAGGCGAACCGGTGACTCTCGGACAAGAAGCCGTAGCCCGGGTGGACGGCGTCGCAGCCCGTCCGGAGCGCCGCGCCGACGATCGACTCGATGTGCAGATAGCTGTCGGCGGCGGCCGCCGGGCCGACACGCACCGACTCGACGGCGCCCTCCAGGTGGGGCGCCGACCGGTCGGCGTCGGAGTACACGGTGACGTACTCGACGCCGAGGCGGCGGCAGGTGCGGGCGATGCGGCGGGCGATTTCGCCGCGATTCGCGATCAAGAGGCGTTTGAGCATGTCTTCGTCACATCCTGAACACGCCGAAACGTGTCTCCTGCTGGGGGGCGTCCGCGGCGGTCGCCAGACAGAGCGTCAGCCATTCACGGGTATCGGTCGGGTCCACCACGGCGTCCACCCACAACCTGGCGGCGTAATACAGCGGATGGGACTGCCGTTCGTACGTCTCGATGATGGGGCGCCTGATCGACTCCTCCTCCTCGGCGGACAGGGTCCTGCCCTCCTTGGCGAGCTGATCGCCGCGGATCAGCGCCATCACCGTCGCGGTCTGTTCCGCGCCGACGGCGGTGGACTTGGCGTTCGGCCACATGGCCATCAGCCGGGGACCCATCGACCTACCGCACATGGCGAAGTTGCCCGCCCCGAAGCTGCCGCCGACCACCAGGCTGAACTTGGGCACCTTGGCGCACGAGACGGCGTTGACGAGCTTCGCGCCGTGCTTGGCGATGCCGTCGGCCTCGTACTCGGCGCCGACCATGAAACCGTTGATGTTGTGCAGGAAAAGCAGCGGGATGTCGCGCTGGGCGCATAGTTCGATGAAGTTCGCGCCCTTCTGCGCGCTTTCCGGGAAGAGCACACCGTCGTTGATCACCACACCGACCGGGTAGCCGCCGATGTGGCCGGTGCCGCAGACGAGGGTCGGGCCGTACCGGGCGCGGTACTCGGCGAACTCGCTGCCGTCGAGCAGCCGCGCAAGGATCTCGCGGGCCGGAATGTGCTCGCGCAGATCGGCGCTCAGGATGCCGGGCAGCTCGGCCGGGTCGTACAGAGGTGGCCTGGGGGGCCGCGGTGGCGGCGACACCGTGCCGGGCCCGGTGCGCCGCACGATGTCCCGTACCAGCTCCAGGGCGTGTTCGTCGTTCTCGGCCAGGTGATCGGCGACGCCGGTGACCCGCGTGTGCAGATCCGCGCCACCGAGGGTCTCCGCGTCGACCACCTCACCGGTGGCCGCGCGGACCAGCTGGGGCCCGCCGAGGAAGATGGTGCCGTTGCCCCGGACGATGACCGCCTCGTCGCACATCGCGGGGATGTACGCGCCTCCGGCGGTGCACGAGCCCATGACGGCCGCGATCTGGGGC
Source organism: Streptomyces sp. TRM64462 (assembly GCF_013362995.1). Lineage (GTDB taxonomy): Bacteria > Actinomycetota > Actinomycetes > Streptomycetales > Streptomycetaceae > Streptomyces. Next base: position 39,011 of record NZ_JABWDV010000173.1, on the reverse strand, counting down.
AGTCCGAGCGCCGACAGCTCGGCTATGTTCCGGAAGACGCGCCCCAGGTGGTACTCGTCGGGGAACAGGTCTTCCTGCAGCGGTAGATAGATGCCGCCCGAGTCGACCAGGTAGACGCAGGGCAGGCCGTTCTCGCGGGCGATCTTCTGGGCACGCAGGTGCTTCTGCACCGTGAGCGGGAAGTACGTGCCACCCTTCACGGTGGCGTCGTTGGCGAAGATCATGGCCGGTCGTCCGCCGACCACACCGATTCCGGTGATCAGCGCGGCCGAGGGGACCGGCTCGTCGTAGACATCGTGGCCGACCAGCTGCCCGATCTCCATGAACGGGGTGCCGAGGTCGAGCAGCTGGAAGACGCGTCGGCGTGCGGTGAGTTTGCCGCGTTCGGCATGGCGGCGGTGGGCTCGGGCGTCCCCGCCGGCGACGGCGGCCGCCCGCGCTTCGGCGATGATCTGCCGCTTGCGCTCGAAGGCTTCGGCATTGCGGTGAAACACCTCTGACGAGGTGTCGATGTGGGAGCGAAGAATCGTCATCGGTCTCTGGTCAGGTCGTGCTTCGGTCGGTAGCGGCCGCTGCGCGCTGTACGGAGGCGTCACGGCGTACGAGGGCGTAGGCCAGGGCGCTGAGCGCGGCGGCGACGCCAGCCCAGGCGAGGTTGGCGTGCAGCAGAGCCGCGAACGTCGCCACCACGCCGGCGATCGACTGGGCCAGGAACCCGCACAGTGCGACGGCATAGGCGCCGTGGTCCTTCACGGCGGTCACCGCGACGGCCATGCTGCTGGGAAACAGCGCCGCCTGCCCGAAGGTGATGGCGCAGTACAGGGCGGTGAACACCACGAGCGCGGCCGGCAGCGGTACGGACGGCAGCAGCCACAAGGCGACCAGCAGGAGGCCGGAGCCCGTCATGATCAGGGCGCCGATCCGCATCAGCCGGCTCGACCCGGCCGAGGCGACGAGCCGGTTCACCATGACCGCGCCCGCGAAGTACGCCAGCCCGAACAGCAACCCGATGTTGCCGTACGCGTCCACACTCAGGTCGAAATGGTCCTGGAAGACGAAGGGCGCGACCTCCTGGAGGAGGACGATCGTGGCGAAGCCGAGCCCGCCGGCGACGGTGGGCAGCAGGAACGCCGGAACGGTCAGGATGCGGAGGTAGATCCGGATCATGTTCGTCTGCTCGGCGCGCCCCTGACCGGGGTCCAGAGGCAGCGTGGCCGCCCCGATCGCACCGACGGCTCCGACCACGGCCAGCACGACGAAACCCGCCTGCCAGTGGGCATATGTGCCGATGAGGCCGCCGAGGAACTGGCCGCCGCCCAGGGCGGTGACGAAGGCGATCGACAGCACCGACAGCCGACGGGCGAGCGCGTCGCCGCCGCCGAGGTCGCGTACGAAGATGCGGGCGATGATGGCCGCGCCGCCTGCGCCGACGCCCTGCACGGCGCGCAGGACCAGCAGGGCCTCGGCGGAGGAGTTCACCGCCAGCAGGGCGCTGGAGGCGACGAACAGCGCGAGCGCGGCGAGCACCGAGGCACGGCGCCCGTACCGGTCCGCCGCACGCCCCCACAGCACCACGGGCGCCGCGGCACCGATGACGAAGAGAGACACGGACAGCGCGGCGAAGCTGCGGGAGATGCCCAGATCGTGCTGGACCGCCGGGAGGGACGGCAGATAGATGGTCGTGGCCATCTGTGCCATGAACACCAGCAGACAGCCGACGGCCATCGTGCGGCGCTCCGGCCTGCGGCGCTCCGGCCTGGGAGCAGGCACGTCGGGCGGCGCCTCAGCCGTCCGGGACGCACCCTTGGACAGGTCCTCAGACATGCTGGTCCCGCAGTTCCTTGAGCTGCCGGCAGAAGTCCTCGATCTCGGCAGTGCTCATGTTCGCGCGGAGCATCAGCCGCAGGCCGGCCTTTCCGCGGGCGATGACGGGGAAGAAGATCGGAGAGGCGTAATAGCCGCGCTCCAGCAGCGCCTGCGCCAGGCGGACGGTCGCGTCCTCGGAGCCGATGTCCACGAAGCGGATCGGCAGTCCGTCGCCGCTCAGCCCGGTCGGGAGCAGGCTGTCGAAGAGGTCGACGTTCCGCTGGAGTCGGCGCTGGAGCGCCGGGAGCTCGTCCGAGCGGTGCAGCTCGACCGAGGCCAGCACGGCGCCGAGGCCTGCGGTGTTGATCCGCTGCGACCACATCAGCGGGCCGCCGTTGCGCAGGGCGATGTCGCGCCGGTCCTGCGAACCCTTGCGGCCGAGGAAGATCGCGCCGCCCGAGGCGCCGAAGCCCTTGTTGAGGGACGTGATGATCAGAGTCCGGTCGTTGATCCGGCCCATGGCCTCCAGGACCGCGCCCCGGCCCCGCTCGCCGACGGTGGAGATGCCGTGGGCCTCGTCGAAGAACAGGAACAGGCCGTACTTCTCCTGGAGCCGGAGCAGCTCCTCGATCGGCGCCTTCCCGCCGGTGCTGTACACACCATCGGCGATGTAGGCGACCCGGGGGTGCTTCTTGCAGAGGTCCTCGAGGGCCTCGATGTCGTTGTGCCGGATGGTGGTGAGCGGGGCTTCGTCGGCGACGTTCGGCTTCATCGCGTTGAGGCAGAAGTGCGCGTTCTTGTCGAAGACCATCAGCGGCGGCTCGCCGCCGGTGAGGAGGCCCGATGCGAGCAGGGGCAGGCTCGCCCAGGCCGCCGCGGCGCAGGAGGCCACGGTCACGGCCTCCACGTCGAACAGCTCCGACAGGGCGTCCTCGGCGTCCTTCAGCGCGGCGAAACGTATCCGCATGCGGGACGTCGAGGTGTTGAGCGCGCCTTCCGCCAGCATGGCGTCGACCGCGCCCTGGACGATCTTCGGGTGGGTGTCCAGGCCGAGGTACGAGTACGAGGACATGTTGACGAACTCGTGCCCGTCGGCGAGCGACCGGTGGCGCCCCTCGCTCAGACCGGCCGCGACGATATCGAACATGCCGGCCTTGGTGGTGGTCTCCCAGAAGTCGTGGCTGATCCGCGCCGACTTCTTGATGTTCATATACGTATGCACGCGTGTGCTCCTGAAATCCGTGGGCTGGACTGAGTGCTGTCCCGCGAGCTATGCGTACGCATAGAATCCGCGGCCGGTCTTTCTACCGAGGAGGCCGGATTCCACCATGCGCGAGAGCAGTGACGGCGGAGCGTAGAGAGGCTCCTTGAATTCCTCGTACAGGGAGTCGGCGGCCGCCGCGACGACATCGAGACCGATGAGATCGCACAGCCGCAGGGGACCCATGGGATGGGCGCAGCCGCGTTCCATTCCGCGGTCGACGTGCTCGACCGACGCGAAGCCCGACTCGACCATGCGGACGGCCGACAGCAGGTAGGGGACGAGCAGTGCGTTGACCACGAAACCGCTGCGGTCCCCGGCTGGGATCGGGTCCTTGCCGAGCGTCTCGGCGACGAAGGTCTCCGCGCGCCGGAGGACACCCGGGTCGGTGAGCAGTGTCGAGACCAGTTCCACCAGAGGCAACGAGACGACCGGGTTGAAGAAGTGCATCCCGATCAGCCGATTCGGGTGTGCCGTGGCACGCGCCAGCCGGGTGATGGTGATCGCCGAGGTCGTCGAGGCCAGCACCGCGTCCGTGTGCACGACCTTGTCGAGCGCGGTGAACAGGTCGAGCTTGAGCTCCTCGTTCTCCGGGACGGCCTCGATCACGAGCTGGCGGTCGCTCAGGTCCGCCAGGTCCGCGGTGACGGAGATCCTGGACAGCGCCGCGTCCCGTTCCTTCTCGGAAAGTCGGCCCTTGGCGACCCCGCGGTCCAGGGCCGCCGCGAGGCGGCGGGGTGCGGAGACCAGCGAGGACTCCCGGGAGACCGCGAGCCGGACGTCCAGGCCGCGCAGGGCGCACAGCTCGACGATGCCGGCGCCCATGGTGCCCGAGCCGACCACGCCGACGCGCCGGATCGGGCGGCCAGTGGGGTCCGGTCGTACGGCATTTTCGCGGGCGGCGTCCTCGCTCTGGGCGGCGCCCCAGACGCCGTGTCCCAGGAATGACTTCTCGATGTTCGTGAACGCCCGCAAAGCCGATCTCCGGATTCTCTCTCGACAGGACGGCCTGAACCCGTCCCGGCGCATCGAGAAAACCCGCAAGCGGTTCCCGGTGTCAACGCCTGTCAACCGGCAAAGATTTGCCGGTACTGGAATCGGTGCACCGGCAATTCTTTGCCGGTCATCGGGTATTGATTCCCGGGGTTGCGGTGGCGTGTAATCAGTCGTCGCCGGCCGGGGACGACGGCGCGTCCCCGAGAACGACGAATCGCAGGCCCGGGTGTCCGGCGGGCAGCAGGACCTGTGTCACCACGTCGATGACGACGGGCGCGATGTGCGGAAGGTGCAGCCGGAAGCGGTGGCCGTCCCGGTTGCCGACGATGCACGTCCGCTCTCCCCACAGGCGTCGGCAGGTGGGGTCCTGGAGGATCTCGTGCAGCAGCTCCGAGAGCCCCGGCTCGTCCGGGCGCTCGGCCATGGCGAAACGGATCATGGCCAAGTAGATGTACGCGTGCCGGGTCCAGTCCACGAGCTGCTCACGGGCCTCTTGGGTCGTCAGCCCCCAGCGGATGAGGTTGGCGTCCTGGGCGAGGACCCAGGGAAACCACTCGGCCATGGCGCGGTTGTACGCGACGATGTCCCAGCGGGTGTCGGTCACGTAGGCGGGGCGCGGCATCTGCCGGTCGACCAGCTGCTGGAGGGCGGGCAGGTCGTCCGGGTGCTCGGCGTGCGGCCGGGTCGCGTACGGGGTGCCACCGAAGGCGTGGAAGTGCAGCGCCGCGCGTTCGTCCGCGTCGAGGCCCAGGATGTCCGCCAGGCGGGACAGCACGCGAGGGTCGAGGCGCGGAATCGTTCCGCGTTCCAGGTCGCGGTACCAGCGCTCGCTCATGCCGATATCGGCGGCAACCTCGACCTGGGGCAGGGGGGCGCCGAGTCCGCGCCGCTGCCCGGCGCGGGCGCGCCAGCTCCGCAGGAGGGCCGCGAGTCCCGCTACGTCCACCGGGTCCGGCCCACCGGGGTCCTGGCCAGGACTCAGTCCGGTACCGCGTTCCTGGCCACGCATTCGACACTTCCCCCTACAGTTGCTCAAAGCAGTGCGATGTTACTGGAACGTACGAACTGCCAGAGGGGCCACTGCGCGCTCGTGAACCGTCCCATGTCTGATAGAGCCTCAGACGTGTCCTACGTGGTGAGGCGGTCGCTGAGGCCGCCATGGGGCGGGTGCGCGGAGCTGGATTGTTCCGGACGGATTGTGGGAGATCGATCTCGATGTAGCAGGTGGTCGTGCGGTGTAGGGGGGCGTCCTTCCCGCCGCTGCAGCACTTCCCGGTTCCACCGCACGCCCCCTGTCCGGCCCGGACTGGAGCGGAAGAGGCCATGCTCGATCTACAGGAACCAGTCAGGGGCCTGATCCACTGAGTGGATCAGGCCCCTGACCTGGTATTTCGGCTGTCGGGGTGGCGGGATTTGAACCCACGACCTCTTCGTCCCGAATGAGGTTCGGCAGGGGGCGTCACCTGCGCCCTTCGATATCTGCGCAGGTCAGCGGGCTGGTGCATGTGGGTCTGCGTCGGCTTGGGGAGGGGGCTGGGAGAAGATCATCTCCCAGAATTCTCCCAGGGGGCTGCTCGTGCTCCGGTCGCTCCTTGCGAACGAGGCGTTGCAGACGCACCGTCGCTGGGCTCAGGCGCGCACGTTCGCCGAGCCGAGGCTCGGCGCGCACCATGACTTGAGGGAACGCAGGAACGATACCCGTGCGGTCCGGGATGGCTCAGTGCTGTGAGGGTGCCGGAACGGCGCCATCGTCGCTCCGGAACTGGCGGGAGGACTGTCCGTTCCGGGCCGTACTGAACGGAGGCTCAGACCGCCGCGGCATGGGCGGCGGCCGTCGTCCGCTTGGTGCGGACCTGGTGGAGCGGCCCCAACACGCTCTCCAAATGTTCTTACGAGGGTCCGGCAAGGGTCGTAGACGTTCTGACCTGCGGCGGAGCGTCCGGGGTGACCCGTCCGTACGGGGCCGGACGAAGGTGAATGGGGCCAGAACTGAGACCAACGTGTCAGGGCGTAGGCCACCGCATCAAGGGCCGGTGGCAGGCGATTCCTTGGCCTGAGTTGCAGTCGTGGCTTCTGCGTATGCCATGCCTGGGTGACACGGATGGGTGGTTCCGGGCATACGATCGTTACTTCACTGGGGGCGGGCGATCGGCTTCCGGGCCGGCAGTCGCCTCATCTTGTTGCATGAGGGGGTAGGTCTTGGCCACTTTGGGGCACATGAAGGAGCGCACGGTCGGCTTCTACGAAGTGGTGACCGTGAAGGACGGTGAGGCTAAGCGCATGCCTCAGTCGCTTGACTGGGATGCCACGTTGGCTGACCTGTCCAGGGTGCCCGTGTCGGGTCGCACGTTCGAGAGCGACTCGCAGCTGGTGGGCACGATCACCACACATCACATGCAGGACCACCTCCTGTTGCACCGCGTCAAGGACCCGGGCGAGTGGCTCTCGGTGATGAATTGGGACACCGGAGACCTTCGCGAGCTGGAGCAGAACGCGCACGAGGGCTACCTGGATACATCCGTCATCTGCTTCCTGCCGTTCGGAAACGTGATCGGCATCATGCAGGGCAGCCGTTCAGCGCCCAGCCATCGTGCCCTGGAGGCATGGCTGAACGGGGTTGGTTTCTTCCCAGGTACTCAGTTCGAGGTGCGACCCGTTGTCGCCCACGCCGAGATCGAACGCCTGAAGACAGCCACTGGCGCCAGCCGTGTTGAGATCAAGCTGATGGCCAACAAGATGGGCGCGCTGAGGGAGCGCAAGGGAGGTCTTGCACGAACCTTCCGCGTCGCTGGGGAGTCCTATGGTGAGATCAGCGTCACGATGATCATCTCGGTGCCTCGGGGTAAGGCGCTCCGCGAGCATCGGGAGATGCTTCTCGCGGATCTCGAAGAAATCTCAGATGTGGTGACTGGCGCGGAACTGGCGCGCGCCAAGCTGGTGTACAGCGATCCTGGCGGTCCAGAGCGGACACACTTGGTAGAGCTGGTCGAACATAACATCACGGCTAAAAGGCGCGTTCCGGCCACGGATGAGGAAGGCAACTCAATCCGGATCGTGTCAGCGGTGGATGCCATCCTGGGAGCAGCTGCCGAGCACGAGGACGCCCTGCGGCTGGCGGTGGACGCAGGGGACACGTGACCGCGGCGCGGACCATGGGGGGGGGACGTGAGCGTACGCGACACGATCGAGGACTTCTGGGCCGGTCACCTACGACTTGACTATCTGATCGCAGGGGTGGCTCTGGGCTCCCACATCCTCGTCATCCGGAGTACGGGTTCAGGGGACTGGCTCAGTTGGATTGACTCCTCGCAACGCACCGATCTGTATGCGGCAGCAGCAGGCTCGGTGTCTGCCATCGGTGGACTTAGTGCCATCGCCATCTCCCTATACACCGCGGCCAACGGTGATCGGCTGCGCGCAGTTCGCCTCCGTCATCACGCTGAGCTAAGGCGAAGCTGGCGCAGCTTGCTGCAGGCCACGGCAATATGCTGCCTTCTCCTGCTGACCTCGCTGTCTCTAGATCGAGACGCCGACCCGTTGTCAGCACGCTTCGTGTTTGAGTACGCGATGGCCTTCGCGGCGCTTAGATTCGCCCGGCTGATCTGGCTCTTTGACAGGGTCATGGGCCTGTCTGACGCGGATCTTACGGAACCCGCCCCACCTGCGATGCCGGTGAGGGATCCAGGCTGGGTGCAGCGCCGTCAGGCGAACTCCCCTTAAAAGGGGCGCACTTGCCGTGCAGCTCGAAGGAGTCGGCTGGAAGCGCGGTGACGCGGGGCTGCCGTTCCTTGACATCGGCGCTCGTGGGCGGTCGGCGGCAGGTTCATGGGTTCCGAGCCCCCACCATCGCTGCGCGGTGCCACAGTTGGTTGGTACGACTAGAGCTCGCGTAGGCCGGTCAGGACTCGTCCGATGAGCATGGGGGCAGCTTGCCGACCGCCGAAGCCGGGCTCACCCAGGGCGCTACTGGGACGAGCGGGAACCTCTGCCCAGACGATCTTCCCCGAGTGCGGGTGTGCGGGCGAGTAGCCCCAGCGGTTGGCCATGGTCTGGATGAGGACCAGTCCGCGGCCCCCGGTGGCGCTGGCGTCATGGGCGCGAGGTGTCGGCGGTCGTGGGTCGGGGTCACTGACCGCAAGGACGATGCCGCCGTCGGTGGGCCAGAGCATGAGCACGATTGTTCCGAGATCGGCGGACTCAGCGGCCGTTTCAGACGCCTTCATGGGGCGTGCGTGTCGGATCGCGTTGGTTGCCAGCTCCGAGATGAGGAGCCGGGCGACTTCTATGCCCTCGTCGGGGAAGCGCCAGCGCTGGAGGATGTCGACGGTGTGGCGGCGGGCCCAGGCGACGGCGTTGGGGGTGGCGGCGAGGGTCAGTTCGCTGATGGACGGTGGGACCTGGTTCATGCGGGTGGCTCCCTCGGCGGCGTGGCCGGGCGGGTGCGGCGCTTTGGAGTGGGTGGAGGCCCGCGAGGCCGGGACGGCTAGGGACGGGCGTTCTGGCCTCGCGGGCTTAAGGGGGCTACTTCGTGGCGACGACGTAGACGCTGCCCCAGCGGCGCTTGAGGTTGGCCATGGTCGGGTCGAAGGTCCAGGGCTCGACGCTGGTGAAGCCGGCCTCGGTGAAGAGCTGGACGAGCTTCTCGTGGTCGTACGCCCACAGGTGCGGGGTGTACGTGGGGTCGTCGTCCTGGTCGCGGAAGACGAGGTTGACGAGGTCGAGCTGCGTGTTGATGTCAGCGCGGCAGTCGCGCTTGGCGTACCAGCGGGCGATCGTCTCGTCGGTGGCGTCCAGGGGGCCGGGGTATTGGCTCAGGGCGAAGGCGGCGTCGGGGACGCCGGTGATGATCCGGCCGCCCGGGACGAGGACGCGGTGGGCCTCGCGGACGTAGTGCTTGGCCGAGCGCGGGTAGTCGATGTGCTCCAGGAAGTGCTCGGAGAAGATCTCGTCGGTGCTGTCGTCCTGGAGGGGGATGCCTTCGCGGATGTCCCAGAGGAGGTCGGCCGGCGGGACGAGGTCGATGTTGAAGAAGCCGTCGATGCGGTGGGCTCCGATCGCGGAAGCGTCCGTGGTCGTCGGCCTGGGTCAGCAGGCCGACGAATGTGCGCTCGGCGCTGAGGGTGACCGAGGCGAGGGACTCGGAGGCGAAGGCTTCGGGCTTGATGGTGCGGATGCGTGCCAAGTGAGGCGGTCCTCTCCTGGTGGCCGTGGGCCGGTGGTGCCCAGGGCTCACCGTCGTTCGTCGCCGGAAGCGGCGGAGCGGGGTGGGGGTTTGAGGTGGGAGCGGTGGCATCGACGGCTCTTGCACACGTTCCCGCGTGCTGATGGCCTGCCATGCATTTCCGGGTGTGTCGTCAACATATCCACACCTCGGCCGCACAAGTCCAGCCCTATCTCCCACGGCAGAAGCCGATTCGGGAAAGCGGTTGGTGATGCGGTGCCAAAACAGTAGGGCACGATCGCCGGTTGCCCAAATAGTTGCCCGACGGTGCGAGCCAGAAGCATCACATCGGCAAACCCTTGCCCACTCGCCGACGGGCAAGCTACAACACAACACCCCGGGTCACAGCACGTTCTTTACCCTCCCTTGGGTAGCGCTCGCTGTAACCCGACGAGTGCTGCTTCCGGCACGCGCCGCGGGAACATAGACGACGATCGCCGGTTCACCAAACCGGCGATTGCAAGGTACCAATGGAGATATGCCAGCACGTTCGCTAGAAATCGGTCCCGCAGGGGTACGAGCCGCCACGCCATCGAAATTCTCCGCACCCGCAGCGGCATTTCCCAGCGTCAACTCGCCGCCCGCTGCACCGCGCTCGGCCACCCCATGTCCAACACCACGGTGTCCCGCATCGAACGCGTCCAACGACGCTGCGACACCGACGACCTCGTCGCCATCGCCCAAGCCCTGCACGTGCCGCCCACCGCTCTCCTCCGCGAGCCCGCCCGCTCGTAGACCCGGCGACCGCCACATCCCTCAGCCCCGACCACGCCCAGCCACGTGGGGACGCCCAGCCCTGCGCCCCCGCCAGAAGGAAGAACCTCCTTGTCCCGACCCGCCATGCCTGCCGACCCCGCACCCTCGCCGCGTGCGACCGGCGGCGACGCACGCCTGCCACGCCTGTACCGCCCCGAAGAGATAGCCGACGTGCTCGGCTGCTCCGCCTGGTGGGTCAAGGACCGTGCCCGGCGGAGCCTCATCCCGCACACCCGCGTCGGCCGCGCGTACCGCTTCACCGCCGAACACCTCGCCGAGATCGTGCGCATGCACGAAGAGCGTCCGGCCCGGAATCCGCAGAGCCCCAGCAGCACTGCTGTGCCGACTCCGAAGCCTGCGGCGCGACAGCGCACCGAGACAGCCGTGCCCACGGCCCGTCTCACGGCCCGGCCACCGCGCCGCATGGTGAGGTCTCACTACGGAACCGCTGCTTAACGCAACCCCACACGACAGAAGGGAGGGAACTCAGTGGGGTACGCGGAGAAGCGCGGCGGCTACTGGCGCGGCCGGTACAAGATCGGGGACGGTAAGTACGGCACGGTTGCCGATCCCACGGGCGCCGTGGTCAAGTTCGCCACCAAGCGCGAGGCCAAGCAGGCCGCGGACGCGGAAGAGGTGAACGTTCGGCGTGGTCAGTGGCGGGATCCGGCGCTTGGCCAGGAGACCTTCGGCGAGTACGCCAGCCGTTGGTACGAGGCCCAGGACCTGGCTGCCTCGACGATGCAGAACTACAAGCGCCACATCGAGGAGCACCTGCTCCCCGAGTTCGAGGACAAGGCGCTCGCGGGCATCCTGCGCGCGGACGTCGCCGCCTGGGAGAAGAAGGAGAAGGCCGTGTACGCGGCCTCCAGCGTCAAGACCTGGCGCTCGACGCTCCACCTGATCTTCGAGGACGCGATCGACGAGGGCCTGATCGTGTCGAACCCGGCAGCCAGGCGACGCGGGCGCGGCAAGCGTGCCGGCCGCTCGCGCGACCGAGGCCCGAGAAGGTAGTCACCGACGCGCTCGGCATCCTGCTGACCGCCGAGCGGGCCGCTCTGCTCGCCGGCCGCGATGACGAGTTCGTCGCCGTCGTCCTCAAGGGCTACACGGGCAAGCGCTGGGGCGAGATCGTGGGCCTGGAGACCGAGTTCGTCCGGCCTGACGCGATCCGCGTCGAGTGGCAGCTGTACGAGCTGGACACCGGCGAGCTAGTGCGTTGCCCGCCCAAGGACGACAGCTACCGCACCATCGACTCGATGGACTGGCTGTCGGCCCTGGTCTTCGACCACATTGCCCGGACGAAGCCGGGACCCTGCCCCTGCCACGGCAAGACGTACGTCTTCCGAGGCCAGGGCGCCGCCCGCACCGGTGGCCACCAGGCCGCCAAGCTGGTCGACGTCGCTCGCTTGGCCGAGGTCTCCACAGGGACGGTGTCCAATGTCCTCAACCGCCCCGCCCGCGTCGCCGAAGCCACGCGGGCGCGCGTGGAGGAGGCCATCGCGGACCTGGGCTTCGTACGAGGCGGCACCGTGTCCGGCCACGCCTCCCATTGGCGCAGGAACGGTTTTGCGACCTGGCTGTTCACGCCGGCCGCCTCCGGCTGGTACCCGAAGAAGGCGCCGCAGGAGGCGCGCCCCGTGCCCATCCTTGGCGAGCCGTGGCCCGGCATCCCGGCACGAGGCCGAGGCGCCACTGACCGGGCCGACGCCTGCTGGCTCCCGATCGCCAAGGGCCTCACACCCCATGGCCTCCGGCACACCCACCGGACGATGATGGAGGATCTGGGCACGGAGAAGGTGCTCATGGATGAACGCATGGGCCACATCGACGGCTCGGTCTCCGCCCGCTACGCCCACGTCACCCCCGGCATGCGCCGGCGCCTCATGGCCGGCCTGACCGAGCAGTGGGAGGCGGCACTCGACGCTCGCTGGGCGATGTGGCCCGGTTCTCCGGTGCGTGTTCTCGACGACCAGCTCCTGCGGGCACGCGCTCCGCGCCGGCAGGCCGCGGTCTGAGGCCGGATCGGGCGCCGACCGGACTGCAACTCTTCTTTCCCGTGCCCTGCCAGTGCGGGCGGACGGGACGCGCGACCCCGTCCATCCGCGTCCCGGCACCGGCGGGAGCAAGGCTCCTTGCACGGCGGTGGCTGAGCCGGTCGAGTCGCCCAGAACGGCGAGCCCATGCTGCCTCCGCCGACGACGACGGAAGGCGCAGCCGGATGGGGACGCGGCGGAGGGCCGTCTCAGGTCACGCGTCGGCTCTGGTGTCGGGCTGACCGGAGGAGGACGGTGGCGGGAAGCCGTTCCAGTCCGACGGAGTCCCGGGCGGTTCCCAGTGTTTCCCGGGTCAGTAGTGTCAGTGTGTCCGCCGGATCCGCATGTGCGTCCAGCAGGAGTCGTACGCGCACCGCGGGCGCAGTGCGACGGCCCGTCAGGTGCGCGTGGGCGCGTGATACTCCGTCCAGCGTCTCTGCCTCAGCCGCCATGACGTGTTCGAGTGCCTGCCTCCGTAGCCGCGCCGTCTCTCCGTCGCCCGTGTCGACGAGGACCTCGGGGACCCGGTGTCGGCGCAGCTGTGCCAGGAGCCACCACAGCAGGAGCAGCAACAGCAGACCGAGGACGGCGATGACGGTGGGCCACCACCATCCGTCGTCGCGGAACCGTGTGCGCTCCTGGGGGGTGAGCAGCACGTCGTGGGGACCGGTGAAGGGCCACCAGGCGGGCAGGGAGAACGTCCAGCGTCGTGGGAGATCGAGCCCGGAGAGCAGCACGCCGCCCCCCACGGCGAGCAGGGCGAGTCCGGTCAGTGCCAGCAGCACCCGGTTGGCGATTCTGGTCATGCCCTGAGGTCACCTCTTCCTGGGCCGCCGGACGCGTACGGACACCTTGGGCTGCTTGGCGAGTCCGAGCCGCCTGATGCCGTCGGTGAGGGCCGTGTCCAGATCGGCCAGGACCTCGTCGAGATCTCGGAAGTGCGCCTGGGCTCGGGCGGTGACCCTGCGGCGTTTCACGTCGATGCGTGCCGCCTGGACACCGGGCACGCGCATGGCCCGGTCGCGGAGTACCAGGGCCGCCGCGGAACGTGCCAGCCCGGCGTGTACGTCCACGCCGCCCTGTACTCCTCCGGGGCGCCGCATCGGCAGCAGTGATCGCAGTCCTGGGGTCACCGCGAGGACGACCAGCCACAGTCCGAGGAGCATCGCTCCCGTGGCACCGACGATCATCCAGGTGTCGTCCAGGGGCCGGGTGGCCAGTTCGGTGGCCAGCGTGCGCCGCCAGCGCATCGCCGGGCGGCCGGCCCGTACGGCTGCCACGTCATACAAGAGGAGTCCGGTGCCCGCGGCCGCGAGCAGGGCGGTGATCCCGGCGGGGACCCGCCGCCCTGACCAGAAGCGGTGGGCGCCCCGGTCGGCGTCTCCCACCGATGTCGCGGCTGCTCCAGGTTGTGGGTGTGCCGTGCCCGCGGCGGACAGCTCTCCGCCGGGAGGAAGGCCGCCGGGCTGGGGAGGCGTCCGCAGCGGGCCGGACTCGGGCTCGGTTCCGCTCATCGCACCCCGCCCTCGCCCGCCCCGGGACCGGACGCGGCGTGCAACCGTTCGACCGTGACACCGACATGAGCCACGTCCATGCCCGCCAGCGTGTGCACTCGTTCGGTCACGACGCGGCGCACCGCCCCGCACTGCCTGCCGATGTCGCAGGGATAGCGCAGTTCCACGGCGACGTGTACCCGTGCCTCGCCGAGCACGGGCCCTTCATCGGAGGCCCGCTCGGCGCCTCGCTCGGCCGTACCGCGTCCGGCTGCCGGACGGACCGACACGGACGCCCGCGCTGTGGTGTGCGCGACAGGCCCCTGCCTGGTCCCGCGAAGCTCACCCAGTGCCTCTCTGGCGGCGTGTGAGGCGATCTTGGTGATGACTCGATCGCTGATCCGAATCGCGCCCCGCTCCCGCGGCGGCACCGCCTCATCAGCGGGTTCGGGCGGCGCCACGGGTCATCGCCGCCGGTCGCCGTGCTCGCGGGCACGGAAGAAGTCGCCGAGCTCCCAGTCGCCGTCGGCGAACCGCCCGGCGACGAACCCGACGGCACCCAGCGCCGCCACCAGCAAGAACGCGCCGAAGCCGCCGAAGTATCCAGCGAAGCCCAGCGCCATGCCGGCGATCAGGCCGACCACGGCCATGCTCATCCCGCGCCCCTTCCCGTCGTCGCCCACCGGTGCACGGCTACTCGACCCGCCGCTCGGCTTCTTCGTCTTCCTCGTCGGGCAGATGGACATCACTGACCGCGATGTTGACCTCGACGACTTCCAGCCCGGCCATCTGCTCGATGGCGGTGATCACGTTCTGCCTGACCTCGCCCGCGACATCCACGATCGGAACGCCGTACTCGACGACGATCTCCAGGTCGACCGCGGCCTGGACCTCACCGACCTCGACCTTCACCCCGCTGGTGACGGACTTGCCGCCGGCGCCGGGCATACGCTCCCGCATGACCCCCACGCCACGGGCGAACCCGCCGCCCATCGCGTGGACGCCCGGCACATCCCGGGCGGCCATCCCGGCGATCTTCGCCACCACACCGTCGGCGATCGTGGTTCGGCCACGCGCACCCGGATCCTTCCCGTGGCGCACCTCAACGCCCTTACCGCCACGCTCACCTGCCGGGTCGACGCGGGCGGTCTCGGGCCGGTTCGGCTGTCCGGTATCCGTCATCTTCGGTCACCTCTCCTCGTACCGAGGCACTTGTCGCCTGCCGGGCCTCTTCCTCGACGTTAACGGCGAGCCCCCGACCTCGCTCGCTCAAGCGGCGTGTGAGTGATGCCCCCTGAGCGGAGACGGTGACTGTGTGGCCGGGCGGACTGCCTCTATCGGACACGGGGCCCGCGGCGGTGCCCCACACGTGTTCTGAGGAGGACCAGGGCGACGATGAAGACCGCCACCCCGATGATCAGTAGGTAGAGCATGCCCTCGGCGAGTACCCCGATGAAACCGAGCACGACCGCCACGAGGAGCAGCAGCAGAAAGAGCGCCATGTCGACCTCCCGGTGTCAGTGGCGGGCCGGTCACCGTCCGCTGACGCGGGGACGGCGGGACGATGACGCAACGGCCCCGGCGTGTACACACCGGGGCCGCCCTTCCGGGTCGTTGCACGTGAGCGTGCACCGGCCCACTCACCAGACTATGCCCGGGGTGTGCTTCAGGCCACATGGGACGACACGGCCGTCATGCGGCCGAGCGGCACCGTGTCAGCCATGCTGCCGCTCCTCGGTCTCGACGAACCGGATTCCTTGATGCGTCAGCGTGACCATCGCGGGTGTGTTTTTCCGTGCCCCTCGGACATGGCGAGGTCCTCGCGCAGCTTCACCCCCGTGAGAGGCCGAGGAGGCGATTGCCTTCGACGGCCTCGTACCGGGTCTTCATGATCGTCTCGCGGTAGTGCTTCCGCTCGTGCAGTGCCGTCATGGCCGCCTACCTCTCGTGCCGGCACTGGCGGAAACCTGCACGGCCGGGGCGGCGTCCTTCTTCCCCTCTGGGGGCCGACGCCTCAGATCTCGCCCGGCTGTGCGTGATCGTCCCGCGAGGACTGGCTGGTCACCAGCCAGGAGCGCACCGGCTCCGCCGTGTGCGTGGTGTCCACGGTGAGGTGGAGCCGTGTTCCGCCGTCGGTGCCCGCCGGATACCTGCGCGCCTCGGTGGCGGCGAAGCAACGGCGGAGCACCTCCGCGACATGGCGGGCAGCCTCCGGGGTCGCGGCGACGATACGAACCTCCGCGTGTCCGGCCGACGGCAGTTCCGATGCCTCCATGATCACCTCTCGTTCCCTTCGTACCTTCAAGACGGTGTGCGTCAGGGGCGATGCGTCGGTGGGGGCGACGGCCGTCGTCTCATGCCCATCGCCCCGGCCGGAAGCAGTCCGGCGCCTTCAGCGGTCCGTTCTCGGTGCTCACGGCGTGTGGTGTCGGCAGGAGAGCCCTCAGGCGCGGTCGCGCGCGCACCCTTCTGGAGCCGCCGGCCGACTCCTGGTAGGGCGTCGCTGTAGCGGAATGCCCCGATCCGCTCGGCATGCTGCTCGTTGAGCCGGTGGATCACGAACATTCCCGCGGCGATCACGGCGATGACCACGGCGACGGTGACGACTGTCTCCACGTCCTCACCTCCCCCTCCGGGCGGAACTCAGCCCGGACGCGGACCCGGCCGCCGAGGCGGCTCCGCCCTCGGTCTCCCATTCCTCTTCCAGGTTCCGGGCGTCTGTCGCGTCGTGGCTCATGGCCTCGTCGGCCAGCAGACCGCTTGCGGTGCGGCTATTTCCCGGAGCGGCTGCGGCGGCCATCAGCCGGGCGGCGGCAGACGGCTCCGTCTCCGGTGGGATCACCAGCAGGTCCAGGCGGCCGACCGTGTAGGAGAGGAGGATCAGTGTGTGCGGGTCCTGCTCGTCGGCGAACCAGCCGACGTGCACGGTGTGCCCGGTGACCGGTACCTTGCGCGGGATCACGGGCCAGTGGGCCGGGTTCACGGTCACGCGGGTGATCCGACCCCAGCGCGCGTCCAGCACGTCCGTGAGAGCGGGGATCTCCCGGAGGAGATCACGGGAACGGGGCCACCAGGCACCGTCCAGGCGCCCTGGAGCCGAGCCCCTCGGGGCCAGGGAGAGCCTGGCTGATGTTGAGGACGGGCGCTGTTGGGTGATCGTAGGTTCGATGGGCGCGGCCATGGCGCGGACCTGTCCCCGGGCTTCGTCTGCGACGGCCCGGTGCTGTCGCTCACCGGGAACGACACCAGCATGGGCGCGGTGCGCGAAGTGCTCCCGGTACCTTCACTCTACGCCGCCCCCGAGCCCTCAGGGCGTGCGCGGAGCAGGCACTCGCCCAAGGGGCCCCGCGTCCGGACCGCCGGCAAGCGCGGCCGAGACGGCGGCAGACGGCGTACGGTGAGAGGACGAGGTCACCTCGTTCGGCGGACATACCCGATCCCGCAGACGAGCGGAGACGCGATGACCGAATCGGAAGCACCCCGCGACCCCAGGCTCCTGCCGGGCGCGGTCCATCAAGCCGCACCCGGGACGGTTCTTCTGCGGCTGGAGACGACGCGATCCCGCGAAGGCAACCTCGACGGCGCGTGGTGGCCACGTTCCCGCGACGTCGGCGCCGAGCTGCCCGGCCTCATCCACGTGCTGACCGGGTACCTCGGCCCTGTCACGCGCGTCGGCCTGGACGCCACCGCCTGGGATGGACTCCCCACGCGCTTGGTCATCGATGATCAGCTGGTCCACATCGACTCCTTCGTGGTCGGTGACGACACCATCCTGATCACCCGAGGCGAACGGGTCCACTTCTCCCTTCTGGTGGTCCCGCCGCACGCGACGCCCGACGCAGCCCGGGCCGCCATGGCCCGAGCCATCCGCGCCGACAACGTCACCCAGGCCGAACAGATCCTCGTCGACACCGGCACCCACCGGCCCCACCCCGTTCCCGCGGAGGCTCCTCAGACCGGCCAGGAAGGCCCAGAGCCCCAGGAATGACGTCTGCGTGTACGGGCGCCAGTACTCCATCATCAACGTGCCGCAGATCGCGCGAGGACGCCCGCCGGCCACCGAGGATTGTCCTCATCGTCGTTGCTGGCCGGTACCAGCAACTGCCGCTCGGCCGGGGCCGAATCGGCTGCTGGAGTTCACGAACGCGCAGATGCCCGTCGCTAACCCGGGACCTGTCGCGCCTGCATCGCGACCAGGTGCTGGGAGTAGTCGGTCAAGCTCTTCTCCCGGATTTCTCCCAAACGATCTCCAGGAACGATTCAGGGGCCTGATCCACTGAGTGGATCAGGCCCCTGACCTGGTACTTCGGCTGTCGGGGTGGCGGGATTTGAACCCACGACCTCTTCGTCCCGAACGAAGCGCGCTGCCAAGCTGCGCTACACCCCGATGTCGCCGGTGTCCTGGCGACGACGTTTACTTTAGCCCACCGGCGGCCGGAGGCGAAATCCGGTTTCCCCGGGCCGCGGGCCCGGGCGTCAGGTGCGGGGGGTGAGGGTGAGGAGGGTGGCCTCCGGGGGGCAGGCGAAGCGGATCGGGGTGTAGCGGTTGGTGCCGCAGCCGGCCGAGACGTGGAGGTACGACGTGTGGCCGCCCGCGCGGTGGGTGGAGAGGCCCTTCGCGCGGTCCGTGTCCAGGTCGCAGTTGGTGACCAGCGCCCCGTAGAAGGGGACGCACAGCTGGCCGCCGTGGGTGTGGCCGGCCAGGACCAGCGGGTAGCCGTCCGCCGTGAAGGCGTCGAGGGAGCGCAGGTACGGGGCGTGGACCACGCCCACCGACAGGTCGGCGTCCGGTTCCGGGCCGCCGGCCACCGCCTCGTACCGGTCACGCTTGATGTGCGGGTCGTCGAGGCCGGTGAAGGCGAGCTCCAGGCCCTCAAGCTTGAGGCGGCCGCGCGTGTTGGTCAGGTCCAGCCAGCCCGCCGAGTCGAAGGCGTCCTTGATCTCCTCCCACGGGTTGTGCACCGCGCCCACCGCCGGCGGGTTGCCGTTGAGGCCGTGCCGGCCCTGCATCTTCTCCAGGAGGTAGCGGGCGGGGTTGCGGAGCTTCGGGCCGTAGTAGTCGTTGGAGCCGAAGACGTACACGCCCGGGAAGTCCATCAGCGGGCCCAGAGCGTCGACGAGCTCCGGGACCGCGTCCGGGTCCGACAGGTTGTCGCCCGTGTTCACCACGAAGTCCGGGCGCAGGCCCGCCAGCGACTGGAGCCAGCGCTGCTTCTTGCGCTGCCCGCACACCATGTGGACGTCGGAGACCTGCAGGACCCTCAGGGGCCGTGTGCCGTGCGGGAGTACGGGGATCGTCACCCGTCGGAGCCGGAACGAGCGGGCCTCGAAGCCGGCGGCGTAGGCCAGTCCGGCGGCGCCCAGTGCAGTGATGCCGAGGGGTACTCCGTATCGCGCGCGCATGCGGTCCATCGTCGCAGACCGGGAGGGGGTCGCACGACGCCGGGAAATGGAGCGGCGGGCTTTGTGGCTCACCTGCCACACTTGTGCGCATGACCACGCTCAAGTCCAGGCTTCAGGAAGACCTCACCGAGGCGATCAGGGCGCGCGACGAGCTGCGCTCCTCGACGCTGCGGCTCACCCTCACCGCCATCGCGAAGGAGGAGGTCGCGGGTACGGAGTCCCGTGAGCTCTCCGACGACGAGGTGCAGAAGGTGATCGCCAAGGAGGCCAAGAAGCGCCGCGAGGCGGCCGAGGCGTTCGCGCAGGGCGGTCGCGCCGAGCAGGCCGAGCGGGAGCGTGCGGAGGGCGTCGTGCTCGACGCGTACCTGCCGAAGCAGCTGTCCGACGACGAGCTGCGGGCGATCGTCGCGCAGGCCGTCGAGGAGGCGAAGGCCGCGGGTGCCGAGGGGCCGCGGGCGATGGGCGCCGTCATGAAGATCGTCAACCCGAAGGTCGCGGGCCGCGCCGAGGGCGGGCGCGTCGCCGCCGCCGTCAAGCAGCACCTCGCCGGGTAGCTGTACGGGGCGACGGTAGACGGACGGTACGAGTCGGTCGGGGGACCCGCGGCGGGCACGCGTCGCGGCGCCGCGTGTCGCCGCGCCGGACCGCGCCGGGCCCGAAGGCACCCCCGCGCCGAGCCCCGCAGCAGCAAGAGGGCGGCCACCTGCCTGGTGGCCGCCCTCTCCCGTTGGTGTTCAGGCCCGCGTCAGCGGCCCCAGCCGCCGTTGCCGTTCCCGTTGCCGCCATTCCCGTTGGCGCCGCCGGTGATCAGGTCCGGCGGGATGGAGACGCCCGGGAACGGGTCCGTGTCGCCGCCGCCGGTGGTCCCGCCGCCGATCAGGCCGCCCACCGTGCCCCCGTTACCGCCGCCGCCGTTCGTGCGGCCCGGCTTGTCGTCGCCCCGGCCGCGGTCCGGGTCCTGGGGCTTCGGGGCGTCCGGGATGTGGACCGTGGTGAAGCGCGGGTTCGGGTGTCCCTCCAGGGCGCCCGACACGGCGTCCTTCCAGATCGGGCCCGGCACCTGGCCGCCGAAGACCTTCGGGTGGTACTCGCCCCCGATGGTGATGGCCTCCATCTTCACCTCCTGCGTGGGGCTGCCCACCCAGACGGCGCCGGACAGGTTCGGCGTGTAGCCGACGAACCACGCGTTGCGGCGGCTGTCCGTCGTACCCGTCTTGCCCGCGCTGTCGCGGGACTCGAGACCGGCCTGCCGGCCCGTACCGGAGTCGATCACACCGCGCAGCAGCGTGTTGATCGTGTCCGCGGTCCGCTCGCTCATCGCCTTGCCGCACTTGGTCCGCGGCACCTTCAGGGTCGTGCCGTCGGCGGTCCTGATCGACTCGATCGCGGTCGGCGTGCAGTACGTGCCGCGGTTCGCGAAGGCCGCGTACGCGCCGGCCATCGTCAGCGGCGACATGCCCTGCGAGCCCAGCGTCAGCGCGGACGGGTTCTCGGGCAGCTTCTTGTCGTTGCCCATGACCACGCCGAGCTTGTCGGCCGTCTCGACGACCGGGCACATGCCGACCTCGGCGAGCATCTGCACGAAGTAGGTGTTGACGGACATCGCCATCGCGTCCTTGAGGTCGTACGGGCCGACCTCCGACTCGTTCTCGTTCTCGACCGTGTCGCCGCCGATGTTCTTCCACGGCTTGCCGCTGCACGACTGGACCGAGTCCGGGTACGGCATCTTGTACGGCGACGGGTACACCTGCGTCGGCGGCTTGCCCTGCTCGATGGCGGCCGCGGCCACGAACGGCTTGAAGGTCGAACCGGTCGGGAAGCCGAAGTTCGAGCCGCCCATCCCCTTGTTGACCGAGTAGTTGATCTGCGTCTCGTTCTTGCCGAAGCCGTACGGCTTGGACTGGCCCATCGCGAGGATCTTGCCGGTGCCCGGCTGGACCATCGTGATCGCCGCCGCGACCTTGTCGGTCTGGTAGACGTGGTCCTTCAGGGACTCCTGTGCCGCACGCTGCGCCTGCGGGTCCAGCGTCGTACGGATGGTGAGGCCGCCGCGGTTCCAGATCTTGGCGCGGTCCTCGCGGGTCTCGCCGAAGACCTTGTCCGACAGGAAGACCGCGCGGACGTAGTCGCAGAAGAAGCCGGCCCCGTCACGCGCCGTGATGCAGCCGTTCTTCGGCTGGGTGACCTTCAGCTTGATCGGTGTGGCCTTCGCGCGGTCGGCCTCGGCCTGGCTGATGTCGCCCACGGCGACCATGCGCTGCAGCACGATGTTGCGGCGCTGGGTGGCCGCCGGGAGGTCGTTGAGCGGGCTGTACGAGCTGGGCGACTGGACGAGGCCGGCGATCATGGCCGACTCTTCCAGCGTGAGGTCCTTGGCCCGCTTGGAGAAGTAGCGCTCGGCGGCCGACTCGACGCCGTACGCCTGCTGCCCGAAGAAGGTGATGTTGAGGTAGTTCTCGAGGATCTTCTTCTTCCCGAGTTCCTTCTCCACCTGGATCGCGTACTTCAGCTCCTGGATCTTGCGGCCCAGGGTCTGCTGCGTGGCCTGCGCGAACTTCTCGCGGTCGTCGCCGGCCTCCTCGACGAAGACGTTCTTCACGTACTGCTGCGTCAGCGTCGACGCGCCCTGGGTGACGCCGCCGTCCTGCGCGTTGCGGTTGAGCGCGCGCAGCACGCCCTTGACGTCGACGGCACCGTGCTCGTAGAAGCGCGAGTCCTCGATGGCGACGATCGCCTTCTGCAGGTACGGGGAGATCTCCTCCAGCGGTACGACCTTGCGGTCGCGCGAGTAGACGGTGGCGATCAGCCCGCCCTTCGCGTCGAGGATCGTCGTGCGCTGGCTCAGCGGCGGTCGCTTCAGGTCGGCGGGGATCTCGTCGAACCCTTCGACCGTCCCCTTCGCCGCGAGCCCGAAGGCCCCCGCCGCGGGCAGGGCGATACCCGCGAGGACGACTCCCGAGAGCACGCTGACACCGAGGAATTTGGCGGCCTGCTGGGTCCGGGTCAGACCACCGCCGGAGCGCTTCTTTGGCATGGGGAAAGCCTACGTTCTCATTCGCCGGACACGCGTATATCCCTTGGCCTAAGCTGGTCACAACTGTCACAGCAGTTGCGCTGCAGTGGTGTTGCCGCGACACGAGCACCGTCCTCGTACCGCCCCCTGGTACTACGTCCCTCCCCCTCTCCCGTGTTCACGGGGCGCGTGGCTCGCTGTCCGTTTTCGTGCTGTGTGTCAGGGTGTGCCCTGTGTGGCGTAAGTAAATTGCCCTGATTCGAGTACTTCATCTTGTATGTCTATCGGTCACTCCCCTGGGTGATCTGCCGCGTACGCATAGTCCGTTCGGGCCATTCAAGATTGGGCCCGAAGGGGGTGTTGCGCTGTCTCCGCCTTCCGTAACGTCCTCAACTGGCAGCGGTGAATATGCCGCTGCCGCCGTGGGGGAGCCTCGATTCGGGAGAGGACGGCGCCGGCATGGGCTGGGTAGCTGACTGGAGTGCGCAGGCGGCCTGCCGCACTACCGATCCGGATGAACTGTTCGTACAAGGAGCGGCGCAGAACAGGGCCAAGGCGGTGTGCACCGGATGTCCGGTGCGGACCGAGTGCCTGGCCGACGCGCTCGACAACCGCGTCGAGTTCGGCGTGTGGGGCGGGATGACGGAGCGCGAGCGGCGTGCGCTGCTGCGCCGCCGGCCGACCGTCACCTCGTGGCGCCGGCTCCTGGAGACCGCGCGTACCGAGTACGAGCGGAGCGCGGGCATCCTGCCCGTCGCACTCAACGACGACGAGACCTACGAGACGTACGCCGCGGTGGGCTGACCCCCGTCGTGCTCACCCTCCGGTCGCGAGCCGGTCACCGATGGCCCGCAGGCCCGCGAGGTCGTGCACGTCCCCGGGCAGGGCGGCCACTTCGGCCACCGGTACGTCGGCGTGGAGCGCGGTGAAGCGGTCGCGCGTTCGCTGCTCGCGCGCGAGCACCTGCATCCGCTCCGCATGGAGGCGCAGCAGACCCGCCGTCAGCTCCGCCACGGCGGGTGACGCCCCGGGGCGCGAGCGGGCATCGACCGCTTCGGGCGGTGGTGGTGGTGTGGTGGTGGTACGGGGCGCAGGAGCCTTGGTCTGGGCCTGAGCCTGGGTCTCGGTCGGGGCCTGGGGGAGAACGGCGCCCGGTCCGCCCACACCAGTCTGCCCGGCGCCCTGATCCACAATGCGGCCCTCGTCAAGATTTTCCGCGGCGGCCAGCGCCCGCTCGGCGGAGAGCCGGGCGGCGCCACTGCCGTGCACGCGGTTCAGGACAAGCCCCGCCAGGGGCATGTCCTCCGCGGCGAGCCGCTCCACGAAGTAGGCCGCCTCCCGCAGCGCGTCCCGCTCCGGCGCGGCCACCACCAGGAACGCCGTCCCCGGCGCCTGCAACAGCCGGTACGTGGCGTCCGCCCGCGTACGGAACCCGCCGAACATCGTGTCCATCGCGGACACGAAGGTCTGTACGTCACGCAGCAGCTGACCCCCCAGCAGCTTGCCCAGCGTCCCGGTCATCATCGACATACCGACATTCAGGAACTTCATCCCGGCCCGGCCGCCCACCTTCGCCGGCGCCATCAGCACCTTGATGAGCTTCCCGTCCAGGAACGACCCCAGCCGCTTCGGCGCGTCCAGGAAGTCCAGTGCCGAGCGGGACGGCGGCGTGTCCACGATGATCAGGTCCCAGGCCTCACGCGCGCGTAGCTGCCCCAGCTTCTCCATCGCCATGTACTCCTGCGTGCCCGCGAAGCCGGCCGACAGGGACTGGTAGAAGGGGTTCGCCAGAATCGCGCGGGCCCGCTCCGGGTCCGCGTGCGCCTCGACGATCTCGTCGAACGTGCGCTTCATGTCCAGCATCATGGCGTGCAGCTCGCCGTCGCCCCGTGTGCCCGGTACCCGGCGGGGTGTGTTGTCCAGCTCGTCGATGCCCATGGACTGGGCCAGCCTGCGGGCCGGGTCGATGGTCAGGACGACCACCTTCCGGCCGCGCTCCGCCGCCCGTACCCCCAGGGCCGCCGCCGTCGTCGTTTTGCCGACGCCGCCCGCCCCGCAGCACACGACGATGCGCGTCGCCGGGTCGTCGAGCAGCGGGTCGACCGCGAGGCGGGGGGACTCCAGCGCCGCCTCGGACCCGGTCGGGGTCCCGGTCCGTGGCCCGGTCCCGGTCCGTGGCCCGGTCCCGATCCGGGTCCCGGTCCCGATCCGGGTCCCGGTCCCGGAGTCGGACCCGTGTTCGGTCCCAGGCCTCTGACCCCGCCCCGGCGCGGGTTCGTGCGTCGTCGCCTCCGTGGCCGTCATGCGCCCACCCCGAGCTTCCGTAGTTCCTTCGCCAGCCGGTACAGGCCGGCGAGGTCCGCGCCCTCGCCGAGGAACGGCAGTTCGTACGCCGGGACGTCCAGCTTCGCGAGCGCGTCCCGCTGCTCCCGCTCCAGCTCCACGCGGCGCGCGTGCTCCGCCGCCTCGTTGAGGAGCGGGCCGACCAGCCCGTCCGGGTCGGTGAGCCCGGCCGCCGCCAGGGCGCGCGCGATGCCGTCCCGCTGGTCGCCGGCGGCGGCCCGTACCGCGTCCTCGTCGAAGACCCGCGGGCGGACCATGTTCACGATGACGTCGCCCACCGGCAGCTCGGCGGCGCGCAGTTCGGCGATGCCGTCCGCGGTCTCCTGGACCGGCATCTCCTCCAGCAGCGTCACGAGGTGCACGGCCGTCTCGGGCGACTTCAGCACCCGCATGACCGCCTGCGCCTGATGGTGTATCGGTCCCATCCTGGCCAGGCCGGCCACCTCGTCGTTGACGTTCAGGAAGCGCGTGACCCGGCCCGTGGGCGGGGCGTCCATGACGACGTGGTCGTAGACGAAGCGGCCGCCCTTGTCCTTGCGGCGCACCGCCTCGCACGCCTTGCCGGTGAGCAGCACGTCCCGTACGCCCGGGGCGACCGTCGTCGCGAAGTCGATGGCGCCCAGCTTCTTCAACGCCCGCCCGGCCGCACCCAGCTTGTAGAACATCTGGAGGTAGTCGAGCAGCGCCCGCTCGGCGTCGATGGCGAGCGCGTACACCTCCCCGCCGCCGGGCGCGACGGCGATCTTGCGCTCCTCGTACGGAAGCGCCTCCGTCTCGAAGAGCTGTGCGATGCCCTGTCTGCCTTCGACCTCCACCAGAAGGGTCCGCCTGCCCTCCGTGGCGAGGGCGAGCGCGAGGGCGGCGGCGACCGTCGTCTTACCGGTACCGCCCTTGCCGCTGACGACCTGGAGCCTGCTCACACAGGCGAGCGTAACCAGTCGTGCCGCCGCCCACGCAGGAGGCTGCCCCTGGGGCCGCCGGGCGAGCGGATACAGTCGGCCCATGACCAAGTGGGAATACGCGACCGTGCCCCTTCTCGTGCACGCGACCAAGCAGATCCTGGACACCTGGGGCGAGGACGGCTGGGAGCTCGTCCAGGTCGTCCCCGGCCCGAACAACCCCGAGCAGCTCGTGGCGTACCTCAAGCGGGAGAAGCAGTGACCGGGCGCGTCGAGGCGGCCCTCGCGGAGCGCGGGCTGACGCTGCCGCAGGTCGTGCCGCCGCTGGCCGCGTACCAGCCGGCCGTGCGGTCCGGGGTGCACGTGTACACGGCGGGCCAGTTGCCGATGGTGGAGGGCAAGCTTCCGGTCACCGGCAAGGTCGGCGGCGAGGTCACGCCCGAGGAGGCCAAGGACCTGGCGCGGATCTGCGCGCTCAACGCTCTGGCCGCCGTGAAGTCGGTCGCGGGCGACCTGGACCGTATCGCACGAGTAGTCAAAGTTGTCGGGTACGTCGCATCGGCGGCCGACTTCACCGGGCAGCCGGCCGTGCTGAACGGCGCGAGCGAGCTGCTGGGCGAGGTACTCGGCGACAAGGGCGTGCACGCGCGCAGCGCCGTGGGTGTCGCCGTACTGCCGCTGGACGCGCCGGTCGAGGTCGAGCTCCTGGTGGAGCTGGAGCCGGAGGCGTAACCCCCTGCGTGGGAGCGCGGACCCCGCGCGCTGAGCCGAGCGGGGTCCGCGGATCAGCTCTCGAACATCAACGCGGATCCGCATAGGCTCCGGCCATGCCCAATGGTCAGTGGTACCCACCCGAATGGCCCGGTCTCATCCGCGCTCTCGCGGCCGGCGAGCTGACACCCGTGACGCCCCGGCGGGCCGCGACCGTCATGCTGCTGCGCGACGGGTCCGCGCCCGGCCGGGGCCCCGAGGTGCACATGCTGCGCCGCCGCACGTCCATGGCGTTCGCGGGCGGCGCCTACGCCTATCCCGGCGGCGGCGTCGACCCGCGGGACGAGCAGCCCGTACGGTGGGCCGGCCCCACGCCCGCCGCATGGGCGGAGCGCCTGGGCGTCGCCACGCCCGCCGAGGCGCAGGCGATCGTCTGCGCGGCGGTCCGCGAGACGTACGAGGAGGCCGGCGTCCTGCTGGCCGGGCCGACGCCGGACACGGTCGTGGGGGACACCACCGGCGACGACTGGGAGGCCGACCGCGCCGCCCTGGTCGCCCGCGAACTGCCGTTCGCGGAGTTCCTGGACCGCCGTGACCTGGTGCTGCGCTCCGACCTGCTGGGCGCGTGGGCCCGGTGGATCACCCCCGAGTTCGAGCCGCGCCGCTACGACACCTGGTTCTTCGTGGCCGCCCTGCCGAGCGGCCAGCGCACCCGGAACGCCTCGACGGAGGCCGACCGGACCGTCTGGATCCGCCCGGAGGAGGCGGCGGCCGGGTACGACCGGGGCGAGCTGCTGATGATGCCGCCGACCATCGCCACGCTGCGTACCCTCACCGCGTACGGCACCCCGCTCGCCGCTCTCGACGCGGCCGCGCGGCAGGACATGACGCCGGTGCTGGCGCGGGCGAGACTGGAGGGGGACGAGGTGGTGCTGAGCTGGCCGGGCCACGACGAGTTCACCAAGCACGTGCCCGGCGCGGCATCTGCTGCCGGAGGTGGTGACGTATGACCGACGCCGCCGCCCTGCCGGGCCGACCGCGCGGCGCCGTGGTCTCCGGGCCCGCCACCGAGCGCGCCGTCAACGTCCTGGCGCCGAACGCGTCCCCGATGACCCTGGACGGCACCAACACCTGGATCCTCTCGGAGCCCGGCTCCGCCCTCGCGGTCGTCGTCGACCCGGGCCCGCTGGACGAGGGGCACCTCGCGCGCGTACGGGACACGGCGGAGCGCCTCGG
The DNA here is from genome assembly GCF_013362995.1 of Streptomyces sp. TRM64462. Taxonomy (GTDB): domain Bacteria; phylum Actinomycetota; class Actinomycetes; order Streptomycetales; family Streptomycetaceae; genus Streptomyces. The sequence goes on along the minus strand of NZ_JABWDV010000173.1, from coordinate 11,837 downwards.
CAAGCGCGTCGCCCTGACGCTGCTCACGCACGGCCACGCCGACCACGCCGAGGGCGCCGCGCGGTTCGCGGAGCTGACGGGGACGACCGTACGGGCCCTGGACCCGGCGCTGCGGCTCGGAGACGAGGGGCTGGCCGCCGGGCAGGTCGTCGAGGTCGGCGGCCTGGAGCTGCGCGTCGTACCGACGCCCGGCCACACCCGGGACTCGCTCAGCTTCCATCTGCCGGCCTGCCGGGCGGTGCTGACCGGTGACACGGTCCTCGGTCGCGGCACGACGATGGTGGCGCACCCGGACGGGCGGCTCGGGGACTACCTGGACTCGCTGCGGCGGCTGCGCTCGCTGACCGTCGACGACGGCGTCCACACCGTGCTGCCGGGCCACGGGCCCGTACTGGACGACGCCCAGGGCGCGGTCGAGTTCTACCTGGCGCACCGCGCGCACCGGCTCGCGCAGGTCGAGACGGCCGTGGAGGACGGGCACACGACGCCGGAAGCGGTCGTGGCGCATGTGTACGCGGACGTCGACCGGTCCCTGTGGCCGGCCGCCGAACTGTCCGTGCGGGCGCAGCTGGAGTACCTCGCGGAACACGGCCTGATCTGAAGCGAAGTCGGTACGGATCCGCGACAACGCGGCAGGTTCCAGGCGACACGCCATGCTTTACCCTCCCTTTACATCTGCTGTCGCTCCAACGGGGGGATCTTCGTGTTTGTCCTGTCCATCCTGCTGCTCATCGCCGCGGTGGTGCTGTACTTCGTCGGGCGCTCCGACGGCCGCACCGCCTTCCGGCTCGGCGCGGTCGGCGCGCTGATCGCGGGTCTGTTCGCGGGGCTCGCGAGCTGTCTGCACATCGTCAGCGCGTACGAGGTCGGGGTGCCCGTGACGTTCGGCAAGGTGGGGACGCCGATGTCGCCCGGCGTCAACGTCGTGTCGCCGTTCACGACGGTGACCACGTTCTCGACGCGCCCGGTGGACCTGAACCTGTCCGACAAGGACGTGGTCGAGGTCCGCTCCTCGCAGGGCGGTGTCATGTACGTCGAGGTCACGGTCAAGTGGGCGGTCGCCCCGTCCAAGGCCGTGGAGCTGTACCGGCTCGCCGGCAACGAGGCCGCCATCCAGCAGCGTCTCGTGTTCCCGGACAGCCGGGAGATCGTCCGTAACGTCTTCGCGCGCCACACCAGCGAGGAGGGCTACTCCTCGGCCCGCGAGAAGATCAACGCCGAGATCGCCGAGCTGGTCAAGGAGCGCCTGGCCCCGCGCGGTATCGACGTGACGACCGTGAACCTGCGGAACGTGAAGCCGTCGGACCAGCTCCAGGACCAGATCGACCGCAAGATCCAGCAGCAGCAGGCCACCGAGCGCGCGCAGGAGGCCGCCCGCACGGCCACGGCGGAGGCGGAGCGCCGGCGGATCGAGGCCGAGGGCATCGCCAAGGCCAACAAGATCCTCAACGACTCGCTGAGCGACAAGGTCCTGCTCAACCAGTGCATCGAGGCCTACAAGGAGGCCGCCGCGAAGAACCCGGTGTACGCCGTGCCGTGCGGCGCCGGGAGCGGGACGCCGGTGATCGTGGACGGCAAGAAGGACTGACGTACCGACGTGACGCGCTGAGGTGCTGAGGTACGGAGGTACTGAGGTGCTGAGGTCGCGACGAGGGGGCCGTCCCGCAGGTTGCTGCGGGGCGGCCCCCTCGTCGTGCTTCTCGCGCTTCGCGCCTCTGGTCAGCGGGAGCGCTTCGCGAGGCGCTCCACGTCCAGCAGGATCACGGCGCGCGCCTCCAGGCGCAGCCAGCCGCGGCCCGCGAAGTCGGCCAGCGCCTTGTTGACGGTCTCGCGCGACGCGCCGACGAGCTGGGCCAGCTCCTCCTGGGTCAGGTCGTGCACCACGTGGATGCCCTCCTCCGACTGCACGCCGAAGCGGCGCGACAGGTCGAGGAGCGCCCGCGCGACACGGCCGGGGACATCGGAGAAGACCAGGTCGGACATCTGGTCGTTGGTCTTGCGGAGGCGGCGGGCGACGGCGCGCAGCAGCGCCGACGCGACCTCGGGGCGGGCGTTCAGCCAGGGCTGGAGGTCGCCGTGGCCGAGGCCGAGCAGCTTGACCTCGGTCAGCGCGGTCGCCGTGGCCGTACGCGGACCCGGGTCGAACAGGGACAGCTCACCGATGAGCTCACCGGGGCCGAGGACGGCGAGCATGTTCTCGCGGCCGTCGGGGGAGGTGCGGTGGAGCTTGACCTTGCCTTCCGTGACCACGTAGAGGCGGTCACCCGGGTCGCCCTCGTGGAAGAGCGCGTCGCCACGGGCCAGCGTCACCTCACTCATCGAGGCGCGGAGCTCCGCGGCCTGCTCGTCATCGAGCGCCGCGAAGAGCGGGGCGCGCCGCAGAACGTCGTCCACGAGTTCTCTCCTATGTCGACCTGCTCAGGGACGTTTGGTCCCCATGATGCCGGACGGTGCGTTGCTCGTCCGGGGGACGCTGCGCGCGGCGGGCTCCCGGCGGACCGGCTTCGGCAGGTTAATCGTCGTGCGATCAATCACAACAAGTTTGACGTACGGGTACGCGTGTCCGTACGGCAGGGGCCCGATTGGGTCCTCATCGCCCGTGCCCAGGGCGGATGTCGGTGGCGGCGCTTAGGCTGGCCGGGTGTCCAATTCGCCGGTGAGAGCGCAGGCCGAGGGGGCCGGGAGAGTGTCCGGGGAACAGAATTCCGCTGTGGGCGAACAGCCGGCGGGTACGGCCAGGAAAACCACCAAGAAGGCAGCAAAGCAGACAAAACGGGCGGCAGGGTCGAAGGCCGGGGCGGCCACGTCCAAGGCCGCGCCGAAGGCCGCTGCGAAGGCCGCTGCGGCGGCTTCCAAGGCCTCCAAGGCTTCCAAGCCGTCCAAGGCGGTCGCGGCGAAGCCGGAGTCGCGGCTCGCGATGGTACGGCGGGCCCGGCGGATCAACCGGGAGCTCGCCGAGGTCTACTCGTACGCCCATCCGGAGCTCGACTTCCGCAATCCCTTCGAGCTGCTGGTCGCGACGGTCCTGTCCGCCCAGACCACCGACCTGCGGGTCAACCAGACCACCCCGGCGCTCTTCGCGAAGTACCCGACGCCCGAGGACATGGCGGCCGCCGTGCCCGAGGAGCTGGAGGAGATCATCCGGCCGACCGGCTTCTTCCGGGCCAAGGCCAAGTCCCTGATCGGCCTCTCCACCGCCCTGCGCGACCGCTTCGACGGCGAGGTCCCGGGCCGGCTCGACGACCTGGTCACCCTCCCCGGTGTGGGCCGCAAGACGGCGAACGTCGTCCTCGGCAACGCCTACGGCGTCCCGGGGATCACGGTCGACACCCACTTCGGGCGCCTGGTGCGGCGCTGGAAGTGGACCGAGCAGGAGGACCCCGAGAAGGTCGAGGAGGAGATCGGCGCGATCTTCCCCAAGTCCGAGTGGACGATGCTGTCGCACCGCGTGATCTTCCACGGCCGCCGTATCTGCCACTCCCGCAAGCCCGCCTGCGGCGCCTGCCCGATCGCGCACCTCTGCCCCGCGTACGGGGAGGGCGAGACGGACCCGGAGAAGGCGAAGAAGCTGCTCAAGTACGAGATGGGGGGCTACCCCGGCCAGCGCCTCGCCCCGCCCCCCGACTACCCCGGCCGCCCCGCGCCCCCGCTGGGTACGGGCCCGGGGGTCGCCGTCGGGGCCGCCGACGGGCCGGGCGACGGCCTGGGCGGGTGACGGCCTGGGCGGGTGGCGGTCCGAGCGCGTGACTGTCCGGGCGGGTGGCGGTCCGAGCGGTGACGGCCGGCCGTCCGGCGGGCGATGGAACGAACCAGTGGCCGGAAGACGTTGTGAGAGCCGGGGGTGCTGCCTATGACGCGCGCGAGACATGAGACCTTGGGCTCCGCCGACACCGAGCACGAGCACCGCGGGCCCGGAGACGGCGGCCCGCCGGTGGTCGTGAGCGACGACGGGCTGCCCGTATGGCTGGAGCCCGTGGTGCGGTCGGCACGGACGATCGCGCCCGAGCAGCTCAGCCGCTTCCTGCCGCCCGAGACAGGCGGCCGCCAGGCGGCCGTGCTGATCCTCTTCGGCGAGGGCGAGCGCGGCCCTGAACTGCTGCTCATGGAGCGGTCCGGGAGCCTCCGCTCGCACGCCGGCCAGCCGTCGTTCCCCGGCGGGGCCATAGACCCCGAGGACGGCGACCCGGCCACGCTCGGCCCGCTGCGCGCCGCGCTGCGGGAGGCCGAGGAGGAGACGGGCCTCGACCCCGCCGGCGTACAGGTGTTCGGTGTGCTGCCCCGCCTCTACATCCCGGTGAGCGGCTTCGTCGTCACGCCCGTACTCGGATGGTGGCGCGACCCCACCCCGGTCGGCGCCGTCGACCCGGCCGAGACCGCGCGGGTCTTCACCGTCCCCGTGGCGGATCTCACGGACCCCGCCAACCGTTCGACGGCCATCCACCCCAGCGGTTACCGAGGCCCGGCATTTCTGGTCGAATCGGCGCTGGTGTGGGGGTTCACGGCCGGCCTGATCGACCGGATCCTGCACTACGCGGGCTGGGAAGTGCCCTGGGACCAGGGGAAGCAGGTCCCGCTCGACTGGCGTGCATGACAGGCTGACTGCTGGCGCCGCGGCCGCACGGGGCGACCGGAGACGAATCTGCGAGGCTAATGACGGTGAACGTGCTGGACATCTTGCTGCTGGTCGCCGCCGTGTGGTTCGCGATCGTCGGATACCGCCAGGGGTTCGTGGTCGGCATCCTGTCGGTGATCGGCTTCCTCGGGGGCGGACTCGTCGCCGTCTATCTGCTGCCGCTGGTGTGGGGGCCGCTCACCGGTGACGCGGAGGTCTCCACGACCGCCGCCATCGTCGCCGTCGCGGTCGTGCTGATCTTCGCGTCGGTCGGGCAGACCCTCACCACCCACTGGGGCAACAAGCTGCGCCGCCACATCACCTGGTCGCCCGCGCGCGCCCTGGACGCCACCGGGGGCGCCCTGGTGAACGTGGTGGCGATGCTGCTGGTGGCGTGGTTGATCGGCTCGGCCCTGGCGCGGACGGCCGTGCCGTTCAGCAAGGAGGTGCGCAACTCCAAGGTCCTCCTCGGGGTGGAGGCGGTGATGCCCGCGCAGTCGTCCAACCTCTTCACGGACTTCCAGTCCGTGCTGGCGAAGAACGGCTTCCCGCAGGTGTTCAGCCCGTTCGCCAACGAGCCCATCACGGAGGTCCGCCCGCCCGACCCGGCCCTCGCGAACAGCCCCGTCGCCGCGCGCGCGAAGCAGTCGATCGTGAAGGTCGTCGGGACGGCGCGCAGTTGCGGCAAGGTGCTGGAGGGCACGGGCTTCGTGTTCGGGGAGCGCCGTGTGATGACGAACGCGCACGTCGTGGGCGGCGTCGACGAGCCGACCGTCCAGATAGGCGGAGAGGGCAAGCTGTACGACGCGACGGTCGTCCTGTACGACTGGCAGCGCGACATCGCCGTACTCGACGTGCCCGACCTGAAGGCGCCGGTGCTCCAGTTCACCGAGTCCGACGCCCGCAGCGGCGACGGCGCGATCGTGGCGGGCTTCCCGGAGAACGGCGCGTACGACGTGCGCTCGGCGCGCGTCCGGGGCCGTATCAACGCCAACGGCCCCGACATCTACCACCGCGGCGAGGTGAGGCGCGATGTGTACTCGCTGTTCGCGACGGTCCGCCAGGGCAACTCCGGCGGCCCGCTGCTGACGGAGGACGGCAAGGTGTACGGCGTCATCTTCGCGCGGTCCCTGGACGACGCGAACACCGGTTACGCGCTGACGGTCGACGAGATCCGCGAGGACATCACGCTCGGCCTGAGCGCCAACCAGCAGGTCGACAGCCAGGGCTGCGCGCTCTGAGGATGGTGGTGGTGCGGGCGGTGGCCTGGCGCTCCGTCAGGCCGACCCGTCGGCGTGTCGGCCCGTTCGGCTTGTCGGCCGTCGGCCGTCGGCCTTCGGCCCGTTCGGCTCGTCGGCTTTCAGCCCGTACGGTGCCCGGTGCCGGTGCTCCGGGCTCAGCTGCGTTGGTGCCGCAGCCGCGCGGACACCCAGCGGGCCCTGCGGCGCAGGATGCGCGGGATGCCGAGGCGGGCGTCCAGCTCCTGGCTCGGGGGGCCGCTCCTCTCCGGAGTCGGCGCGGCGCCGGCGGAGCGGCGGTTACGTGCGGCGTCAACATGGTCGTGCGTCCAGCCCATACCCCGACGTGTGCCCGGGCCCCATGGTCGGTAACCGCCCGGGGGACGGCCAATTGGCCTATGCGCCGGGCATTTGGCTGTTCGTAGGACAACCGTTCCTGCGGGTTTCCGTGCCTTCCGCCAGACGGGCCGTCAGCCGGGCCGTCAGCCGGCCGTTCAGCGGTCGGGCTCCGGGTCCTTGAGCCAGTTGACCAGCTCCGTCGAGAACGCCAGCGGGTCCTCCTCGTGCGGGAAGTGGCCGAGGCCGTCGAACAGCCGCCAGCGGTACGGCGCCTCGACGTACTCGCCCGAGCCGGCCGCGCTGCGGGTCCGCATCACCGGGTCCTGGGAGCCGTGCAGATGCAGCGTCGGCACGCGCACCGGGCGCTTCATGCGCCGGTTGAACTGGATGCCGTCCGGGCGGGCCATCGAACGGACCATCCACCGGTACGGCTCGATCGAGCAGTGCGCCGTCGACGGAATCGTCATCGCCCGCCGGTACACGCCGACCGTCTCGTCGTCCGGTGCGTACGCCCCCGACCAGTCCCGGATCAGCTCCCCGACCAGCGCCGCGTCGTCCGCGACCAGCCGCCGCTCGGGCAGCCACGGGCGCTGGAAGCCCCATACGTACGACCCGGCGCGTGACTGGGCGAAATCGGAGAGCATCGCCGAGCGCCAGCGCCGCGGGTGCGGCATCGACGACACCGCGAGCCGCCGCACCAGCTTGGGCCGCATCACCGCGGCCGTCCACGCCAGGTACCCGCCGAGGTCATGGCCGACCAGCGCCGCGTCCGGCTCGCCGAGGGACCGTACGACGCCGGTGATGTCGAGCGCCAGGTTCGCCGGGTCGTAGCCGCGCGGCGTACGGTCGCTGCCGCCCACGCCCCGCAGGTCCATGGCCACGGCCCGGAACCCGGCGTCGGCGAGCGCGGTCAGCTGGTGCCGCCACGTCCACCAGAACTGCGGGAAGCCGTGCAGCAGCAGCACGAGCGGGCCGTCGCCCAGCTCGGCGATGTGGAAGCGCGCCCCGTTGGCGGCCACGTCACGGTGGGTCCAGGGGCCCTCGATCCGTACGGGATGGCCGGGGGCGCCGGTACTGCCGCTGTTGCTCTCAGGGACGGTCATACGGACGAGCGTGCCACAGGCTCGGCCTTCTCCAAGGCCGGACGCCCGTCGGGGCGCGGGTGCGGCTTGGCGTTCTGGAGCACCGCCGCCGTCTCCTTGACCGAAGCGGCCGTCTTCTGCGGGCCCTTGCCCTGCTTGGCCTTCTTCATGAAGGCCACTCCGATCCCGGCGAGCAGGATGGCGACGACGAGGTTCACCGCGAAGGACAGCACGAAGCACACGGAGAGGTGCAGGCCCGTCCAGGCCTGGAATCCGTACGCGAGCGCGAAGCTCAGCATCGGCAGCGAGAAGATCAGTACCACGGCCGCCGCCAGGAGACCGACGCTGCCGGCCACTCCACGCTTGACGTCCTGCCGTAGCTGCGCCTTCGCGAGTGCGATCTCATCGTGCACCAGGGCGGACATCTCGGCGGTCGCGGAGGCGACCAGCTGACCGAGGCTGCGCTCGGCGCCGTTCAGTCCGGCCGTCACTCGTGGATCGGTCTCGGTGAACGCCGCGGCGGCGTGCCTCGCGCTCTTGTCGGCGGGGTCGCTCATCTCCAGCTCCCTCTCTCCTCTACGGTCCGACCTCAGATCATGCCGGACCGTCGCCCTCCCTGCGCGCCGCCCCCGCGTCTTCGGCCTGGCGCCGGTTCTCTTCGGCCTGCCGCCGGTGCTCGGCGGCCTTCCGCTCGTAGATCTCGGCGAGCCGGCGGTGGTGCTCCGGGTCGTCCACCTCGTACACGTCCGGGACGCCGCTCATGTCCTCGTCCCGCTCCTCGACCTCGACGAGGGCCTGGTACTTCCGTACGCGGAGCTTCAGCAGGACCGTGGCGAGCAGCGCGGCGATCAGCGAGCCCATCAGGACGGCGGCCTTCACCTCGTCCGTCAGCGCCGCGTCGCCCTCGAACGCCAGCTCGCCGATGAGCAGCGACACGGTGAACCCGATGCCGGCGAGGGTGGCGACGGCGAAGAGGTCGGCCCAGGCCAGGTCCGGGTTGAGCTGCGCCCGCGTGAAGCGGGCGGTCAGCCAGGTGCCGCCGAAGATGCCGAACGCCTTGCCGACCACCAGGCCGAGGACGACGCCGAGCGTCTCGGGCCGCGTGAAGACGTCTGCCAGCGCGCCGCCGGAGACGGAGACACCCGCCGAGAACAGCGCGAACATCGGTACGGCGAAGCCGGCCGACAGCGGGCGCACCTGGTGCTCGATGTGCTCGCCCAGGGAGTGCTTCTCGCCCTCGCGGCGGGTGCAGCGCAGCATCAGGCCCATGGCGACGCCGGCGATCGTGGCGTGGACGCCGCTGTTGTACATCAGGCCCCAGATGGCCAGGCCGAGCGGCACGTAGATGTACCAGCCGCGGACCTCCGCGCGCAGCAGGAGCCAGAAGACGACCAGGCCGGCGACGGCGCCGCCGAGTGCGTAGAAGTTGAGGTCGCTGGTGAAGAAGACCGCGATGATCAGGATGGCGAAGAGGTCGTCGACGACGGCGAGCGTGAGCAGGAACGCGCGGAGCGCCGACGGCAGCGAGGTGCCGATGACGGCGAGCACGGCGAGCGCGAACGCGATGTCGGTGGCCGTGGGCACCGCCCAGCCGGCCAGCGAGCCGCCGCCGCTGGTGGCGACGATGACGTAGACCAGTGCGGGGGCGACCATGCCGCACAGCGCGGCGATGACCGGGAGCGCGGCGGCCTTGGGGTCGCGGAGCTCGCCCGCGACCAGTTCACGCTTGAGCTCGATACCGGCGACGAAGAAGAAGATCGCGAGGAGGCCGTCGGCGGCCCAGTGCTGGATCGACAGGTCGAGGCCGAGCGCCGCCGGGCCTATGTGGAAGTCGCGTACGGATTCGTAGCTCTCACGCAGCGGTGTGTTCGCCCAGACGAGTGCCGCGATGGCGGCGACGAGCAGGAGGACACCACCGACGGTCTCCGCGCGCAGCGCGTCGGCGACGAAGGTCCGCTCGGGGAGGGACAGCCGGCCGAGGAACTTGCGCTCGGTGGTGTTGGGCGTCTTGGGCGCAGCCACGATGAAGGGACCTCCGGTCGGTCTCGGCGGACATGCCGATGCACGGACATGACGAAGTACGTGCCGACCAGACTTCCCGGCGCCCCTTGGATTTTTATCGCTTTGTTGATGCGCCCCATACCCTACCGGGAGGGCGCAAGGACAAATGCGGCCAAGTTCACCTTATGCATAAAAAGGACACCCGGCGCGCTGTCGCCGGGTGTCCTCAGGGTGCCGTCGGGCCCTGCTGGTGGGCCCTGCTGGTGGGTCTGGTGGGTCAGTCCTCGCTTGCGGCGGCGGGCAGCTTGGCCTGGATGAGGTCCATGACCGAGGAGTCGGTCAGCGTGGTGACATCACCCAGCTGGCGGTTCTCCGCGACATCCCGCAGCAGCCGGCGCATGATCTTGCCGGAACGGGTCTTCGGCAGCTCGGCCACCGGAAGGATCCGCTTGGGCTTGGCGATCGGCCCGAGCGTGGCGCCCACGTGGTTGCGGAGATCGGCGACGAGGCCGTCCTGCTCGGCCTCCGCCACGGCCGCCGCGCCGCGCAGGATGACGAACGCGACGATGGCCTGGCCGGTCGTCTCGTCCGCCGCGCCCACGACGGCCGCCTCGGCGACCTTCGGGTGGGACACCAGCGCCGACTCCACCTCGGTGGTGGAGATGTTGTGGCCGGACACCAGCATCACGTCGTCGACCCGGCCCAGCAGCCAGATGTCGCCGTCCTCGTCCTTCTTGGCGCCGTCCCCGGCGAAGTACCGGCCCTCGAAGCGGGACCAGTACGTGTCGAGGAACCGCTGGTCGTCGCCCCAGATGGTGCGCAGCATCGACGGCCACGGCTCGGTGAGGACCAGGTAGCCGCCTCCGCCGTTCGGGACCTCGTTGGCCTCGTCGTCGACGACGGTGGCCGCGATGCCGGGCAGCGGGCGCTGCGCGGAGCCGGGCTTGGTCTCGGTGACTCCGGGCAGCGGCGAGATCATCATGGCGCCGGTCTCGGTCTGCCACCAGGTGTCGACGATCGGGCAGCGGCCGCCGCCGATGTGCTCGCGGTACCAGACCCAGGCCTCGGGGTTGATCGGCTCGCCGACGGACCCCAGGACGCGCAGGCTCGACAGGTCGAACTTGGCGGGGATGTCGTCGCCCCACTTCATGAACGTACGGATCGCGGTGGGCGCCGTGTAGAGGATCGTGACGCCGTACTTCTGCACGATCTCCCAGAAGCGGCCCTGGTGCGGGGTGTCCGGGGTGCCCTCGTACATGACCTGGGTGGCGCCGTTCGCGAGCGGCCCGTAGACGATGTACGAGTGGCCCGTCACCCAGCCGATGTCGGCGGTGCACCAGTAGACGTCGGACTCCGGCTTGAGGTCGAAGACCGCGTGGTGCGTGTAGGCCGCCTGGGTGAGGTAGCCGCCGGAGGTGTGCAGGATGCCCTTCGGCTTCCCGGTGGTGCCGGACGTGTAGAGGATGAACAGCGGGTGCTCGGCCTCGAACGCCTCGGGTGTGTGCTCGGCGGACTGGCGGCCGACGACGTCGTCCCACCACACGTCCCGGCCCTCGGTCCAGGCCACGTCCTGGCCGGTACGGCGGACCACCAGCACGTGCTCGACGCTGTCGACCCGGTTGAGGGCCTCGTCCACGGCGGGCTTGAGCGCGGACGGCTTGCCGCGCCGGTAGCCGCCGTCGGCGGTGATGACCAGCTTGGCGTCGGCGTCCTCGATACGGGCGGCGATCGCGTCGGCCGAGAAGCCGCCGAACACCACGGAGTGGGCGGCGCCGATGCGGGCGCAGGCCAGCATCGCGACGGCCGCCTCCGGGATCATCGGCATGTAGACGGCGACCCGGTCGCCCTTGCGGACGCCGAGCTCGGTCAGCGCGTTGGCCGCCTTGGAGACCTCGTCCTTGAGTTCGGCGTAGGTGATGGCCCGGCTGTCGCCCGGCTCCCCTTCGAAGTGGAGGGCGACCCGGTCGCCGAGGCCGGCCTCCACATGGCGGTCCACGCAGTTGTACGCGACGTTGAGCGTGCCGTCGGCGAACCACTTCGCGAAGGGCGGGTTCGACCAGTCGAGGGTCTCGGTCGGCTCGGTGGCCCAGCTGAGCCGACGTGCCTGCTCGGCCCAGAAACCGAGCCTGTCCGCCTTGGCCTGCTCGTACGCGTCCGCCGTCACGTTGGCGTGGGCGGCCAGCTCGGCGGGCGGCGCGAACCGCCGCTCCTCCTTCAGAAGGTTGGCCAGGCTCTCGTTGCTCACGACATCTCCCATTCCCAGGGCGTCCGATGTGTCCCGGCTCATAGCTCACCAGCCGGATGCCCCGGTGACAAGGGTTTCCCGGGCATTGGTTTAGACCTCTCAGGCTGGTGGATGAATCCGCACGCGCGGGAACGCGTGCGCGGCCATGGGCGGGGACGGTGCGGTGGTCCGGTGGGCTCCTCCTCCCGGGTGCAGGCGGAGGAGCCCACCACCCACCTCCACGTCCACCCCGGCGGCCTGGTTCACCTGGGCCCGGTGGTGAAGGGGCCGGGATGCCTGGCCTGACCGGCCGGGGGGGCCGGGTCGTCACCCCGCGGGGC
>NZ_JABWDV010000172.1 GCF_013362995.1 Streptomyces sp. TRM64462 | reverse complement strand
TCGGCGTCGCGGCACGCGACGATCTGCGTGTCCGCCGGGCGGCGCGGGCTCGAGGTCGAACTGGCCCCGGCGGACCTGGCCGCGCTGACGGGCGCGGTCCTGGCACCGATCGGCCGCGGCTAGCCGAATCGGGGGCTCTGCCCCCGAACCCCCGCTCCTCAATCGCCGGAGGGGCTGATCTCAGCCCGTCCGGCGTTTGAGGACGGGCTCCCCCAAGCTCTTCGAGCAGGGGGTACCCCCACAGGCGCGAACGGGGGTCTGGGGGCAGAGCCCCCAGTCTCGGGAAGGGGCGAGGTTGGGGAAGAACCCGCGGCACCCGCCACCGGCCTCAGACCTGCGGGCCCCAGGGCTCCGGGTCCGGGTCCGGGTCGCGGACGGTGAGGAGGGCCGTCAGCGCCAGGTGGACGACCATCGCGGCGACCGGCCAGGCCAGCAGCGCCCCGTACGCGTGGAGCTCCAGCGGCGCGTCGAACGTGACGCCCTCGCCGACCGCCTTGGCGTGCGCCACCACGTCGTGCGTGGGGCCGAGCAGCGTGCCCGTGCCCCAGCCGATGACCGCGCCCAGCAGCCCGCCGAGCGCCAGGCCCAGCACCACCGCGACGCCGCCCTGACGGCGGAACAGGAACACGGCGGCCGCGCTGACCGCGCCGAAGGCCAGCGCCAGCAGCACGAAGACGCCGTCGGCGCCGATCGCCCCCTCGCTCTCCGAATCCTTCAGCAGCACCGACGTGCCGTCCGAGACCAGCGGGATGCGCGGCGCGAGCCACAGCCACAGCAGGCCGAGCAGAACGCCCGAGACCGCCACCGCGAGCAGCACCACGGCGCCCTGCCGTACCTCCGCCGCCACGTCAGGGCCCGCCGTGTCCTTCCCGTACGGGTGGCCGGACGCGGTCAGGGGGTGGCGCGGCGGCCAGGCGGCACCGCCGCGGGGCGTCTCGTCACCTGGTACAGGGAGGTCTTTGCGCACGTCGTCACTCGATGGCTGGTGGGACGGGGGAAGGGGTGCGGTCACTCTGTCATCGTGCCAGGTGCCGCGGGGTGCCGCCTCACCGTACCGCCGCCCTGCGATACGCCCAGGTCGCGACCGCCAGGGACACGACGCCGACGGCGGCGCAGACCGACAGGTCCAGGCCGACGGCAGCCCAGTCGGGCCGGGCGTCGAAGGTACGGGCCAGGGCCTCCACCCCGTACGTCGACGGCAGCAGGTCCCGTGCCCAGCCGACCGGTGCGGGCAGCCGCTCGGCCGGCAGTACGCCCAGCAGCAGGGCCGCCGACATACCGAGCTGGCCCAGCAGCGTGGCCAGCTCCTGGCGCGGCGCGAGCAGCCCGAGCGCGGCGCCGAGCCCGGCGAGCGCGGCCCCGGCGAGCGGAACCACGGCGGCCAGCACCCACAGGTGGGTGAGCGGCAGGCCGAACAGCAGGGAGCCGATGACCGCCGTGACCGCCGTACCGGGCGCCGTGAAGGAGGCGTACGCCCCGGCGGCGCCGAGCACCACGGCGGCGGGCGGCACCGGCAGCGTGGCGTAGTGGTCGAGTCCGCCGCTCGCCCGCAGCTGCCCGAAGTACTGGGCGAGCAGGTTGAGCGCGACGAACGCCACGACGAGGACGGACGACCCGGCGACGACCGCGCGTGCCTCAGCGCCGCCGTCGACGACGCCCCGCATCAGGACCATGATCCCGACGGACTGGAACGTCGCGACGAACAGCAGCGGGATACGGGCCACCCGGGCCCGCGACAGCTGCGCGCGGTACACGGCGGCGAGCGCGGGCAGCAGCCGGGCGCGGGGTGCGAGGGGCGCGGCGCCGGACCGGCCGCTCGCCTCGGCGGTGCTCGGCCGGACGGCCCCTGTCGAGAGCGCCTCCGCGGGCAGGGTGCTCACCGTTTCCCACTCCTGTCCTGACGGCGGACGCCCCGGACGGCGCGCCGCACCGGGGCCGTGTCCTCGTATCGCTGGTCCTTCATGCCTTGACCAGCCCTTTCGTGGTCTCGCCGCCCAGGGCGAGGTAGACGTCCTCCAGGCTGGGTGTGGCGAGCGTGAAGTCGTCGAGGGCCGCGAACGCGGCGCCGCCGGTGACCGCCGCGACGGCCGCGCGGGCCTCGTCGGGTGCGAGGCGCAGCACCCAGCGGCGGCCCGACTCGCGCGCGGAGGGGCGCAGGGCGGCGACCTCGGGGATGTCGAGGGGGGCGTGGTCGCGCCACACCAGGTCGACGCGTACCTCGCCGGCCACGCGCTCCTTGAGCCCGGCGGGTGTGTCGCAGGCGATGACGCGGCCGCGGTCCAGGACGGCGACGCGGTCCAGGACGGTCTCCGCCTCGATGACGTTGTGGGTGACCAGCAGCACCGTGGTGCCGTGTTCGGCGCGGCGCCGGTCGACGGCGGCCCAGACAGCGCGGCGGGCGACGGGGTCCATGCCGGTGGTGGGTTCGTCGAGGACGAGGAGGGGCCGCTCCCCCACGAGGGCGGCCGCGAAGCAGGCGAGGCGGCGCTGTCCGCCGGAGAGTTTCTTGAGGGGGCGGGCGGCGAGGTCGCCGATGCCCAGTTCGGCGAGGACGGCGTCGCGTTCGGCGCGGGCGTCGCGTGCGGTGAGGCCGCGCAGCCGGCCGGTGGTCTCGGCGGCGAGCGAGACGGTCAGCTCGTCGAGCGCGGTGGACTCCTGGCCGAGGTACGCGATGAGGCGGGCGGCCCGCTCGGGGTGGCGTACGAGGTCGTGGCCGAGGACCTCGACGGTGCCGGAGTCGGGCCGCATGAGGCCGGTGAGCTGGCGGACGAGGGTGGACTTGCCGGCGCCGTTGGGGCCGAGCAGGCCGAAGATCTCGCCGCCCCGCACGTCCATGCTGACCCCGTCGGTGGCCCGCACCTCGGGGGTCGCGGGCGTGCCCCGTCTGCCGCGCGCGGCGGGGTACGTCTTCACCAGGTCCCGCACCACGCACACCGTACTCACGAGGGATGAGCCTAAGGGGTCGCGCGGCCCGGACCGCGCCCGGGGCGGGGCTGCGCGGGCAGTCGCGGGGGCGGCTACTCGCCCGCCGCCGTGTGGGCGGCGGCCGCGCGGACGTCGATCTCGCGCCAGAAGCCGGCCCGGATGGCGTACCGGTCGTGCTCGTCGATCTGGTCGTCCTTGTGGGCGAGGAGGCCGAACCGGGCCGCGTACCGGAGGAGTTCGCCGTCGATGCGGTGCGGGATGCGCGGGTACATGGTGGACAGCTTCTCGACGTGGCTCTGTTCGGGGAGCCGTTCCATCCAGCGGCGGGCGAACACCTGGCCGACCTCGAAGGGGTCGCCGCCGACGGTCGTGATGTCCTCCTCGCGGTCGGCCCAGCGCTGCTCGGCGCTGGTGAGCTGGGCGAGGGTGGGCAGGGACGCGGTTTCGGGGGGTTCGCCGAGTGAACCGCCGGGGCGGTCGATCCAGCCGCGGTCGGAGGACCAGCGGAGGGTGGCGTTGGCGGGGCCGGCCGGCTGCGGGGCGGTCTGGTGGCCGGGGGCGCGGAGTCCGGCGAGGTCCTTGGGCGTGGGGACGGCCTTGGAGGCGGCGGATCCCGCGG
>NZ_JABWDV010000171.1 GCF_013362995.1 Streptomyces sp. TRM64462 | reverse complement strand
TTGAGGACGAGCGCCGTTCTGGGGGTACCCCCTGCTCGAAGAGCTTGGGGGAGCGATACGGGGTCTGGGGCGGAGCCCCAGTTCGGGAAGGGGCGGGATAGGGGAAAGACCCGCTGGACACGACCTAGGGCCGGCGCGGAGCCGCAGGGACGGCCGGGGCGTCCGGAACCGTCGGGGCGGCGCCGTGGAAGTGCTCCCGGCCGCCGCGCCGCTCCTCCTGCCACTGCGGCCACCGCGGCTGCCAGGCGCGGCCCGGGTCGCGGCCGCCGCCCGCCTCCCACGGCTCCGCCGCCGGCTCCTCGTAGGCGGCGCCCTCCGGCACCTCCAGGTCGAAGTCCCGTACCGGCGTGCCCTCCAGGGCCGTCCCCGTGTAGTGCGCCCACACCTCGGCGGGCGCACCGCCGCCGTTGACGCGGGCCAGGCCCATCGCCCCGTACAGCGGCTTCTGGGCGCCCGTCTCCGGGTCCTGGCCCATCAGCGCGACCACGGTCGCCAGCTCCGGCGTGTACCCCGCGAACCAGGCGGCCTTGTCGTCCTCCGCCGTCCCGGTCTTCCCGGCCGCCGGGCGGCCCGCCGCCGCGGCCGCCGTGCCCGTACCGCCCTCGACGACGCCCTGCAGCATCGCCGTCGTCGCGTCCGCGGCCTGCCGGCTGACGGCCTGCCGTACCGCGCCCGCCGCCGCGTCGCCCGCCGGGAGCACGACCGGCCGCGGCCCGCCGGGCCCGATCCGTTCGATCTTCTCGACGAGCGTGTACGTGCCGGCGCGCCGCCCGTGGTTGGCGAGCGTCGCGTACGCCTCCGCCATGTCCAGGACGCTCGCGGTCGCCGGGCCCAGCGCGATGGACGGGGACGGCGTCAGGTCCGGTGTGTCCGGCGGCAGGCCCAGCGCGACCGCCGTCCGCCGCACCTTCGCGGGCCCCACGTCCACGGCGAGCTGCGCGTACACGGCGTTCACGGACCGGTCGGTCGCCGTGCGCAGGGTGATGCCGCCGTAGCTGACGTCGTCCTCGTTCGCCGGGGCGTACGCCGCGCCCGTCCAGCCCTCGACGGGCCGCTTGTTGCTGCCGTCGTACACCGTGTTCGGGGTGATCGGCTCCCCGTACTGCGTGGTGGCGCCCTGGTCCACGGCGGTCGCGAAGACGAACGGCTTGAAGGTGGAGCCCACCTGGTAGTCGCGGCGGGTCGCGTTGTTGACGTACTGCCGGGTGTAGTCGATGCCGCCGTACAGCGCGACGACCTTGCCCGACCGCGGCTCGATGGAGGCGCCGCCGACCCGTACGTACCGGTCCGTGGGGTTGGAGTCCGGGTCGAGCCGGGACAGCACCTGCTCGCCGACGGCGTCCTCGAAGGCGTCCATCTTGTCCTTGTGGAGCGTCGTCGTGATCCGGTAGCCGCCCGCCGCGAGCGCCCGCTTGCCGACGATGCCGTTGCGCGTCAGGTACGCGTCGACCGCCTGGACGGCGTAGCCGCGCTGCCCCGCGAGCCCGGCGGTGGGCCGCGCGGGCCGCACCGCGGGGAACGTGAGCGCGGCCCGGTCGGCGGCGCTCAGCCACCGCTCCTGCACCATGGCGTCGAGCACGTAGTTCCAGCGGGCGTGGGCCCGCGCCTGGTTCCCGGAGCGGGCACCGACGTCGTACGCGCTGGGGGCGTTGAGCAGCGAGGCGAGGTACGCGCCTTCGGCGGTGTCCAGCTCGTCCACGTCCTTGCCGTAGTAGGCGCGGGCGGCGGCCTGGACCCCGTAGGCGTTGCGGCCGTAGTAGCTGGTGTTGAGGTACCCCTCCAGGATCTCGTCCTTCGACTTGCGGCGATCGAGCTTGATCGCGATGAAGAACTCCTTCACCTTGCGGGTGACGGTCCGCTCCGGGCCCAGGTAGTAGTTCTTGACGTACTGCTGCGTGATGGTCGAACCGCCCTGGGTGCCCTTGCCGGTGACGGTGTTCCAGGCGGCGCGCACCAGGGCCTCCGGGTCGACGCCGGGCTCGGTGTGGAAGTCCCGGTCCTCGGCGGCCAGCACCGCGTGCCGCAGCGTCCGCGGGACGCGCGCGAGCGGCACGTTCTCGCGGTTGACCTTGCCCGCCTGCGCCAGCGGGCTGCCGTCCGCGTACAGGTAGACGTTGGCCTGCGCGGTCGCGGCGGCGTTGGCGGGCGGGATGTCGATGAGGTGGTAGCCGGCGAGGAAGCCGCCGGCGGTCAGCAGGACGAGGAACAGGAACGTGCCGAGGACCGTGCGCCAGGTCGGCACGAACCGGCGCGGTCCGGTGCGCCGCGCCCGGCGCCGCTCCTGCCGCCGTCGCCGTTTCTCGGCCGGGCCCCGCCTGACGGGGGTTCCGGTGCTGTGGTCGGTCGGGTCGCGGGGCGCCCAGCCCTCTGCGGGGTGCGGCCGGTCGTCGCTCATGGGTCTCCGGGACGGTCGGGACGGTCGGGACGGTGACGGTGACTGTCCGTATTAAGGCGTTTTGTCCTACGTCCCTCATAGTGCATCGAGCCCGCGCCCATCCCGTGCATCCCGGCGCCGGGCCACGCGAAAACGGGTCGCGGGCGCGGCGTACGAGTGGCTAGGCTCAGCGACTTTGACGCGACGTCGGGACGTTCCGGGAGAGGGGGCGGCAGCGTGCGGCTGTACCTGGCCGTGGTCACCGGTGCGTTCCGGCGCCATGCGACGTACCGCATGGCCACGGCGGCCGGTGTGTTCACCAACACCGTCTTCGGCTTCATCCTGGCGTTCACCTATATGGCCCTGTGGAACGAACGTCCTCGCCTAGGCGGCTACGACATGGCGGAGGCCCTCGCGTACGTCTGGCTCGGCCAGGCGCTGCTCGCCGCCTGCTCCCTCATGGGTGGCGGCTTCGAGGACGAGCTGATCGAGCGGATCAAGACGGGCGACATCGCCGTGGACCTCTACCGCCCCGCCGACCTCCAGCTGTGGTGGCTCTCCGCGAACCTCGGCCGCGCCGCGTTCCAGCTCGTCGGGCGCGGGGTCGTCCCGATGACGGTCGGCGCGCTCGCCTTCGACCTGGCGCTGCCCGAACACCCGTTGACCTGGGCGGCCTTCCTGGTGTCGGTGTTGCTCGGAGTGCTGGTGAGCTTCGGGATCTGGTACCTGGTGGCGCTGTCCGTGTTCTGGCTGATGGACGGCGCCGGGGTGGTGCAGGTCGCCTGGCTGTCGGGCATGTTCTTCTCCGGGATGCTGCTGCCGCTGAACGTGTTCCCGGGCGCGCTGGGCGAGGTGGCGCGGGCGCTGCCGTGGGCGTCGATGCTTCAGGTGCCGGCCGACGTGTTCCTGGAGAAGCGCACCGGGGGCTGGGGCCTGCTGGAGGCGTACGGCTTCCAGGCCGGGTGGGCGCTGGTGCTGCTGGCGGCGGGCCGGGCGCTGCAGGCGGCGGCGACGCGCAGGGTGGTGGTGCAGGGTGGCTGAGGACACGCGTACGGAGTCCCGTACGGAGTCCCGTGCGCCATCGAGTACGGAATCCCGTACGGAATCCAGTGCGGAATCCCGTACGGCGTCCCGCGCGGCTTCCCGAGCCGCGGAGGGACTGCGCGCGTACGGCCTGATCGCGGCCATGTGGATCCGCTCCACGATGACGTACCGCTTCTCCTTCGCGATGACGCTGCTGTCGAACTTCACCGCGACCTTCTTCGACTTCGTCGTGATCCTGCTGATGTTCACTCATGTGCGGGGCCTGGGCGGCTTCTCGTTCGCGGAGGTGGCGTTCCTGTACGGCACGACGAGCACCGCGTTCGGTCTCGCCGACCTCGCGCTCGGCCAGGTCGGGAGGCTGGGCCGGCGGGTGCGGGACGGCACGCTGGACACGCTCCTTGTGCGGCCGGTGCCGGTGCTGGCCCAGGTGGCGGCGGACCGGTTCGCGCTGCGGCGGCTCGGGCGCGTCCTCCAGGGCCTGCTGGTCCTCGTCTGGTCGCTGGTGCTGCTGGACGGCGTGGACTGGACGCCGCTCAAGATCGCGATGATCCCGCTGACGGCGCTGACCGGCGGCGTGCTCTTCGGCTCGCTGATGCTGCTGGGCGCGGCGTTCCAGTTCTGGGCGCAGGACGGCGCGGAGGTCACCAACTCCTTCACGTACGGCGGGAACACCCTCCTCCAGTACCCGCCGACGATCTTCGCGGGCGAGCTGGTGCGCGGGGTCGTGTACGTCGTACCGCTGGCGTTCGTGAACTGGGTGCCCGCGCTGTACGTGCTGGGGCGCGACGCCCCGGCGGGCCTGCCGTCGTGGGCGGCGTTCCTGTCGCCGCTGGTGGCGGCGGGGGTCGCGGGTGTGGCGGGGCTGGCGTGGCGGGCGGGCCTCCGCTCGTACCGGAGCACGGGCAGTTAGGGGCGAGGCATGGAACGCGACTTCATCGATCTGGAGAACGTGGAGAAGGTCTTCGACGTACGCCGCAAGGTGGGGCTGCTGCGCCGTGAGAAGCGCCAGGTGCGCGCGGTGGACGGGATCACCTTCCGCGTGGCGCGCGGCGAGATGGTCGGCTACATCGGCCCGAACGGCGCCGGCAAGTCCACGACGATCAAGATGCTGACGGGCATCCTGACGCCGAGCGGCGGCCGCCTGCGCGTGGCGGGCATCGACCCTTCGCGGGACCGGACGCGGCTCGCCCGCCGGATCGGCGTGGTCTTCGGCCAGCGGACGACCCTGTGGTGGGACCTGCCCCTGCGCGACTCGTACCGCCTGATGCACCGCATGTACCGGGTGCCGGACGCCCGCTTCCGCGAGAACCTGGACCGCTGCGTGGAGCTGCTGGACCTCGGGGACCTGCTGGAGGTCCCGGTGCGGCAGCTCTCCCTCGGGCAGCGGATGCGCGGCGACATCGCGGCGGCGCTGCTGCACGACCCGGAGGTGCTGTACCTGGACGAGCCGACGATCGGCCTGGACATCGTGTCGAAGGCGAAGGTCCGCACCTTCCTCCGCGACCTGAACGCCGAGCGGGGCACCACGGTCCTCCTCACCACCCACGATCTCACCGACATCGAGCAGCTCTGCAAACGGGTCATGGTCATCGACCACGGCCGGCTCATGTACGACGGCGCACTCGCCGGCCTGCACGAGGCGGGCACGAGCGAGCGCACCCTGGTGGTGGACCTGGAGCGGGAGCGTCCGCCGATCGAGGTGGCGGGCGCGCGGGTGGTGCGGGTCGAGGGCCCGCGCCAGTGGCTGTCGTTCCCGGCGTCGTCGTCGGCGGCACCGCTGGTGGCGGAGATCGCCGCGACGTATCCGCTGGTCGATCTGTCGGTGCGGGAGCCGGACATCGAAACCGTGATCGCGCAGATGTACGCCGAACGCGGGTCGGCCTAGGCTGGGGACCATGACGGACCCGGACAAGCGCCCGGACGGCCTCCCGGACAGGCTCCCGGAGGGGCTCCCGGAGATGCGTGCCTCGGACACGGAACGTGAGCAGATCGCGGAGCGGCTGAGGGAGGCGGTGGCCGAGGGCCGCCTCGACATGACGGAGTTTGAGGAACGCCTGGACGCGGCGTACAAGGCGCGGACGCACGGCGAGCTGGAGCCGCTGGTGCGTGACCTGCCGGTGACGGCGCCGGCGCCGGGGCTCGCCTCCCGTACGGAGCCGGGTTCCGTCGTATGGGCGGACCGGGTCGGCGTGCCGGCGACGTCCCGCGGGGCGGTCGCGGTGTGCGGCGGTTTCGGGCGGCGCGGGCGGTGGAGCGTGGGCCGGGTGTTCACGGCGTTCACGCTGATGGGCGGCGGGGACATCGACCTGCGGGACGCGGACTTCGAGGACCGCGAGATCGTGATCCGCTGCTTCCCGCTGATGGGCGGGGTGAGCGTGATCGTCCCGCCGGAGCTGCACGTCGAGGTGGGCGGCTTCGCCCTGATGGGCGGCTTCGACGACAAGGGCTCCGGGCGGGGGGCTCCGGGCTCGCCGCGCGTACGGATCACGGGGTTCGCCCTGATGGGCGGCGTAGAGGTGAAACGGAAGCCCCGGAAGGGGGAAAGACCGCCCAAAAAGCTGGAAAAGTGACCGCCCAGGAACTGACCGCGCTCGCCAGGAGTACCTGAAGAAGGGGCAGGAGGCGGACGGCGCAGGGAGAGGGCGGAGAACATGAGCGTCACGTACACGGAGGCGGACGAGGAGAGACGCAGAGGCGTCCGCCGCATGAAGGCGACGGCGACAGCGCTCCTGCTGCTGGTCGCCGTGATCTACACGCTGGCGACGTGGGCGAAGTCCGCGGGCGTGACGGGCTGGCCGGGCTATGTGGCGGCGGCGGCCGAGGCGGGCATGGTGGGCGCGCTGGCGGACTGGTTCGCGGTGACGGCCCTGTTCCGCCGCCCGCTGGGCCTGCCGATCCCGCACACGGCGATCATCCCGACGAAGAAGGACCAGCTCGGCGAAGCCCTGGGCACCTTCGTAGGTGAGAACTTCCTCTCCGGAGAGGTCGTACGGGCCCGCCTGCACGCCCTGAACATCGCGGCGCGCCTCGGCGCCTGGCTGTCGGAGCCGGCCCACGCGGACCGGGTCACGGCGGAGCTCGCCACGGCCCTGCGCGGCGCCCTGACGGTCCTGCGGGACGCGGACGTCCAGGCGGTGGTGGGCGAGGCGATCACGCGGCGGGCGGAGGCGGCGGAGATCGCACCGGGCCTCGGCAAGACCCTGGACCGCATCGTCACGGACGGCGCCCACCACCGGGCGGTGGACCTGGTCTGCGCCCGCGCCCACGACTGGCTGATCGAGCACGGCGACTCGGTCATGGACGCGGTCCAGGGCGGCGCCCCCGGCTGGACGCCACGCTTCGTGGACCGAAGAGTCGGCGAGCGCGTCTACAAGGAGCTCCTCCGCTTCGTCACGGAGATGCGCGACATGCCGGCCCACCCGGCGCGGGGCGCCCTGGACCGCTTCCTGACGGACTTCGCGACGGACCTCCAGGGAGACACGGACACGCGACAGCACGTCGAACGCCTGAAGTCGGACCTCCTGGCCCGCCCGGAGGTCCAGGACATCATCGCGTCGGCGTGGGCGTCGGTGCGGTCGATGATCATGTCGGCGGCGGAGGACGAACGGAGCGAACTGCGCCTGAGGGCGCGGGCGTCCCTCCTGAGCCTGGGCGCCCGCCTGACAACGGACAAGCAGCTCCAGCGCAAAATGGAGGGCTGGCTGGAAGAGGCGGCGGCATACGTGGTGACGACCTACCGCAAAGAGCTGACGTCCCTGATCACGGAAACCGTGGCGAGCTGGGACGCGGATCAGACCTCGCGCAAGATCGAGGCCCACATCGGCCGGGACCTCCAGTTCATCCGCATCAACGGCACGGTGGTGGGCGCGCTGGCGGGCCTGGTGATCTACACCGTCTCCCACTCCCTGGGCGGATGACCGGCCCCTGCCGACCGGCCACCCGCCCAGTTACTACGGGGAGGTGCCGTTACATACGTACGCACTCGAGCCCGTGTTCAACCCTCCCGCCGCGTAACGACCCAAGAAGCAACGGCCATCCCGCCTGCCACGGAGAAAACAGCAGGCCAGGCCCCCACCTTCTTCGCCAATGGATGAGCCCCGGCGAACGCGCCGAGGTAGGCGGCGCTCAACCCGGCGGCAGCGCCCGGCCCACTCCGCCGCTGCCACTCGCGAGCGGCGACACCCCCGGCGGCGGCGAGCACCACCCCGCCCAAGGGCCGCTTCTTGGTCCACCGGGCCACCCCGTACCCGCCGAGCAGCCCACCGGCCGCCACAGCCGCCACCGCGACATCACGCATCAAAGATCCCTTCCGCCGTTTCATTCATCCCCCGTTTCACACGCAACGCTCCCGAGGCTAACGCGCACCCCAACCCGCCGTGTCCGCACCACATCAGAGGGCAGTGAACCCCTCATGATCACACTCACACCCCACGACGGCTTCGCCACCGACCCACTGGTCGTCGCCCAGGACGGACTGGCCACGGTCCACCAGCTCCTGGACATCGGCTGCGCCTCGTCGGTCGTGGCGACCCGCTGCGGCCCGTCCGGCCCGTGGCAACGCGTACTCCCGCGCGTAATCCTGCTCCGCCCCGACGCCCCCACGCACCACCAACGCCTCCGCGCGGCCCTCCTCTACGCCGGCCCCGACGCCCTCCTCACGGGCGCGGCCGCGTTAACCCTGTACGACCGGCGGGAGACCCTGCCACCGAAGGTGGACGTCCTGGTCCCGGGCCGGGTCCACCCGCGCAGCCACGCGTACGTCCGCGTCCACCGCACCCACCGCCCGACCCCCCGAATCCCGGTCCGGGGCCTGCCCTGCGTACCCCTGGAACGGGCCCTGGAGGACGCCTGAGCGCCAGGCGCGCGCCGGGGCCGGTCGCCGTCCTGCTTGTGGCGGCGCTCGCGGTAGTCGGTCTTGGCCAGGACGCGCCCTGTTCCGGGGTGGCGGCCTGCGGAACAGTCAGGGCATGACGTACGACATCCCCGCCCACGAACGGGCTCGGGCCTTCGACCGGGCCGCGGGCGCGTACGCCGCGCACCGGCCGCGGTACCCGGCGGCCGTCTTCGAGACCGTGGAGGAGTTCAGCGGGCAGCGGCTCGCCGGGGCCCGGGTGGCCGATGTGGGCACCGGGACCGGCATCGCCGCCCGGGCCCTGCACGAGCGCGGGGCACGGGTGGTGGGCGTGGAGCCGGGCGCCGGGATGGCGGCGCAGTTCCGGCGCGAGCTGCCGGGGGTCCCGCTGGTGCGCGGGGACGGCAACCGGCTGCCGCTGGCCGACGGGTCACTCGACCTCGTCTCGTACGCCCAGTCCTGGCACTGGACCGACCCCGCACGCGCCGTCCCGTCCGCCCTGCGGGCCCTGCGCCCCGGGGGCGCGCTCGCGTTGTGGTGGAACGACCCTGACCCGTCCGTGCCATGGGTGGCGGAGCAGGGCGCCAGGATCGAGGAGCGGCTGGGGCCCGGCTGCTACATCTCCAACCTGGAGACACCGCCCGGGCTTCGCTGGAGAACCCGCACGCTTCGCTGGTCGCGCCGGGTCTCCGTCGACTTCCACCTCGCGAAGCTGGCCACCCATTCGGCCTTCATCGTGCTGGGCGAGCCGAGGACCTCGGCCTTCCTCGCGGAGGAGCGGAAGCACCTCACCCGGCACTTTCCCAGCGGCGAGCTGGACGAGCCGTACGTGACGTCCGTGGCGGTAGCCGTCCGCCCCGAGTAGGGAACCCCCCGGCCGGTGGCTGAGGTTGAGGTGTGTCCGGTGCGCGCCGCCCGCTGCCCCGGTCTACTTCTCCAGCCGGGACAGGTCCGGTGCGCGAGCGCCGGCGGCTTCCGGTATCGCGTCGGTGATCGACCGCAACTGCTCGGCCGACAGCGTGATCGCAAGCGCCGACGCGTTCTCGTCGAGGTGCGTGCGGCGTCGCATGCCCGGCAGGGGGATCACCGCGTCCGGTTGTGCCAGAAGCCAGGCCAGTGCCAGTTGCGCGGGAGTGCAGCCGAGATCCGTGGCCAGTGTCCGTACGCGTTGGACCAGGCGCAGGTTGGCCGCCAGGTTCCGGGCGCGGAAGCGGGGTTGGTCGCGGCGGATGTCGTCGGCGGCCAGGGTGTCCACGCCGGTCAGGGCTCCCGTGAGGAGGCCGCGGCCGAGCGGCGAGTACGCCACCAGAGCGACGCCGAGTTCGCGCGCCGTGGGGAGGATCTGCCGCTCCAGGCCGCGTGTCCACAATGAATACTCACTCTGCAGCGCGGCGACCGGGGCTGTCGCGCACGCCCGGCGCAGTGTGTCGGCGCTGACCTCCGACAGGCCGATGTGGCGCACCTTGCCCTCGGCGGTCAGCTCGCTCATGGCTCCGACGGTGTCTTCGACGGGGACGGCCGGGTCGCGGCGGTGCAGGTAGTACAGGTCGAGATGGTCCACTCCGAGCCGGCGCAGCGACGCGGTGCAGGCCCTCTTGGCGTAGGCGGGCGTCGAGTCGACCCGTCGTGCCCGGCGGTCGCCGGACCGTACGACGCCGAACTTGGACGCCAGGAACACCTCGTCGCGACGTCGTGCGATGGCTCGCCCCACCAACTCCTCGTTGGTGTAAGGGCCGTACATGTCGGCCGTGTCGAGAAAGGTAAGGCCCAGGTCCAGTGCCCGGTGGATCGTCGCGATCGACTCGGTCTCGTCGGCGGGACCGTAGAAGTCGGACATGCCCATGCAGCCCAGGCCCATCGCCGACACCATGGGGCCGCCGCGCCCCAGCCGCTTGCGCAGCATCCGACCCTCCTCGTCGTGGTCTTCTCCGCGGTCACCCCGCCTCCTACCCTGAGGGGAGCTTCGGTGTGCATCCGAAGGAAGACGCCGGTGACTTGGGGTGCCATGAACGGCTGGACGCGGCAGACCTTCTCCTCTCCCGCCGCCTTCCGTCTCCCCTACAGCCCCGACCACGCCCTCCTCGCCCGGCGATTACGTGCCGAGGTGCTCGACGGCCACGGTTTCGCCGTGGTGACGGGCACACCCGCCGGCGCCATGAGCACCCAGGCGGCCCAGCACTTCGCCGTGTCCATGCTCCGCCACCTCGGCGAACCGCTTCCGCAGGGCCGGGGCCCGGAGGACATCACCCTGGGATGGCTGGTGCGGGACGAGGGCGTCTCGGCGTACACCGACGACCGCCGCTTCCGAGAGAACTCCTACACCTCCAAGTCACGCGGCTACCTACACCTGCACAACGACCGGGCCGTGCGGCCCTTCGGCCAGGAACCCGACTGCATCGCCCTCCTCACGCACCGCAAAGCGCTGCGGGGCGGCGCCTCCGTCCTCGTGGACGGCTGGACGGTGCACCGCATCCTTCGCGAGTCGTCTCCGCACGCACTGGACCTGCTCACCACCCCGTATCCCGTGGACCGCCGCCACGTCACGCCCCGGGGCGAGAGCCCCGTGGTCCGAGCGCCGGTGTTCGCGCACACCGACGGCCGCGTCGAACTCCGATGCAACCTCAAACGCATCGATACCGCCGCCGAACTGACCGGCGAGCCCCTACCGGCCGATCGGTGCGCGGCCCTCGAAACCCTGCGCCAGGTGCTGGACCGCCCGGAGCTGAAGGTGACGATCCCGCTGGAGGAGGGCGACTGCCTCGTCATCGACGACCGCCGCGTCCTCCACGGCCGCAGGTCCTATCAGGACCACTCCGACACCGCCCGCCGACGCTGCCTCGTACGGGTCATGCTGCGGTGCCCGCCAGCACGCGACACCTCCTGAGGAGTCGGCGACCGCCATGCTCGGCAGGTCCCCACACCGGGCCTGACGCACTGCGGCGCGTGCGGGGCGCCGAGAGTTCTCACCGGTACGGGCGGCTGCCCGCCGCTCATCGACGATCACCGGAGGCGCTGACCGTGCAGCCACGCCGTTCCGCTCGCCTGCTGGGTGCCGAGGACTACCTGTTCTCGTTCGTCGACCGGGCCAGAGCCCTCGCCGAGGCGGCCGGCGCCGACGTGATCCCCCTCGGCGTCGGCGACTGCGACCTGCCGACACCCCCGCACATCGTGGCGGCGCTCCGGCGCGCCGCCATCGATCCGGCCCAGCACCGCTATCCCCCCTACGAGGGAACCAGCGAGCTGCGGCACGCAGCCGCCCGCTACTTGCGGCGCCGCTTCGACGTGGGCGCCGACCCGGACACCGAGGTGACGGTCACTCTCGGCAGCAAGGAGGCCATGGCGCACCTCTCGCTCGCGTACCTGGAGCCCGGTGACGTGGCACTGGTCCCCGACCCCGCGTACCCGGTGTACGCGACGTGGGCGCGCTTCTGCGGGGCCGAGGTCGTCCGTATGCCGCTGCGCGAGGACAACGGCTTCCTCCCCGACCTCTCCGCCATCCCGGCCCACGTCGCCCGCCGCGCCAAGCTGCTGTGGGTCTCCTACCCCAACAACCCCACGACCGCTCTCGCCACCCGCGCCTTCTATGACGAACTGGCCTCCTTCTGCACCGGATACGGGATCGTGGCGGCGTCCGACGCCGCGTACAGCGAGATCTACTTCGACACCGAACCCCCGCCGTCCCTCCTGGAGGCGCCCGGGGCGATGGAGTGCGGCATCGAGTTCCACTCCCTGTCCAAGGCGTACAACATGGCCGGCTGGCGCGTCGGCTTCGCCGCCGGCACCCCTTCCATCGTGGAGGCGCTGCGCACGGTCAAGACGCACACCGACTCCGGTACGTTCGGAGCCGTCCAGCACGCCGCGGCCACCGCGCTCGACGACACGACCAGCGGCTACACGGACCGCCTCCGCGCCACGTACCGCAACCGCACCCGCCTCCTCTGCGACGGCCTCGAAGCGGCAGGCCTCCAGGTGCTGCGCCCCCGGGCCACCTTCTACTGCCTGGTTCGCACGCCCGAGGGCATGGACGCCGAGGGCCTGGCCAAACGGCTCCTGGAGGAGGCCCGCGTGCTGTCCATCCCCGGCACCGGCTTCGGCCCCGGAGGCGAGGGCTTCGTACGGCTCACCGTGTGCGCCGACACGCCAGTGCTCGCTGAGGCGGTCCGCGGCGTCGGCGCCCTTCGCTGGTGAGCGCATAACCCTATGCGACCAACTGATCGCACTGAGCTCCTTCATCGCTCACCCAAGCTGTCCTCACCCTGGAGAGGCAACGCTGAAAACGCTCAGTGAAGGAACGGACGTGATCGGCGAGGGTGTCGAGTGCGGGGCAGTGGACCAGGGCGGCCTTGAGTCGGCTTCTTGGGTGGCGGACTCTGCCAGATCACGGTACGGAACCGGGGACGCTCCGCGTCGCCCCGTCAGCAGCTCTGGAAGAAGAACTCGGCGTTCTCGCCATCCGGCGAGAGGAACAGATAACCGACGCCACTGTCACCGAAGTTGACATCGAAGGGCAGTCGGCAGGAGTCGAGCTGGGCGACCAGCCGCCAGCCCTCGCCCGGCAGGTAGTCGCCCTGCAACCACACCGGCACCACATCGGGGCCGCCGAGCTGGTCCATCCGGATACTGCCTTCGGCGTCCTGCTGGCGCCTATCGAGCAGCTCCTCCAGCCGCTCCTCCCGGTCGTCCTCGTCCTCGCCCTCGACCGGCTCCAGTTCCCGCTCGACGCGGGAGAAGTCGACCTCCTCCTCCACCCGGAGCACGTGGACCCGGTCCAGGTCCGTCGGACCGGTGGCCGCCGCCCGCGTCTCGAAGGACTCGGTGACCTGCCCGCCCGGCTGGACGACGGTGGCGTGCTCACCCGAGAAGCCGATGGCGAACAGGTACACCATCCGATCCCCGTTCCAGCCGCCGTCCGCCGCCGGCACGCGGAACTGCCCCATGAACGGGGCCAGTTCGTTCTCGTACGGGTCGACCGGCCACTGCGGCTCCTCCAGCCAGTGCGGCTGACCGCCCAGCCGGGTGCCGCCCGTGACGGCTGCTGCCTCGGCGTCACTCGCCGGGTGGTAGGACGTGAAGCGGTACCGCATATGGATCCCCCGTTGTCGACCGACCTGCTGCGCTGCCGCACAAGCTACCGCCCGTCACCGACAGCCGGGGCCTGGCCCCCACAGCCGGGACCTGCGCTGTCCCCTGGAGCAGGCCCTGGAGGACGCCGCTACAGCCGCGTCAGGCCGCTGACCACCCGCCCGTCCACACCCACGGCTTCGAGCCGCGCGACGAGCGCGGCCTCCTGCTCGGCGGTCAGCGAAACGCACAGTGCTGTCCCGGTGTCGCCGGCACTGAAGACGCACCGGCCCCGGCTCCACGCCTCCGCATGGATGGTGTACGGGGCCAGGCCGGCCAACACTTCGAAGTCCGCATCGTCCCGCACGTCAAGGTCGATCCCCATCCCCGGATCGTCCTTGCCCCGGCGCCGCCCATCAGCCACCTGCCGCTCCGCCATCCGCAGCGCCCGCTCCTGGAGATGCCGGACACCCTCCGGCCACGGCTCGTCGCTGTGGGCGTCGATGTGTGCGGCGTCGATGTAGTCCCGGAGGACCAGGAGCACCTGGCGGTGAAGTTCTTCGAAGGCTCGCTTGCTCATGGCACCGATTCTTTCGGTCCCCCTTTGGTCTCAGGACGGACGGGGGCAGCAGGGCATTGCCGGCGGCTAGTCGCGGTCGGGCAGGGACACGCCCTCGTGGCAGGTGCACGTGCATGTGATCGAGAAGACCGGCTGCTCGCCGGGGTGCGGATGGTCGGAGGCGTACACGGCCATGGGGTGGCAGAAGGAGTGCTCGCCTGTCTCGCACTCTTGCGTCCGGCCCGACTTCATCGCATACCTCC
This sequence comes from Streptomyces sp. TRM64462, assembly GCF_013362995.1. Classification (GTDB taxonomy): domain Bacteria; phylum Actinomycetota; class Actinomycetes; order Streptomycetales; family Streptomycetaceae; genus Streptomyces. The sequence goes on along the minus strand of NZ_JABWDV010000171.1, from coordinate 15,628 downwards.
TAGGAGGTTGAACACGTCGGGGACCGGCGGGTACAGCGGCGCGCACTCGGAGCATGCGTAGACAGTGAACCCAGGCCCGCTCGCGGAGTGGACCTCCGAAACGACCACGGGCTCGTCCGTGATCCGGCTGCAGCGCACGCACATACGGACCGGCCGCCGTGCCGGCTCGCTCACTGCACCGCCCCCGCGCCGTGCAGGACTCGGTCGTCCAAGTTGGTCCTGAAGACCTGCTGTCGCTCATGATCGACCAGATACGGGCGGACGAGGGCCGAGTCACGCCCGTCGAGTAGCACGTCCTGTCCATACGGGGAACGGTGGACGGGCAAGCGCAGCCTTGGACGTGGCACGGCGGGGACGGGGGTGACCGGTCGGGAACCGGCCCGCCGCCTGCCGGAACCGGGCGCGAACACGCCCAGCAGCAGGCGTACGAGCGCATGGATAATGCTCACTGTCGTCAGCTCCTCTGAAGCTGGTGGCCACGCCCCGGGGCCCTGCCAGGCCGCCGGGGTCTCTGCTTGCCTGAAGGTTAGAGCAACTTGTTAGGTGCTGTCAGGTGACGTCAGGTGATGTCATCCATCGTCGTACGTCAAATACGGTCGATATATGACTGTCGACCTTGAGGGACCCGAACCGCTATACGAGCAGATCGCGGCCATACTGACCGCGCGGATCGCGGACGGTACCTATGCGCCTCGCCGTCGGGTCCCCTCGGAGGCGGCCATCTGCGAGGAATTCAATGTGTCGCGTCCGACCGCGCGAGCGGCCATCCAACTCATGAGTAAGCGTGGCCTGATCATCACGGTGCGCGGGAAGGGGTCCTTTGTCGCTGAGCAGGCGCCCGCATCATCGCCCGAGGTCGACGAGCCCGCTGACTGACGTACGGCCCCGATCTGAAGGCCGGCCGTCGAAGGGCTGCCCGCTAACGCGCCGCAGTCACCTGCGCTCTGCGTCCTACAGAAGGCCTGGAGCCATGGTTCACGAGGGGCTCACACGGCAGTTCAGTACATCGCCCAGCAGTGCGCCCGGCCGACCAGTCAGGCTGCGCTGCAACCCCATCGCCCGAGACCGGACCAGGCCCTGCCGGTAGCTCACTGGTAGACGCTCGAACACGCCGACGGCCATCTCCGCCGCGGCAGTCGGGTCGCCGTCAGCGCGCAGGCAGGCCGCCGTATCCATGGCGATCAGTGCCCGCGTCATGACCGACGGCGAGTCGGTCAATCCCAGAGCGTCGTTCTGAGCCTGGTAGGCCGCCTTGGTGTCCCTCAGCAGCGTGTAGGCCTGGGATAGGTGGACGTGGTGCTTCTGGAGGGGATAGCCGAACCAGGTGTCGGCGGCCTCTTGCCCGTCAAGCCGTTCCGCCAGGTTCCGCGTCTCCCGGAGGGCCCGCACCGCTCCGTCGCGGTCTCCGGAGGCTGCCAGGGAACGTGCTGTGATTGCTGTCGCCAGGGCCGCCGCCGCACTAGGTGTCTTGCCCGCCTCCGTGCAGGCTTTCGCCGCGATCGTCGCCGCTGTAGATGGAGCTCCGTAGTTGAGCGGGACCATGGCGTGTCGGGCCAGGACCCACGCTGTCATCCTGGGATCGGCGGACTCGCGGGCCGCGCGCTCGGCGGTAGCGAACCAGCGATACGCCTCACGCTGATCTCCACGGTCGTGCTGCACGATGGCGACGAGGCCGGCGATCCCTGCAGCCGTGCGGGCCAAGTCGGCGCGTGCCTTCGCCGGATGCGGACGGTTCAGCACCTCCCGCAGGAGTACGAGATCCCCGTACATCTCCTGCAGCACAGCATTCGGTGACCGGCCGTGGTAGCCGCCGCGATGCCGCTCGAACGCGCCCTCCAGGTAGGCGAGGTCGCCCACGCCGGACGCACTCAGCGCACCGTCGATTCCCTCGCGGGCCTGAGCTATTCCGGGCATCACGGCCACGCTGGCCGCTGCCGCTGCCGTTCCAATGAATTGCCGCCGGTTCACGTCTGGGTTCTCCCTGCCCTGCTCACGCCGGTATTTCCGCGAAGCAGTGACAGCCCGCCGCACCTCATCGACCGTCAGCCCGTAGGCATCTGCGATCGTCTTGTGCCATGCGCGAACTGGTAACCGCTTCTCCGTCTCCCACCGCTTCAAGTTTTCCGGATCGAACCACCGTCCGTTCTGAGCGGCCTGGACGACAAGGGCCTGCTCCTCCCGAGTTCGCTCCGCTTCCTCGCGGATACTTCGCAGCAGCGTGCCGATCCCGTCCGGCCTCATCACATGCTCCCCCGGGTGTGGAGTTGTGTGGGTCCCATCCTGGCCCCCAAGTTGGCCCCCCGGCCCAGAAACGCACCCCTTGGCGGCCCCTCCGTCTCCCATGCCCGCGGCGTTGAATGGTCGAACGTCGCCCGGGGGCTACCTGGGGAACAACAGAAGACCCCGGGCGCCGGATCGGCACCACCACGTCATCCGTACGAGCATCGGAGGGCACAGTGGCAACACCGACCATCACGCGCGACCCTCGCACCTACGTGTCGCCGGAGATCTGGGACCGGGAGATCGCACTCCTGGTACGTGACCACCACACCTGGGACACCGTCATGGCCGAACGCGTCCTCGGACAGGCCATCGCCTATCTGATCACCGCCATGCAGTCCGGCACGCCGGGGCTCGGCTGCGGCGAGCTGGTCGACGAGGGGGTGCACCAGCTCATCCTCGACACCAAGATCTATCGAGAGTTCTGCCAGCAGCACTACGGGCAGTTCCTCGACCACATTCCGTTCATCGAGCGCAAGGCCGACGGCAGCGTCATGCGCACTGCCAAGGCCGTGGAAGCGTTCGGGTTCGCGGTCGACTGGCCGCTGTGGGAAAGGGACGCGGCGAGCTGCACGCCATGCTCCTCGAAGACCCAGAGCGGTTGCCACTGACGAGTCCCCAAGGAGGCCGCTGCCCTACGGGGCGGCGGCTTTCGCCATGTGGAGTGACACTCCTGCGAAGAGCGGTGATCAAGCGTGTGCGTGAGTAGCGTGACGAGGCATGAGCCTTGAGACCTACTGGAACCGCTACGCCGAGAATCCGGTCTCCGTGGAGGAGTCGTTGGAGAACGGCTTCGGGTGGACGCAGTACCCCGGCCACGGGCCCAGCGAGGAGCTGCTGGGGCAACCCGACTCGGTGCTTGAACTTGGCTGCGGAACCGGCGACGCCCTCGCCTACCTGACACGCAAGGGAATCCGTGGCGTTGGCGTCGACATGTCACCACGCCAGATCGAGTACGCGCAGAGGCGCTGGGGCCAACAGCCGGATACCCGCTTCGTGTGCGGGGATGCGATCAACTTCCTCGCCAGCACTCCGGAGAAGTTCGGCGCTATCTACTCCAACTGGGGCGCTCTCTGGTTCACCGACCCTCGCGAGTGGGCACCCGCGGTGCGGTCACGCCTCACGGACAGGGGTGTCCTCGTCTTCTCCTGTGCCCCGCCCGTGGACGGCTGCTACGGCGCACAAGGCCTGTACGGAGGAGGGTTCCGTGGAGAGGTGACTCACGTCCAGCGATGGGCCTACACCCCTGAGATGTGGGAGGGCATCCTGCGCAACGCGGGCTTCCTGGAGGTCTACGCGAAGGTGTTCGAGGCCCCTGACCCAAGGAACCTCGGCACACTCATCGTCCAGGCTCACGTCGTCTAACCTGCCACACCAGTCCGACGAGACAGGCCCCCCGCCAATCAACCAAGGGAGCGCTGTGAACCTGCTGCCAACCGCCACGAGTACAGACGTCCAAGAGCGGCAGCCTCGCATCGCCGTGCTCCCAGTCGGCTCCTTCGAGCAGCACGGCAAATTCCTTCCGCTGATAACCGACACGGCGATCGCCTGCATCATCGCCCAGGAGATCGCGGCCGCCTACCCCGTGCACCTCCTCCCGCCGCTCACCATCTCGTGCAGCCACGAGCATGCGGCTTTCCCTGGCACCGTGAGCATCAGCGCTAGGACCCTCTACGCCGTGATCGACGACATCCGCGCTTCCCTCGCCCGCTCCGGCATACACAAGCTTGTGATCATCAACGGTCACGGCGGGAACTATGTGCTGTCGAATCTTGTTCAAGAGGCCAATGTCGACGGACCGACGGTGTCCCTGTTCCCTCTTGGCCCCGACTGGGATCGTGCGCGTGATTACGGTGGCCTGGTCTCCGACCGGCACATGGACATGCACGCTGGAGAGATCGAGACATCGATCCTGCTACATGCAGCCCCCGAGCTGGTTCGCGAGGGGTACGCCGGCTCTGACCACGATGGCGGCACCAGGCCCTTCCTTCTCGTCCAGGGCATGGGGGCGTACACGGAGACGGGAGTGATCGGCTTCCCGTCTCACGCTACGGCGGGCAAGGGGAAAGCCGTCCTGGAGAGCCTTCAGCAGACCTTTGCCCAGCACCTACGGGCACTAGGCGAGGAGGTGTGAAGACCCATGGGAACCGATGGCTCGGCGGTTCCCCGTGTTTATCTCCTTCGCATGCTTCCGCGCTGCGACTCTCCTGACGCTGCTCGGCACTACCGGCCCAGGACTCCTCGCGATCAGCTATCGCACCACGGCGTAGCCACCCCAACGCAGACAACCGCGTCATGACGGCTGCCGAGGCGGCGGATCGATCAAGGGCAAGCGTTCGAAGCGCTTCGCCGACACGGCTGCGACGAAGGAGCTCCAGGCGCCTGCTGTGAAGCTCAGCCGCGGACCGGCAGTGCACTTGCTATCACGTACGGCGGTGTACGCCGGCAGCCAGGCAACCTCCACGCATTCGGTTGTGTTGCCCCCGCTGTAGGACGACTTGAACCATCTGGTTGCCTCGGCGGACGGGTGAGGAGAGGGCACTTAGAGCTCCTTGCAGATGCGGTGAATCAGAGACGTTGAGGCTTCCATGTCCAACGCTTGTGCGCGTAGGTACTCGAACGCAAGTCTGTATCGGGTAAGTTCTTCCTCGGTCTCCATGAAGACTGAACCTGTGTGCAAATCGACGTAGACGACATCCAGGCTCGGCTCCGCGCCACCCAGGATGACGAAGCTGCCCAGGGCTGCGGCGTGCGCGCCCATGGAGAAGGGCAGCACCTGCAGGGTCACATTGGAGGACTCGTTGGCGGTGATGAGCCGCTGCAGTTGGGCTCTCATGATCTCGGGTGAGCCAACAACGCGACGGAGCACCGACTCGTCGAGGATCGCCCACAGGTGGGGAGGCACGGGGCGGGTGAGGATCTGCTGTCTCCTCATGCGGATGTCGACCAGCCGCTCGATCTCCTCGTGTCCCAGGCGCAGTTCGTTGGCCTGCTGGAGTGCGGTGCTGTAGTCGCGGGTCTGGAGGAGACCCGGGACGTAGACACAGCAGAAGTGGTCCTCTCGGACCGCTTCGTCTTCCAGCGTGAGGAGCAGGTTCATGCTCTCTGGGATGCTGTCGGCCAAAGGGCTCCACCATCCCTGCTGCCTGGCGTTCTTGGCGATGTTGACGATGGCTTCCCGTTCGGCGTCGCTCGCGCCGTACTCCCGGCACAGGGCATCCACGATGGGCCACTTCACGGGGCCCGCCTGCGTTTCGTAGCGGCTCACTGTCGCCTTGGACACCCCGACTCGGCGGCCGGCCTCTTCCAGGGTCATCCCAGACCGGGCTCGAAGCTTGCGCATGGTTGCCCCGAGCTGGCGGCGGCGGGTGGTTGTCCTTGATTGCAAGACGCAGTCCTTCGAATCGCTGCTTCGCCCACCTCTCGGGCGCAACTCAGGCTATGCAAAGGGGAGGTGAGGTTCCGGAGATTCACTCGATCGAGAAGGATGAGAAGTTACATGAAGAGACTTCTCACTGCCATACTCGCCTCACTGGGATTACGGGACGTGGCCGCGTGAATGCAGCGGGTGCAGCCCGCGCTGGTCGAGAGGGAGTCTTGTCATGACCTTCAGTGAGGAAAGCGGGTCCGGGCTTCGCTGTGTGCTGCCTTTCGAGGCGGTGCCGGGTGAACTGACGCTGCTGCGCAGGGCTGTTCGCTCAACGCTGGTTCAGTGGGGCGCACGGCAGGCGGTGGACCAGGCGGAGCTTGTGGTGACCGAGCTGGCGACGAACGTCATCAAGCACGTGGGGGAGGGTGCCCCGGCAACGCTCGTGCTGGAGGCGTTCGGTGGTCGGCTGCACGTGGAGTTGCACGACAAGAGCCCAGTGATGCCGGTGCCGGGGGCTGGGCAGCTGGGGTCATGCGACGCGGAGTGCGGCCGAGGGCTGCACTTGTTGGCCGCGATGTCGGCCGACTGGGGCACGCTCGTCAGCGGACCCGGGAAAGCCGTGTGGTGTGAGTTGTCCCTGGTGGCCGACGCCGTGTTGGCCCGTGCTGGCCGCGCATCTCTTGTTCTGCAGGGCTATCGGGAACTGGTAGGCATCCGCAGTGCTGTCTGGCCTGTGCGGTCCAAGGTCAACCAGGAGGCCGCTACCGCGCTGATCGCGGATCTGCTGGTGTGGCTGGCGCTGCAGGGTGACGATCCGGACGATGTTCTGGCCCGCGCTCAGCACCTTTATGAGGCGGGAGAGGCCGCGTGAGAGGTTGCGGAGCGCTCCGCGCGCAAAGCATCGGGGGTGCGCCAGGACTCTCCTGCGTAGCTCCTGTGGCACATGCGATGGCAGTTCGCACAGAGGAAGGCGAGGTCTTCGAGTCTTGTCTCACGAGGGCCGGAGACGTGGAGGGGCAGCCGGTGGTGGACCTCGACGTACCCCGATCCCAGTGGGCCGTACGCCTTGCCGAAGTCGAAGGCGCAGACCTCGCAGCGCAGGGGCTGGTTGAGCTTCCGTGCCTGCCGGATCTTGCGATCCCGCAGGCCGCGGTCGCGCTCGCGGTGGAGCGCCCAGCGGGTCAGCAGTCGGCCTTCACGTGCGCTGGCCTCCCCGTCCTCGTCGACTTCGTCTGGCTGGGCGGGAACACGATGCAGTTCGCCGCTCGCGATGCCGACGCGGAGCGCCTCGGCGGCTGCGCGCATCTCAGCCTCATGCTTGAGGAAGTCGGCCACGATCTCTCGGGTTGGCCGCCCGCCCTTGGTCGCTTCGCCGGTGTAGTCGGGATGCGCAGTGGCGATGTCTGTGGTCTTGCGGCTGACGCTGTTCGGGGACCGGAAGCGCGGGTCGACGGCCGCATCCCCGTGGAGGGGAAGGGCGCGGAGCAGTTCGGACAGCTCGTGCACGCGCGGGTCGGTTTGGCGCAGCTCGCGCCATCCGTTCTCGACTACGAGCGCACAGGCGAGCAGCAGTTCGTCCCTGACCCACGAGATTTGCGGCATGCCATGCATCGTACAAGTGTGCGCATGGCGTGTGGAGTGTCAGGGGTGACTCGGCGATGCCGCACACTAGTGGGGCGTTGTCAGTGGGGTCTGTCACTCTCTGTGATGACTGGTGGGCAAGGCGCCAGCGAGGTACGTGGTCGAAGGAGGGTGCATGACCAGCACTGAGGCGGAGTTCACTTCAATCGAGATCTGTGCTGGAGCCGGCGGGCAGGCAATTGGGCTGCATGCGGCCGGCTTCAAGCACCTTGCGCTCGTCGAGATCGACAAGCATGCGGCAGCAACGCTGCGGCAGAACATCGACGCGCATGAAGACTGGAGCTGGGAGAAGGAGAATTGCCTTCTCCTTGACGGGGATGTCAAGGGCTTTCGCCCGTTGAAGGCTGTGCAGAAGGACGGGAGGCCGCTGGAGACTCGTGAGCTCGACCTGCTTGCCGGCGGTGTACCTTGTCCTCCCTTCTCGCACGCGGGAAAGCAACTCGGCAAGGACGACGAGCGTGATCTATTCCCCGAGATGATCCGACTCGTTGAGGAACTGCGGCCCCGAGCCGTCATGATTGAGAACGTCCGGGGGATCATGGACCCGAAGTTCTCAAATTACCGGGACCAGATCGCAGCAGCGTTTCAGGGCGGTACGTACTACGCGGAGGATGGCAGGCTCGTTGAGACGCGCGGGCTCGGGTACACCGTATGCAAGTGGGGTCTCCTGGAAGCGAGCGACTTCGGCGTTCCGCAGCTTCGGCCGCGGGCGATCCTCGTTGCCATCCGCAATGACGTCCTCAAGGACGTGAAGTATGAGTGGCCGACGCCGACGCACGAGGAGCCGGTGAGTGTGGCTGAGGCTCTTGCGGACACAATGCGCGCTCGCTATGAGGCCTTTTACGACGGCCCCAGGGGTGACGCAGCACGCGCTGCCTACGATCGCTGGCTTAGGAAGGCGACCGAGCGCGATCAGGAACTGAAGGGCAAGGGAGGTGGCATTGCCCCCACGCTCGTGGGGGGCTCAAAGAAGCACGGTGGAGCTGATCTTGGGCCGAGCAGGGCTAAGGCTGCCTGGAAGCAGTTGGGGGTCTCCGGCCTCGGCGTGGCCAATGACATCGAGACATGCAAGGAGAAGGGGTCGGAGGATCGCGACCTCTTCGGCCCTGACGGGCCGATGCTCACGGTTGAGCAGGCCGCGATCATCCAGGGCTTTCCCCAGAAATGGATCTTTGATGGCGGTAAGACTGCGCAGTACCGGCAGGTCGGTAACGCCTTTCCGCCGCCTGTGGCTGAGGCCGTCGGCCGGTCGATCGCGGACGTGCTGAGGGCTGCGCGGGAGCGGGACGCGCAGCAGTCCTGATCACGCCGTGCCCGTGCCTCCGGTACGGGCACGGCGCTTCTTTACCTCAGCTGCGATGTGGGCAGCGCACGCCGCCGATGATTCGTGCTCCCAGAACCGGAGTACTGTCCAGCCGGCTTCCCTCAGCCGCTGGTCTGTATCCCTGTCGCGTGCCATATTCCTGGCGACCTTGTCCGACCAGTAGCCGGGGTTTGTTCTCGGTGGTACGTAGTGTTCAGGGCATCCGTGCCAGTAACAGCCGTCAATGAATACGGCGAGCTTCACGGGGCGGAAGACGATATCCGCCGTTCTCCGAAGATCCGGGAGCGGCCTCGCCGCCACCCGGTATCGCAAGCCCTGAGCATGCAGCAGCCGCCGGACTACTTGCTCGGGTTTGGTGTCACGGCTGCGGATGGCCTGCATGTTCCGGCGCCGCGCTGCTGAAGACGCCCACGATCCTTCCGGCGGCGACCATGCGGGGGCCTCGTATTCCTCAGACATCATGGCACGGTCCTCCAGTTACCGAGCCTGCCAGTGTGGGGGCTAGCTTTTCATACGGCAGAACCCGACCTTGTTCGATGCACTCCTTCCAGTCGTCCTTCTGCTGCCTGCTGCCAATCTCCTCGACGGCGGCGGCGAGTGAGTCATAGGCGATGTGGTACACAGCATCAACCTCACCGGTACCGCGTGCGATTGCAGCGATACGGCTGGGCATGGGCTCAGCGGTTACGGCCACGAGATGAGGAAGGCGGCCGCGGCGATGCTTGATCATCTGCAGGAACTCGTGGCGAATGTTCTGGACCCTGTCGGATCTGATGGTCCACTTGCAGGACACGGCGGCATGAAGAAAGGGGTGCCCGCCGGCGAGCGGGGATTCTTGCACGGCAACTGTCACGTCCGGCTTGATGAGATAGTCCCGGCCGAGCTCAGCCCGGAGCTCCGGATATATTGCTAGAAGAGCCGACAGTTTGGCGAGGTGGATATACTGGCCGAAAGCCGTGATCAGCTTTCTGTGGTCAACATCCCACTCTTGTTTGCCGTTCAGCTCGCCGAGGGTGCTATTCAGGTCGTCCCTTACTGCGACTTCGAGGGCTGGTCCGGGATCTCTGGGAGTTTCCGGGCTGACTTCGCGGTGCACTCCAAGGTGCTCCAGTATTGCTGCCGCCAGCATCTTGGACGGCGTGCTGTTGGTGTCTGCGCTGTTGGGGACGAGCTGCCCGGACTCCAGTCTCTTCCAGCCCAGCAGCTGGCCTGTAAACGGTGCTCCCATTGGATGGTGCTGCCTATGCCGTGTGAGAGGGGAGGGAAGGGGCGGGGACCAGTGGATCGTCTGGTGATGCACATGCCCATGAGGCGCCGTCCAGGACGACTGTCCTACGGGTTGTTTCGTGCGGCGGCACCTGTGCTACCCGCGTACTGACAAACTCTCCTTCCCTGGGGGAGGGGAGGCCAAGGCCTGTGGCGATGCGCCGGTGGCTCTCGTAGTCGCCCATGATGAGGATGCCTTCGTTCCTGAGCGCTGACCGGGAGCCGCCGTTTCCGCGGACGCGCTTCATGTAGTCCTTCTGCTGGGCCACCGTGCGCACCACGTTCCGCCCGATGCGACGGTTCTGCACGCGACGGAAGAGTTCATTGAGCCGGGCCTGCCCTGACTTATGGGAGAAAATGGCCGCGCGGTCGTGGGCGGGCATGTGTAGGAGAACGTTCTCAGGGAGCTCCGCATCATGCCAGAGCCAGGCGATCCTACTGCGGTGTTCGGCCTTTATGGTCGTCTTGAGGTCACGGTTGTTTCCGCCGTTGAGGTATTCCCCGGAAACGCGGAAAAGGCCAGCCCGCCACAGTGTCTTCTCGTCGCTCGCCCAGACCAGCAGACACAGGTGCCCCCGGGCCTCCGGGGGGATCATCCAGCTTCCGAACTGCTGCGAGTACTTACAGTCAACATCGATCCCGGAAATCTGGTAATCCATGTCGATTCCGTCTGCGAATTTGAACTCGCGCTGCAGGTTGATTTCGACGAGAGTTCCTGCATGAGTCCTTTCGGTCTTGAAGAGCGTGTTCCAGTCGAACCTGCCCGTCACTTCGCCGTTGAGTAGCTGGTCAATGGTGTCCCGCAGTACGCTGGCGAACCGCTCTCCGGTGGGGTCAAGCTGCCGGATGTGCGCATAGACCACAGCCATTTCGGGGTCTTCTTGTAGCAGCCTTTCGGTCTGCTGGAGCAGCGCTTGAGCCTGGATGTTCTCCGCAGCGGTGACGTCGAAAGGGAGCAACAGGTGATCCTCTCCATCGGATGGCTCGCATGGCAGGCTGCCAGGCGCGCTGACGTAAACGATCACAGCATCCAAGTTGTTCCGAGGGAGCCCGCCGCAGTGCCTGGGCTACGGCTGCTGCTTGCCGTGGCACTCCCCGTACGTCGTCCCCGAGCCGCACCAGCACGGGGACGTGCGGGAGGGGGGCCACGGGGTGGCTCGGCCTCGGGCGGCCAGGGTGGTGGCGTACTGGGGGAGGAGGGCCGGGTTGGCGGGGGGTGTGGCTTCCGAGGCGGCGAAGGCCTCGTAGGACGGGACCGTGCCCTGGACGATGCCCAGGTTCGGGGTGCCCGCGGCCGCCAGTTCGCGGAGGGAGGCCTCCAGGTCGGTGAGGTGGGCCTCGTACGTGGGGTACTCCGATTCCAGTTCCGGGTACGAGGACACCAGTTCCCGCAGCTCCTTCGCCGGCCAGTGCAGGACCGCCACCGGGAACGGGCGGGACAGGGCCGTGCGGTACGTGCCGAGTTCGCTGCGGAGGCGGGTGATCTCCGCCTGGAGCTCCGCCGGGTCCGAGGAGCCCAGGGCCCAGGTGCGCTTCGGGTCGTGCAGGTCGTCCAGCGGGACCGTGCCCGTGTGCAGGCGGTCCGCCTGGACGTCCCAGTCGTCGTGCGGCAGCGCCAGCATCCGGCGGACCCTGTGGCGGGACGTCAGCAGGGACTGGGTGGGGTGGGAGAGTTCCTCGTCCAGGGGGTGCGGGGCCAGGGCTCGGGCTGCTGTGGTGAAGGTGTCCTCCGACGCCTCCAGTTCGTCGTGGGACTCCAGCGTCTCCGCGATGATCTCCCACGCCGCCGCGTCCGTCGGCGGCAGCGCCCGCAGGCCCTCGATGATCGCCCGCGCCTCCGCCTCGTGGCCGTACTCCCAGAGGTTCGCCGCCTTCAGCGCCCTGATCAGGGCCGGGTTCTCCGGCGTGTGGGGTGCGGAGAGGAGGGTGTCGTAGAGCGTCGTCGCCCTCTCGCGGTCGCCCGCCAGCTCCAGGTGCGCGGCGGCCCTGAGGAGCAGCGGTTCACGGTCCCCGGGGTACTGCGACGCGGTGCGCAGCAGGCGCTCGGCTTCGTTCGTGTGGTCAGCAGGCGTGTCGAGGCGCATGGGGACCACCGTACTGCCGTGCGGGACCGCTCAGGAGGTCTCGGGTACGGTGGAGGCGTCGTTCACGGAGGGGGGTTCTGTGCGGTACGTGCTCACGCGGCTGCTGCCGCTGCTTCTCGCCGCCCTGCTCCTCCTCGACGGTACGTCGCTGTCCGCCGTCGCCGCCGTCGGCGCCGCGGCCGCCGCGCTCGTCGCCTGCGCCGTCGCCACCGCCCGTACCGTGCCCGCCGTGCCGTACACGCGGGTGCGCACCGCCCTGCGCGACCGCGCGCGACGTACCGCCTTCCTGCCCCAACGCGACCCCGACGCCTCCGGGCGCCGTCGGCCCCGGGCACCCGGTCGTCCCCTTATGGCGGCCGTGCAGCTCCCGGTACCTACCGACTAGCCGGGGGCTCGCCGCCGTCGTCCTGCTGTTGATCTTTCCGGCACTGGACCTCGGGGGTCTTTTCTCATGGGCTTTTTCGTTTCGTTCTTTTCTTGGTGTGTGCAGTTTCTGCCTGCCGGCGGTGTGGTGGTTCTGCTGACTCTTCTTGTGCGGCTCGCTCTTCTGCCGCTCTCCCTCGCCGCCGCGCGCGGGCAGCGGGCCCGCGCCCGGCTCGCCCCGCAGATCGCCGGCCTGCGGAAGAAGTACGCCGCTGATCCCGCGCGGCTCCAGAAGGCCGTGCTCGAACTGCACGCGCGCGAGAAGGTCTCGCCGCTCGCCGGGTGCCTGCCCGGGCTGCTCCAGATGCCCGTCTTCTTCCTGCTGTACCAGGTGTTCTCCGGGGGCGGGCTCGGTGAGTACGTCCTCTTCGGTGCTCCCCTTGGCGGGCGCTTCGGGGATGTGCTCGACGGGGGCGCGGGGGTTGGTCTCTACCTTGTGCTGTTCGCTGTCGTGGCCTGCGTCGCCACTTATACGTATCGGAGCACCAAGGCCCAGATGGGCTCCGCCGCGGTGGGTGGTGACGTTCCCGGCATGGGCGCGATGGTGAAGGTGATGCCGCTGCTGTCCTTCGGGACCCTGGTGACCGTCGCCGTCGTGCCGCTCGCCGTCGCGCTCTATGTGGTGACCAGTACGACTTGGTCGGCCGCCGAGCGGGCCGTCCTGTATCGGTCCAGTACGTGAACAGGGTCTTGCGGGGTGATCGGATGTCTTGGAGGATCAGCCAATCCTCCGATGGCCGCACTCCATCGGCCGGGGCTCACCTCGACCACAAGGAGAAGACCATGAAGCTGCTGCGCGTCGGTCCCGCGGGCGCCGAGCGTCCCGCCCTGCTCGACCGGGACGGGACCCTGCGTGACCTGTCCGCCCTCGTCGACGACGTGGACGGGGAGCTCATCGCCGACGCGGCCGCGCTGGAGCGGGTACGGGCCGCCGCCGACGCCGGAGTGCTGCCCGCGCTCGACCCTGCCGGGCTGCGGATCGGGGCGCCGCTCGCCCGCGTCGGCAAGGTCGTGTGCATCGGGCTGAACTACCACGACCACGCCCGCGAGATCGGCGCGCAGCCGCCCGCCGAGCCGGTCGTCTTCCTCAAAGCGGCCGACACGGTCGTCGGGCCGCACGACACCGTGCTCGTGCCGCGCGGCAGCAGCAAGACCGACTGGGAGGTCGAGCTCGCCGTAGTCATCGGACGTACGGCCCGCTATCTGGACTCGGCCGAAGAGGCGTTGGCGTGTGTCGCCGGGTACGCCGTCGCCCACGACGTCTCCGAGCGCGAGTTCCAGATCGAGCGCGGCGGCACCTGGGACAAGGGCAAGAACTGCGAGACCTTCAACCCGCTCGGGCCCTGGCTCGTCACCGCAGACGAGGTGCCCGACCCGCAGGACCTGCGGCTGCGGCTCTGGGTCAACGGGGAGGTGAAGCAGGACGGCACGACCGCCGACCAGATCTTCCCGGTGGGCGAAGTCGTGCGGTACCTCAGCCAGTTCATGACGCTCCACCCGGGCGACGTCATCAACACCGGCACGCCCGCCGGCGTCGCCATGGGGCAGCCGGAGCCCAAGCCGTACCTCCGCGCCGGGGACGTCGTGGAGCTGGAGATCGAGGGGCTCGGGCGGCAGCGGCAGGAGCTCAAGGACGCGTGACCGTTCACGCGTGACCGTTCACGCGTGACCGTTCACGCCTGACCACTCAGTGCGGGCGTCTCGGTGCGGGCGTCTCACGGCAGCTCCACCGCCACGCCCTCCCTCGCCGAGCGGCGCGCGGCCTCCAGGACGTCGAGGGCCGCCGCCGCCTCCTCCGCCGTGACCGGCGGGGGCGTGCCGTCGCGCAGGGCCGAGGCAACCGCCGCGTAGTACGCCGGGTAGTCGCCCGGCAGGGTCGGTACCGGGCGGCCGCCGCCCGTGACCGGCGACTCGCCCTCGCCGACGCGGCCCCACAGCGCCTCCGGCTCCACGCCCCAGGCCCCGGCCCCGCGGCCCGGGCGGGCGCCCGTGCGCAGGTCCGCCTCCTGCGGGTCCAGGCCGTACTTCACGTAGCCGGCCCGGGAGCCCAGCACCCGGAACCTCGGGCCGAGCTGGGCGGCCGTCGCGCTCACGTACAGGTGCGAGCGCACCCCGTTCGCGTGCGTCAGCGCGAGGAACGTGTCGTCGTCCGCCGCCGCGCCCGCCCGCCGTACGTCCACCTCCGCGTACACCCGCACCGCCGGGCCGAACAGGACCAGCGCCTGGTCCACGACGTGGCTCCCCAGGTCGTACAGCAGCCCGCCGATCTCCTCCGGCGCGCCCGACTCCCGCCAGCCGCCCTTCAGCCGCGGCCGCCACCGCTCGAAGCGGGACTCGAAGCGCTGTACGTCGCCGAGCTCGCCGCGCTCAAGGAGCGCGCGCAGCGTCAGGAAGTCGTTGTCCCAGCGGCGGTTCTGGAAGACGGACAGGAGCAGGCCGCGCTCCTCGGCCAGCGCGGCGAGCGCCCGGGCCTCCGCCGCTGTGCCGGCCACCGGCTTGTCCACGACGACCGGCAGGCCGGCGTCGAGCGCGGCGGTCGCCAGCGGGACGTGCGTCTTGTTGGGCGACGCGATGACCACCAGGTCCAGTTCGGCGGCCATCGGCCACAGGTCGTCGGCGGACGCGGCCACGCGGACCTGCGGGAACTCCGTACGGGCCTGGGCGGCGCGCTCCTCGTTCGACGTGACGACCGTGTCCAGGACCATGCCCTCGGTCGCGGCGATCAGCGGGGCGTGGAAGACGGAGCCCGCCAGGCCGTAGCCGACCAGGGCCACGCGGAGGGGGGAGGGCGCGGCGGAGGACATGGGGGAGGACGCGGGGGAGGTGGGTGCGCTCATGGGCGCTACTAAAGCAACGCTGTTGCGTTACGCGCAAGCGTACGGACAGAATGCCGATGTGAACCTCTCCGGGCTGCGCAGCCACAACACCGCCCTCGTCCTGGACCTGCTGCGCACGGCCGGTGAGGGCGGCATCAGCCGGCTGGAGCTCGCCGAGCGCACCGGGCTCACCCCGCAGGCCATCAGCAAGATCACCGCCCGGCTGCGCGCCGAGGGCCTCGTCGACGACGCCGGGCGCCGCGCGTCCACGGGCGGCAAGCCGCGCACCGTGCTGCGGCTGGTGCCCGGGGCCGCGCATGCCGTGGGGCTGCATCTGGACCGGGACGAGCTGACCGCGGTCCTCGTCGACCTCGCGGGCGTCACCGTCGCGGCGCGCACCCGGCCGCTGGACCTGGGCGCCGGG
>NZ_JABWDV010000170.1 GCF_013362995.1 Streptomyces sp. TRM64462 | reverse complement strand
TCGAAGAGCTTGGGGGAGCTCGTCCTCAAACGCCGGACGGGCTGAAAATCAGCCCCTCCGGCGTTTGAGGAGCGGGGGTTCGGGGGCAGAGCCCCCGATCACGAGTGCTGGTACGCCACCAGTGAGATGCCCACGTAGTGGACGACGAACGCCGCCAGCGTGAACGAGTGGAAGACCTCGTGGAAGCCGAACCACCGCGGTGACGGGTTCGGGCGTTTGAAGCCGTACACGACGCCGCCCGCGCTGTACAGCAGCCCGCCCACGATCACCAGGACCAGCACGGCGATCCCGCCGGTCCGCAGGAAGTCCGGCAGGAAGAACACCGCCGCCCAGCCCATCGCGATGTAGCACGGCGTGTACAGCCACCTCGGCGCACCGACCCAGAACACCCGGAACGCGATCCCCGCCGCCGCTGCGGCCCAGACGGCCCACAGGAGCACTCGCCCGGTGGAGTCGGGGAGCAGGAGCAGCGTCAGCGGGGTATAGGTGCCCGCGATGATGAGGAAGATATTCGCGTGGTCGAGCCGGCGCAGCAGAGCGGTGGCGCGCGGCCCCCAGTTCCCCCGGTGGTAGAGGGCGCTCACGCCGAAGAGCAGGCACGCCGTGATCACGTAGATCCCGCAGGCGATCCGGCCGCGCGTCGAGTCGGCGAGTGCCGTGAGGACGATGCCGGCTATGAGCACCGCGGGGAACATGCCCGCGTGCAGCCAGCCGCGCAGCCGCGGCTTGAAGGGGAGGTGCGACGTCGTCGTGTCGGTCGCGTCGGTCGCGTCGTCGGTCTCTTCGGGCGCGGCGGCGGCAGTCATGACGGAATGCTACCTACGCCCCCGTAGCACCGGGACGCGAGTGGTGATGCTCACGTGAGAGGCCCTCTGGACATATGCGCATTCGCGTCGGATGATCAAATGAGTGCGGTCGACACCGGATGAGCACACCCCGCAAGCATCCGGGTCGCGGCCCCCACGGGGCAACAACCACAAACCCCTCAACAAGGAGCAACCGTGGCGCGCAATGCGGCTCCCAGCACCCAGGCCCCGACGAATCACCAGGCGCTGGTCGCCTGGGTCGACGAGATCGCAGCGATCACGCAGCCCGACAGAGTCGTCTGGTGCGACGGCTCCGAGGCCGAGTACGAGCGCCTGTGCGAGGAGCTCGTGGCCAAGGGCACGTTCAGGAAGCTGGACCCGGTCAAGCGCCCGAACTCCTACTACGCCGCGTCGGACCCGACCGACGTGGCGCGCGTCGAGGACCGCACCTTCATCTGCTCCGAGAAGGAGGAGGACGCCGGCCCGACCAACCACTGGAAGGCGCCCGCCGAGATGCGGGAGATCTTCACGGGCGAGCAGGGTGTCTTCCGCGGCTCGATGCGCGGCCGGACGATGTACGTCGTCCCCTTCTGCATGGGCCCGCTGGGCTCGGACCTCTCCGCGATCGGCGTCGAGATCACCGACTCCGCCTATGTCGCGGTCTCCATGCGCACCATGACGCGTATGGGTCAGGCCGTCCTCGACGAGCTCGGCGACGACGGATTCTTCGTCCGCGCCGTCCACACCCTCGGTGCACCGCTGGAGCCGGGCCAGGCCGACGTGCCGTGGCCGTGCAACTCCACCAAGTACATCTCGCACTTCCCCGAGTCGCGCGAGATCTGGTCGTACGGCTCCGGCTACGGCGGCAACGCGCTGCTCGGCAAGAAGTGCTACGCGCTGCGCATCGCGTCCGTCATGGCGCGCGACGAGGGCTGGCTCGCGGAGCACATGCTCATCCTGAAACTGACCCCGCCGTCCGGTGAGGCCAAGTACGTCGCCGCCGCCTTCCCGTCCGCGTGCGGCAAGACGAACCTCGCGATGCTGGAGCCGACCATCTCCGGCTGGACCGTCGAGACCATCGGCGACGACATCGCCTGGATGCGGTTCGGCGAGGACGGCCGCCTCTACGCGATCAACCCGGAGGCCGGGTTCTTCGGCGTCGCGCCCGGCACCGGCGAGCACACCAACGCCAACGCCATGAAGACCCTGTGGGGCAACGCCGTCTTCACCAACGTCGCGCTGACCGACGACGGTGACGTGTGGTGGGAGGGCATGACCGAGAAGGCGCCGGACCACCTCACGGACTGGAAGGGCAACGACTGGACGCCCGAGTCCGGGACGCCCGCCGCCCACCCCAACGCCCGTTTCACCGTGCCCGCCTCGCAGTGCCCGATCATCGCCCCCGAGTGGGAGGACCCGAAGGGCGTGCCGATCTCCGCGATCCTCTTCGGCGGCCGCCGCGCCTCCGCGGTGCCGCTGGTCACGGAGTCGTTCGACTGGCAGCACGGTGTGTTCCTCGGCGCGAACGTCGCGTCCGAGAAGACCGCGGCCGCCGAGGGCAAGGTCGGAGAGCTGCGCCGCGACCCGTTCGCGATGCTGCCGTTCTGCGGCTACAACATGGGCGACTACATGGCCCACTGGGTCAAGGTCGGCAAGAACGCTGATCAGTCGAAGCTGCCGAAGATCTACTACGTGAACTGGTTCCGCAAGAACGACGCGGGCAAGTTCGTCTGGCCCGGCTTCGGTGAGAACAGCCGTGTCCTGAAGTGGATCGTGGAGCGCCTGGAGGGCAAGGCCGAGGGCGTGGAGACGCCGATCGGCATCCTGCCGACCCGGGACGCCCTGGACACCGACGGCCTCGAACTGGCCGCCGACGACCTGGACTTCCTGCTGAAGGTCGACACCGAGGTGTGGCGCGAGGAGGCCGCCCTGATCCCCGACCACCTGAACACCTTCGGCGACCACACGCCGAAGGAGCTGTGGGACGAGTACCGGGCGCTGGTCGAGCGCCTGGGCTGAGTCTCCGAGGCGTACGCCTCACCGGGACCCGCGGCCGGTCCGTACCGACCCTGCCCTGACCTGTGGAGTCATCCCGGCCGGCCGCGGACGAACGGCCCCCGGAGCGACATCGGCGTCGCTCCGGGGGTCTTTGCCGTAGGGGCCCTGTCGCCGAACGGGCTCAGGGGGCGCCGACCAGGTGGTCCTCGCCCAGAGCGGCGGCGTGCGCGTCCATCCGCTCGGCGGCGAGGATCGCGACGGCGGTGTCGGCGCGGGAGGCCGCGACGACGAGAGCGCGCCCCGCGAGGGCGTGGGCGCGCTGGTGCAGCGCGGCGGTGCCGGCGCCGGTCAGTCCGGCGTGCCGCGCGGGCGGGGCGCCGCGCAGCCGTGCCACCTGCCGGGCGATGCGCTCGGCGGCCGCGTCGTCACCGAGTTCGTCCGTGACGGCGAGCAGCGCGGCGAGGTGCCCGGCGAGCTGGATGTCCAGCTCCTCCTCGCGGGAGCGGTGCGGGAACGGTTCCCGGTCGTCGTCGGCCATCCGGTGGACCGACTTGGTGCGGATCGGTTCGTACATGAGGACGGCCTCCTGCTCACTGACAGGAGACCATCCTACCTTGGATTCAGTCTAAAGTTGAGTCCGTCCCAGGTGACCGGCTCAGTGCTGGCTGTAACCGTCCAGGAAGGCGCCGATCCGGGTCACCGCGTCCGCCAGGTCCTTGGCGTTGGGGAGCGTCACGATGCGGAAGTGGTCCGGCTCGTGCCAGTTGAACCCCGTGCCGTGCACGACCATGATCTTCTCGGCCCGCAGCAGGTCGAGGACCATCTGCCGGTCGTCCTTGATCTTGTAGACGGCCGGGTCGAGGCGCGGGAAGAGGTACAGCGCGCCCTTCGGCTTCACACAGCTCACGCCCGGGATCTCGACGAGCTTCTCGTACGCCGCGTCCCGCTGCTCCAGGAGCCTGCCGCCCGGGGCGACGAGCGCCTCGATGGACTGGCGGCCCTGGAGGGCGGCCGCGATGGCGTGCTGCGCCGGCATGTTGGCGCACAGCCGCATGTTGGCGAGGATCGTCAGGCCCTCGATGTACGACGAGGCGTGCGCCTTCGGACCGCAGACCGCGAGCCAGCCGCTGCGGTAGCCGGCGACCCGGTAGTTCTTGGACATGCCGTTGAAGGTGAGGCACAGCAGGTCCGGGGCGACGGCGCTGGTGGGCGTGTGCGTGGCGCCGTCGTAGAGGATCTTGTCGTAGATCTCGTCGGAGCAGACGACGAGGTTGTGGCGGCGGGCGATCTCGGTGAGACCGCGCAGCATCTCGTCGTCGTAGACGGCACCCGTCGGGTTGTTCGGGTTGATGATGACGAGCGCCTTGGTGCGGTCGGTGACCTTGCGCTCGATGTCGGCCAGGTCGGGCATCCAGTCGGACTGCTCGTCGCAGCGGTAGTGGACGGCCGTGCCGCCCGCGAGCGCCACCGACGCCGTCCACAGCGGATAGTCCGGGGCCGGCACCAGGACCTCGTCGCCGTCGTCGAGGAGGGCCTGCATGGCCATCTGGATCAGCTCGGAGACACCGTTGCCGATGTAGATGTCCTCGACGGAGAGCGGGATGCCCTTCGTCTCGTAGTGGCTCATCACGGCGCGGCGCGCCGACAGCAGGCCCTTCGCGTCGCCGTATCCGTGCGCGTCGCCGAGGTTGCGGAGCATGTCCTCGAGGATGGCGGGCGGGCACTCGAACCCGAACGCGGCCGGGTTGCCGGTGTTGAGCTTGAGGATACGGTGGCCCGCCGCCTCCAGCCGCATCGCCTCGTCGAGCACCGGGCCACGGATTTCGTAGCAGACGTTGGCGAGCTTCGTGGACTGGATGACCTGCATGTCCGCGAGCTTACGGGGGCGGCGGACACCCCGCCTCGTGTTTTGCACCACGTCCCGCGCGACCGACCCCGCACGGGAGGCCCTCCGATGGCCCGCTGAACAGGGCCCCGCCGGCTGCGGGCGGCTCCGCCGAACGGGGTGGCCGTGCAGGTGATGGGGTGAGTCTGTGACCCGGGGCCGGTGGGCGCCGGCGCCCGGGTAGGTTGGCTGGTCATGTGGTCGTTGAGCGTCGCCGGCTGTCGTCGGCTCGGGGTGGTCGGTTCGCTCGCCGTGGCACTCGGCGGCTGGGCCGCGGGAACGCTGCCGGACCGTGACCCATGGGGCCTCTGGCTGCCCCGCGGGCCACGCGCGTTCGAAGCGGGCGTCCTGCTCGCCTACGCCGGTCTGACGCTCCTGGTCATCGCCTGGTGGCGGTACGGCAGGCTGATCACCGAGCGTCCCGCGGCCGTCCGCGTCCGCGACACGCTCACCACCCTCGGCTGGTGGGCGGCGCCCCTCCTCCTCGCCCCGCCGCTCTACAGCGCCGACGTGTACAGCTACATCGCCCAGGGCGCCATGGTCCTGGAGGGGCACGATGTGTACGGCGCCGGGCCTTCCGTGCTGCACCCCGGCGGGATCGGCGGGGACGCCGCCGCGAGCGTCGGCGGGCACTGGACCGACACGCCCGCCCCGTACGGGCCGTTCTTCCTCCTCGTCGCCGAAGGCGTCACCCGGGCGACCGGCGGGCAGATCGTGCCCGCCGTCCTCGGGATGCGGCTCATCGCCGTCGCCGCGCTCGGGCTCGCCGTGTGGGCGCTGCTGCGGCTCGCCCCGCGCGGGGCGCGGACCGGCGCGCTCTGGCTCGGCGCCCTCAACCCGCTCATGCTGGTCCACGTCGTCGGCGGCGTACACAACGACGGCCTCATGGTCGCCCTGCTCCTCGCGGGCGCCGCGCTCGCGCTGCGCGGCCGCCGCTGGATCGCGGGCAGCGCGCTCGTCGGCCTCGCCATGATGGTGAAGTCACCGGCCGCGCTCGGCCTCCTCTTCATCGGCGTGGTCGTCGGCCGCGAGACCGCGGGACCGCCGATACGGCGCGTCGCCAAGGCCCTCCTCGGGCCCGGCGCCGTCGCCGCGGCGGTCGCGGTCGCCGCGACCCTCGTCAGCGGCACCGGCTTCGGCTGGCTGCGCACCCAGAGCGTCGCCGGCAGCATCCACACCGCGCTGTCCTTCACCAGCGACCTCGGCCTGGCACTCGGCCGCTGGATGCAGTACTTCTCGGGCACCCACCCGGACCCCGTCAAACGCGCCATCCAGGCCATGGGCCTCACCCTGGCCCTCGTCCTCATCGCGTACCTCGCCGCCCACGTGGCCCGCGGCCTCCTCGACCCGGTCAAGGCGCTCGGCGTGTCCCTGCTGGTCCTGGTCGCGCTGTCCCCGGTCGTGCAGCCCTGGTACCTCCTGTGGGGCGCCCCGCTCCTCGCCGCCACCACCTGGACCGGCCGCACCGCCCGCGGGGTCGCCGTCCTGTCGGCCGCGTTCGTCTTCGTCACGGCGCCCGACGGCCGCACCCCCGCCTACGCCTTCGCCCTGGCCGCCGTCGCCGGAGCGACCGCCGCCTACCTCATGTGGCGCGGCGACAGCGCCCCGGCCACCGCCCGCGTCCCAGGACCGCGCCGCGCGGACGAACGCGTCACCGCCGTCACCTGACGCCCCCCGACCCCGTGCCGCCGACGTCGGTGGGGCCGCCTCAGAAGAACGTCCGGATGTAGTCGCCCGCCGTGCCGTCCGCGTCCACCACCGGGATCAGCGGCCACTTCTCGAACACCGTGCACGGGTGCGCGAGACCCAGCGCCACCCAGTCGCCGACCTCCACGTCCGCGCCGCCCGGCTCGATCCGCAGCCACGCGTGCTGGTCCGACAGCGCGGTCACCGTCAGGCCCGTCGCCGGGCGCGTCGTACCGCCCTCGTACGCGCGCACGAGCTGCGGCTCCGGGAGCTTCAGGTCGTACGACACGTCCCGCTTGCCCGCGTTGAGGAACGCCTCGCCGGGCGTCGGCTTCGACACCACCTGCGCCCACAGCCGGAACGCCGGCTCCAGGCCGCCCTCCTCCGGGACGCGGTTGAACGGCGTCAGCCGCTCGTAGTGGCCGTGGTCGTGCGAGACGTACGCGCCCGAGCGGAGCAGCTTCAGCGCGGGCGCGGAGAGCGGCGGCAGCTCCGCGAAGACCTCCGCGACCGAGTCGAACCACTCGCTGCCGCCCGCGCTCACCACGATCTCGTCCGCGTCCCCGAACCGCCCCGCCTTGTCCAGCTCCACCGCCAGGCCGGTCAGCCGCCGCAGCCACGCCCGTACGGTGCCGGGGCTCGCGCCCGGGACCTGCGCCTCGTAGCCGGCGACCCCGACGAGCCGCAGCGTCGCCGTGCGGGTCACCGCCTCGGCGACCTCCACGGCCTCCGCGTCCGTCCGCACGCCCGTCCGCGCGCTGTCGCCCGCGCCCAGCTCCACGACCACGTCCACGGGGCGGGACGGCGCGGCCGCGCCGGTCAGCGCCCGGTCCATCAGCTCGACGCCGCGCACCGAGTCGACGTAGCAGACGAACCGGAACTCCGGGTCGGCCGCCAGCTCCGCCGCGACCCAGCGCAGGGCTGTGGCGTCCACCAGCTCGTTCGCCAGAAACACCCGCCGCACGCCGAACGCCCTGCACACCCGCACCTGGTGCGGGACGGCGACCGTGATGCCCCAGGCCCCGTACGCGAGCTGACGGGCGAAGAGCTGCGGCGCCATCGTCGTCTTGCCGTGCGGCGCGAACGCCAGGCCGTGGCGCTCCGCGTACGCCTCCAGCTGGGCCAGGTTGTGCTCCAGGGCCTCGGCGGAGAGGGTCAGGACCGGGGTCGTGAAGCCGCCCGTGAAGAGGTCGCGCCGCTGCGCGGCCAGCTCACCGATCGTCAGTCCCTCCGCGTCCGGCGGCAGGCCCTTGAAGCGGTGGTCGACGCGCTCCTCCGCGAGGCGGGCGGCGAGGGCGGCCGCTCGGCCGATGGCCCCGCCGGTGGGTTCCTGCTGGTCGGCGGCCATGGGCCTGCTCCACTCCTGTTGCGTTGCGAAGGTCGCTCGGTGATGTCTAACACCTGTCCGATATCCGGTCAACGTCCGAGCGACGGGCACACCAGCGACCCCGCGCCGCGTCAGGCGAACTTGGCGCAGACCACGCTCTTGCCGCCGTTCACCGTCCAGTAGAAGAAGCGGCTGTTGTCGTTGGTGCAGTTCACACGGCCGGACGGCTTCCGGTAGTAGCCGGTGATCTGGAGGATGTGGGTGCGGCCCTTCGGCACCTTCGTGGCGGAGCAGTCCCACAGCACCATCAGATTGGCGTTGGCCCGCCGGTAGCCGTCCTCGACGGTGGCCGGGAAGCACTGCCCCGCGCGGAACTTGCGGGACACGCACAGCACCGTCCGCACCCCGTCGGCCGAGGAGTGCGACCAGCGGCTGCGGCCCGCCCCGGTGGAGCACCTCGACGACGTGGACGCCGTACGGGTCACCAGGAGGTACGCGCTCGCCGATGTGCAGTCGACACGGGTGGGGTAGGTCTTGCTCCAGCGGCCCCACCCGTTGTCGTACACGTCCAGGCAGTGACCGGCCCGTACGGCGCGGAACGCCCGGTCGGCGGTGGTGAGCCTGGGGGTACGGGGCTTGCGGTCGGTGTGCGTGCCGCCGCTGCTGCTACTCGAACTGCTCGAACTGCTGGAGCTGCTGGAGCTGGAGCTGCTCGAACCGCCCGTGCTGCTCGAACCGCCGGAACCCCCGCTGCCGCCGCTCGACCCGCTGGTGCTGCTGCCGCCACTGCTGGTGAGGCCGCCGCTGGTGAGGCCGCTGCTGCTGCCCGTTCCGGTGCCCCGGACCGTGGACGAGCCCTTGTTCTTCTTCTCCTCGCACTGGGCGATGAGGACCAGGCCCAGGATCACGGCGAGCGCCACGAACCATCCGCTCAGCCCGCCGCCCTTCTTGGCGCCGCCGCCGCTCCCGGTGGCGGGCGTGGCCGTCGGGCGGGACGCGGCCCGTGAAGCCGCCTGGGCCTGCGCCCGGGCCGCCGCCTTCGCGGCGCGTTCCCGTTCCGCACGCGCGCGCCGCTCCCGCGCCTTCCGTTCGCGCTCGGCCTGCTCCCGGGCCTTCTGCTCCCGCTTGGCGCGCTCCTGGGCCAGCTTCTCCTGGACCTCCTTGAGCTGCTGGGCCCGCTGGCGCTCGGCCCGCTCGCGCTCGGCCCGTTCCCGTTCCTGCGTGTACACGCGCGTCGGGTCCGGCGGCGGAACGGCACCGGCACCGGCACCGCCTCCCGCGCCCGGCCCGGCCCCCGCCCGGTGCGCCACCGTCGGCGCCTCGGGGTCCGCGGGCGCGGCCTGCTGCGCCCAGGCGCGGCCCTGGCTCGCGTACCCCTCGATCTGCTCCGTCCAGCGCGGCGGCAGCCACCGCGTACCGCTGCGCGACGCCGGCAGCCCGGCCAGCCCGGCGAGGAACCGTTCCAGGACCTCGGCCGGCGCCGGCCTGGCGTCCGGCTCGACGGCCAGGCACGGGCGGATCAGGGGCACCAGTTCCTTCGGCAGCCCCGTGAGGTCGAGGTCGCCGCGCGACACCCGGACCAGCAGCCGCAGCGTGTCCTCGCCCTCCGGGTAGGGCGGCCGCCCCACCGCCAGGTGGAACAGCGTGGCGCCCAGCGAGTACATGTCGGACGCCGCCGTCGACGTCTCGCCGCGCGCCTGCTCGGGCGACGTGAACGCGATCGTGCCGAGCGTGATCGTGGTCCGCGTGATGTCCGACGCGTGCGAGATGCCGAAGTCGATGAGCCGGGGCCCGTCCAGCGGCAGCAGGATGTTCTGCGGCTTCACGTCCCGGTGCACGATGTCCTGCCCGTGCAGGGCGTCCAGGGCCTGCGCCGTGCCCGCCGCGATCCAGCGGATCGCCGACGCCGGCAGCCGCCCGGCGGTGCCGACGAGCTGGGCCAGCGACGGGGCCGCGATGTACTGGATGGCCATCCACGGCGACGGCGCCTGCGCGTCCGCGGCCACCACCTTCGCCGTGTACGCGTTGTCGACGCGCTGCGCGAGCGTCACCTCGCGGGCGAACCTGCGCCGGTCGGGCGCGCTCACCTCGCCCTCGGCCAGCAGCGTCTTGACCGCCACCAGCGGCTCACCGAGCCGGACCCGGCCCAGGTAGATGCGTCCCATGCCGCCCGAGCCGAGCCGCCCGAGCAGTTCGTACGGTCCGAGCCGCGCCGGGTCGTCGCCGCTCAGCGGTAAAAGCCGTGCCCCTGTCCCTGCCCCTGCCCCTGCTCCTGCTCCTGAGCCTGCCCCCGACATGCCGCCGACCCCCTCACGCGGTGCCCCGCCAGCAGGGTAGCGGCCAACTCTCGTGTATACAGCCGCTCTTACGTCACCGCGGTGACACGGGCACCCGTGCCACCGCGGGAAGGGCCCGTGAACGGACCGGGCAGGGCGTCAGGAGCCGGATGAGCAGTACTGCTGCTCCTTGCCGATCGAGCGGTACATGCAGTCCGCGTTCTCCACGAGCTGGAGCACCGCGTCCCGGTTGCGGGCGGTCTCGCGCTCGATCACCTCGTCGGGCGGGTAGAAGCCGCCGCCCCACGAGCTGCTCGGATACATCTCGAACGTGTAGCCGAAGATCTTCTGGTCGCCCCACAGCCAGTCGTCGATCGACCCGTCCGTGATGTACAGGTCGCTGGACTGCTCCGGTGTGTAGCCGTTGCTCGCGGCCATCTTGCGGCCGACGGCGGCGAACGCGTCCCGGTCGTCCCGGGTCATGCCGGGCGCCGTGTCGGCGTAGGTGTAGCCGAACGGCCAGAGGATCAGCTCGCTGTACGTGTGGAAGTCGATGGCCGCCTTGATCTGCTGCTCTCCGCCGACGACGCGCGAGCGCACGAAGTCCGCGACAAGCTTCACCTCGGGCGCCGACTCGGGTGCGGAGCCGCGGTAGGTGGCGGAGCCGTAGGAGCCGGAGGAGCCGCCGCAGCAGCCCCACTTGTAGTCCCAGTTGCGGTTCATGTCGGTGCCGACGTACGACGAGCCGGGGTTGGGCTGCCGGTTCTTGCGCCAGCTGCGGTAGCTGCCGGACGCGATGTCGTACTCGCCGCCGTCCGGGTTGAGGTCGGGCACGATCCAGATCTCCCGGCCGTCGACCGCGGCGGTGATGCGGGAGTCGGAGCCGTACCCGGCGCCGAACTCGCGCAGCAGGTAGAGGGCCATCTCGACGGTGAGGTGCTCGCGGGCGTGCTGGTGGTGCGTGAACAGCACCTCGGGCTCGTTCTCGTCCGTGGCCACGTTGTCGCTGATCTTGATGGCGACGATGTCGCGGCCCTGGTAGGACTTGCCGATCACGCGCTTGCTCATGATGTCCGGGTACTGCCGGAGCCGCTGGTCGATCTCCGCGGTCATCTCCGCGTAGGTGTGGTAGCGGGAGTCGGCCGGCGGGAAGTCGGCCGGGGAGAGGGCCGTCTTGCCGTTCGAGCGGTCCGGCGGCCCGGGCAGGGCCTCCAGTGCGTGGCCGAGGGCGCGCAGCCGCCTGGCCTGTTCGGCGTTGGCGCTGACGACGACCGCGTGGTCGTCGGCCTCGTCGATGGACACGCCGGTGGCGGCGATGGCGGCGCGCTCGGCGGGTGTGGAGGGGCCGTGGATCTCGTACTGCCGGATGACCTCCTCGCCGGCGGCGGCTCGGGCGGCGGCGGATGCGGGGCCGGGCGCGGGCGCGGGGGCGGCGGTGGCCGCGGCGGTGAGCGGTGTCACGACGGCCAGCGCGAGCACGGCCGCGAGGGTGACGGACCGTCTGCCGGGAAAGCGTGGGCGCATGCTGTCTCCTGAGTGGGGGTAGGGGGGTGTCCCCCGTGTGGGCAGAATGCGGGGGTGGCATGACCCCGTCAAGAATGCACTTCGGTCACGGCCTTGAGCCCTACCTCTTGCGCGATCACCGCACACCCGCTTTCGTGACGTGCGCACGAGTGGACGATGAGAAGGCGGACAGCTCATGGCAGACACCGCGGACACCGGCACGGGGCAGGGAACTCCCGCACTCCGCAAGGCGAGCTGGCGGTACATCGGCCCCGGCATCGTCGTCGCGGCGACCGGCGTGGGCGCGGGCGACCTCGTGGCCACGCTGGTCGCGGGCGGCAGATTCGGCTACACGCTGCTCTGGGCCGCCGTGATCGGCTGCCTCATCAAGATCTCCCTCGCGGAGGCGGCCGGCCGCTGGCACCTCGCCACCGGCCGCACCCTCTTCGACGGCTGGCGCGGCCTCGGCCCGTGGACGACGGTCTACTTCGCCGGATACGTCGTCGTCTGGGGCTTCGTCTACGGCGCCGCCGCCATGTCGTCCAGCGCCCTGCCGCTGGCCGCGCTGTTCCCGGACGCCATGGGGCTGAAGTGGTGGGCGATCCTGTGCGGCCTGGCGGGCCTGGCGTTCGTCTGGTTCAACCGGTACGCCGTGCTGGAGAAGGCCATGACGATCCTCGTCGGGGTCATGTTCCTGGTCACCGTGTACCTCGCCGTACGGGTCACCCCGAACCTGCCGGACGCGTTCGCCGGCCTGGTGCCGGTCCTGCCGGAGGGCTCCCTCGTCTACACGCTCGGGCTCATCGGCGGCGTCGGCGGCACGATCACCCTCGCCGCGTACGGCTACTGGGTGAACGCCAAGGGATGGCGGGACGCCGGCTGGATGAAGGTCATGCGCCTCGACAACCGGGTCGCGTACCTCACCACCGGCATTTTCGTGGTCGCCATGCTGATCGTCGGCGCCGAGCTGCTGCACTCCTCCGGCATCGCGCTCGCCAAGGGCGACAGGGGCCTGATCGACCTCGGCGCGGTCCTGGAGGACCAGTACGGGGCGGTCACCGCCAAGCTGTTCCTGATCGGCTTCTTCGCGGCCTCCTTCACGTCCCTGCTCGGGGTGTGGCATGGCGTGAGCCTGATGTTCGCGGACTTCGTGGCGCGCTTCCGCAAGGCGGGCGGCGGCGCGTCAGGGGAGGGGGCTCCCGCCGAGAAGTCCCTCCCCTTCCGCGCGTACCTGCTGTGGCTGACGTTCCCGCCCATGGCCCTGCTGTTCCTGGACAAGCCGTTCGGCCTGGTCATCGTCTACGGCGTGGTCGGCGCGTTCTTCATGCCGTTCCTCGCGCTGACCCTGCTGTGGCTGCTCAACTCGTCCCGGACGCCCGCCGAGTGGCGCAACGGGTGGCTCAGCAACGGGATGCTGGGCGCGGCGGGCGTCCTGTTCCTCGTCCTGTGCGTCGAACAGGTCCGCGAACTGCCCTGGTGAGGGCGGAGCGCGGCCCCAGGCCCTACGGCAGGTTGTGGACGTGCGGGCCGACCGCGTCGGACCAGGCGTTGCCGGCCGTCGCGTCCCAGTTCGTCGACCAGGTCATGGCGCCGCGCAGTGACGGCCAGGTCCGCGACGGCTTGAAGGAGCCGCAGCCGGTGCCCCGGGTCAGGCAGTCCAGGGCGTTCTTGACGACCGACGGGTCGACGTAGCCGCTGCCCGCGCCGCGCGGCGACGCCGGGACGCCCAGGCCGACCTGCGACGGGTCGAGGCCGTTCTGCAGCTGGATGCAGGCCAGCGCGGTCAGGAAGTCCACGGACCCCTGCGCGTAGACCTTGCCGTCGCACCCCAGCATCGAACCGCTGTTGTAGTACTGCATGTTGACCACCGTGAGGATGTCCTTCACGGCGAGCGCGGTCTTGAAGTACTCCGTGCCGGTGTTCTGCATGTCGATGGTCTGCGGCGCCATCGTCAGCACCATGCCCGGGCCCGCCTTCGCCGAGAGCTGGCGCAGCGCCTTCGTCAGGTAGGTGGAGTTGATGCCGTGCTCCAGGTCGATGTCGACGCCGTCGAAGCCGTACTCCCGCATCAGGGCGTACGCGCTGTCCGCGAAGGCCGTGGCCGACGCGTCGCTGTTGATGGTGACGTTGCCCTTTTCACCGCCCACCGAGATGATCACGGACTTGCCCGCGGCCTTCTTCGCGGCGATGTCCGCCTTGAAGTCCGCGACCGAGGCGTAGCCGACGGCCGGGTCGAGGTTGAAGACGATCTGTCCCGGCGTGGCCGTCGAGTCCGCGAACGAGACGGCGATGATGTCGTACTGCGCCTGCACGTCCCGCAGCTTCTGCACCCTGGCGCCGTTGTCGAAGTTCTGCCAGTAACCGGTCACCGCGTGCTTCGGCACGTTCGGGTTCGGGTCCGTGCCGCCGGGGGCGGTGCGGGCGGTGACGGCCGCGGACCTGGCCGACTCGCCCGCGGCGTTGTGGGCCGAGACCTGGAAGCCGTACGAGGTGTCGGCGGTGAGTCCGGTCACGGTGGCCGACGTGCCGGACACCGACTGGACGCGGGTGCCGTCCCGGTACACGTGGTAGCCGGCGGCCCCGCTCACCGGGCTCCAGCTCAGCGCCACGGACGAGGAGGTGACGGCCCCGGCGGCCAGACCGGACGGGGGCGCGGGTACGACCGGGTCGGGGTCGCCGTCGCCGCCGCCGTCGGGTCCGAAGACCGAGACGTCGTCGGCGTGGTAGGCGGCCTGCCCGTACCAGCCGTGCGTGTAGACGGTGACGGACGTGGTGGACGGGCCCGTCCTGAAGCTCGTGCTGAGCTGCTGCCAGCCGGTCGAGCCGGGCGTCCAGGTGGACACGTCGGTGGTGCCGGTGCCGCTCGCGCCCAGGTAGGCGTAGCCGCCCTGGACCCAGGCGCTCAGCTGGTACGTCGAGTCGGGCAGGACGGCCACGGTCTGGGAGCACTTGGCGTGGTCGAGCCCGGCGGGTGTGGCCTTCAGGGCGGCGGCTCCGCCGTGGACGGGGGACGTGACGGTGGTGCCGCTGTTCGCGGAGCACGTCCAGCCGGTGAGGCCGGACTCGAAGCCGGCGTTCCTGGCGACGTTGCGGTCCTCCGCGGCCTGCGCGGTGCCGGTGCCGGTGCCGCCGGCGAGGACGAGCCCGGCGCCCACGGCCAGGGCCAGCGGCCCGGCGAGCGTTCTGGTGCGGTGCACTTGCTGCCTCCGGTGGGGGAGTGGGGGAGTGGGGGAGTGGGGAGGAGGTGCTGGTGCCCGAACAAGTTGGTCCAGACCAATCCTCTTGTCAAGGGAGGGCGGCCCGGAAGGCGCCAGGAGCCGGGACGGAAGTCAACTCCTGTACCGTTCGCCCTATTTGAGTCCCGTACCGTCGGCACACGGTCCACCACAAGGAGTCCGAAAGCGGTTCTCCAGCCCCTTCCCCGCCGATAAAGTGCGGGTCAGGAGTGAGCACGGAGCAGCGCAACAGGCATCGCAGCAATCCACTGCGATGCGCCGGGGAACACCGGTGGCCGGAGCGAACGGGGAACCACGTGCCGACTGCGATCGCCGTCACCAGTGCCGACCTGGTGCTACCGCCGACCGACCACCACACGCCCCCCGCCGCCGTCCTCGCACACCCCGACGCCCAGCCCCTGGACGCCGCGCTCGTCGCCCTGCACACGCTCGTCGAGCAGCACGGCCACGTCGTCGCCCTCTACCCGGCCGCGACCCCGCCCGCCCATGTGCGGCGGCTGCACACGGTCCGGGCCCTGCTGGAGAGCGACCGCGTCGCGCTGCTCCCGCTGGACCTGCCGCCGCTCGGCACCGCCGTACTCGCCCGCCAGCTCCGCCAGTTGTCCGTCTGCGACTTCGGGCCCGGCGTGCTGGCGTCGGCCGCCCGGCTGCTGTCGCACTACGTCCACACCGGCGCCGTACTGCACTCGGTAGCCCGCCTCGACCGCGTCCCCGTGAGCCTCAAGGCGCACGCCAAGTCGTGGGTGCCCGGCTCCCAGTTCGCCGTC
This sequence comes from Streptomyces sp. TRM64462, assembly GCF_013362995.1. GTDB lineage: Bacteria > Actinomycetota > Actinomycetes > Streptomycetales > Streptomycetaceae > Streptomyces. Next base: position 358 of record NZ_JABWDV010000170.1, on the reverse strand, counting down.
CTCGCGCACCCGGAGCCCCGGCTGATCCGGCTCGGGGCTCCGGGCGCCGAGCCGTTCGAGGGGCCCGGGTTCGCCACCCGTATGGTCGTCGCGCGCGGCCAGTCCGCCGCCGACTGGATCACCCGCACCCTCGCCCCCGCGTGGCGGGTCGTCGGCGTGGACGAGGCCGCGCTGCCCGCCGGGTCGTCCGCGTGGTGGGGCACCGGCAAGCTGGTCGAGTTCGCCGCGTTCCTGCCCGACCTGGCGGTGCTGCACCAGCTCGTCGCGTCGGTACGGCGCGAGGCGTGCGCCTGGTGCGGGATCGAACTGATCGGTGACCGCTGCGGTTTCTGCGCCGCCCCGCTCGCGCCCCCCGCGC